>JBBIMI010000001.1:0-114109 GCA_037444485.1 Microcaldota archaeon
TTTGAACACGCTTTCATGCTCGACTACGGACTCAAGCGCGTTGATTACGTCAACGCTTTCTTTAAAGCAATCGATTGGCGCGTTGCAGAAAAAAGATTCGAATAAAGCTTTTTTTAGCGTCAAACGCATTTTCGAAATTGAAAGTATAACGACTTGTTTAGAGACGCCAACACGTTTTTCACGCGTTTTTCAACTAAGCGGCGAAGGCTCGAGGGGTGCTCGGTCGACGGATGCTCGAAATTCTTTTGACTCTGACGCGCTTCGAACTAGTTCGATGCTTGCTTCCTCAGCAAGGTCTTATAGGGTTAAGCGTCACGTTAGAGTTCAGCGTCACGTTCTGCACGAAAACGCCGAATCGGCTAGCGCTCTGAGACGTGGATATAGTGCAGGGGGAGAGATTTGAACTCTCGAACCCTCTTCGGGACGGGGTTCTAAGCCCCGCGCATTTAACCAAGCTTTGCTACCCCTGCGCGAAAATAATTGTGGCGGACACGGATTAAAAAAGCTGTTCAACTGAAATTAGTTTTAAATCGTATTTGGTGTTGTTGATTTAGTGTTGTTGAATTAGGTATTAGAATCAGTATTTCTTTACTTTCCATAACTCAAGCGTATATCGTCAATCAAACGTGCATTTTCAGGCGTACATCGGGTTTTGCTCGCGTTTCGAGTACTCTGCCTGCATTTCCTTCATTTTGTTGATAGCTGCACGCATTTTTCGCTCTACTTCCTCGCCTTCCTTCAACAAAGGCTTGGTGTCAATGGGAACTGAAATGAGTTGCGAGAGCTTGTCGAGGAGTCTGGCTGCAGCGCGCGGGTCAAGCGGTGAAGCGGTTTGAACCATTAAGTTCGCTGCTGGAAATTGTTGCGAAGCGCATTCCGCGATGAGCACGCCGCTCACGCCTTGAGTCGCG
The DNA here is from genome assembly GCA_037444485.1 of Microcaldota archaeon. GTDB lineage: Archaea > Micrarchaeota > Micrarchaeia > Norongarragalinales > Norongarragalinaceae > JBBIMI01. The sequence goes on from JBBIMI010000001.1 coordinate 912, forward strand.
CCTTCTTTAATCAAGTCAATGCCTTTTTTCTTTAGGGTTTCGGCAACCGCTGGCGTGCTAGCGATTCCGTGAATTGTTTCCCTTGGTTCCGGCACTGCTATGGCCGCAAGCGAGTAAATCATTTTCGCTTTTTTCTCGCGCGCCCAATCAATTATTTTTTCGCTTAAAGCGTAAATGACTTCGGAGGGAATGATGAATTCGCTGAACAACACAATCAAATCGTATTTTTCGCTCGCGTAAATTCTGGCTGGCGAGACTGGTTTGTAGTCGTGAATCGCGCTGATTGGAGGAAAGTGCGAGCTGGCGAGGTAGCCGACTAGCTTCATTCCGAGTTTTTCTGCTAGGTAGGAAGCGCTTATCGTGCCGACCATTCCAATTCCAGGAAAACCTTCAATGATGACTGGATTCTTGACTTTGAGTTTCTCGATTTCATTTATTTTTATAATCAAGTAAAACCACCCCGAGGCATGAGCGCATTTCTTAGGAAACGGGTTTATATTACGTTTACGTTTTATGATTTTGAATCGCGTTTATGATTCTGTTAACTTTAAAGTAATCTTTTTATATTTATTAAATCTGCTGTTGGTGTTGTTGGTAGGGTTATTCGATTAGTGAAGAAGTTGAACTTAATGGTTGACGCCATTCAAGTAATTTCTGTTTTTCTTAATTATTTCCTGTAAAGTCGTTTTCAAAATCCAAAAACTAGTTAGTTGAATACTCTGTAAAACAATTTCAGGCAGAGTACTAACTATAGTATTACTAATTACTATAGTATTCTGCTATAGTATTGTAGCCTACTATAGTATTACCGCGCTTTTCACGATGTTGAACAACAACAGCGACGCGGGCAAAAGAAAAGCAGCGTAAAGCGCAGTCTTCTTCAAGTCTCCCTCGCTTGAAGCGATGAAAGCGCTTGCTGCAACAGCAAAAATAGTCAAGTAAACCTGGTTTCCCAACAAAATCGCTGCTGAAAGCGCGTCGCGCGCGGCAGCGCTTGTTCCAGTAAACTCTTCAAGCCCAGCTGCATTCAAGCCAGACACCACGTTCAACAGCAATCCTAGCGTGACTGGCACAAGAATCCCGCCGGCTAGCAAAGTATACTTTTGCAGCGCGAAAGCAGAACGCGCTTCCTTCGAAATCGCCTGCAACTCAAGCGCGTCATCAGCGACTTCGCGGAACGCGTTACTTAAATCAACTCCACTCTTGTAAGCGTTCGCGAGAAGCTTTAACGCGCGATTCAACAAAACAGAGTTGTTGCGCGCAGCGCATTCTTCGAAAGCCTCGACGACCGGCATTCCAGCGTTCACTTGCCGCTCGACGACACGGAATTCGCTGCTTAAAGCGCCGTAATCGCTGTATGCTAGCGCCGAAATTATTTTCTCCATGCTAGCCCGACGCGGAAAAGAAGCGACTTGCAACAATGCGGCCGGCAACGCGTCCTCAATCTCGCGCAAGCGCTTCGATTCAAGGAAACCGAAATAATAATAGACTGCAAGCGGCGGAAATACTAGCGTAACGAAAAAAACTAGGGCTGTGAAAAACAATTCACCCTTCAACAATAATAATTCAAGAAACGCGAGTGCGAGCGAAACGACGAAAACAAGAGCGATAACGCGATTCGAGTCCCAAGCCCTCTTTCTTGAATCACGCTTTCTGTAATAACCCAATCCAAATCAACTCACAAGAAACTTGGGCGTCTTCGCCCGCAAGAACAACAACAAAGCCGCATCCAAAAAAGGAAACAACAACACGAACGCCGCGAAAACATCGCCGGCGCCGAACGAGAAAGCAAGGAAACTAGAGCCAACAATAACGTAAGCCCCAAACAAGGCAGGCACAATACACGAAACAGCGATGAAAAGCAATCCAAAAAAAGATGCTTTAGCGTTGAATTCGCGCGCCCGCGTCTTCTGCAACAACAACACTTCGTCAGCCAACTTCCGCAACCCCTCACCCTTCAAACCATGCTCGTAAACGAACGCGAGTTGCGCGCACGCGCGCTTAAACAACAATGAATCAACACGCTCGCGAGCAGCGCGGAACGCTTCACCGAAACCCGCGCCGCGCGCGACGCTTGCGAGCACGCGCGAAAACTCGTTACTCAACTCGCTGTAACCATTCGAAAGCTCGCGCAACACGCGCTCAAAACTCGCGCCAGAATTCAATTCAATGCTCGCCGCCCGCAACGCCACGCCCAGGTCGCGTTCCACCAACTCGCCACGCGCCCGCGCGGCATACCAAGGCGCGCGCAACAACGCGAGAAACGCTAACGCGAACGCGGCGAAAAACGCGGCGAACGCCAACTGAAAGCCAAACGAAAACAAAGCGAGAATAAACGCAAGCAATCCGACGGCAAGCGCGCCAACCAACGATAGAGTGCTCCAACGCGCCGGCGTAGCGAGGGCATTCGACTGCAGCAAGCTTTTCCCTAAACGCGATGACGTTGACTGGGAAAACAAACGCGTTTCAGGAAGCGTGTTCGCGAGAGCGTCAAGGACCTTAAACATTTTTTTCAACTGTTTTCAACTGTGCGCGAAAACAAGTAATCGTTAACCTTATTCGTGAATTCAAGCAACCCCAACTGCTTTTCACTCAAGCTACTCAAAAACCTGCTTCTCGCAGCTAGTTCGCTCTCGAATTCCTTGAAATTACGGAAACCGTAATTAAACGCGATTTTGTTGAAGAACCGCAGCGAAGAGAAAGCGCGAGTAGCGCGCAAACAATTTCCGGTTTGGTCGAATTCAAACAACTTTACTGGTTCGCCGTCAACAACTTCCGCGACTTCAACAACGCGCCTTACTTCGCGTTGTTTCTTCGCTTTCTTGTCGTAGACTGTTGCGCGGCGGAGAATCACGAGCAAGTCTATCGCGTTCAAGTCTTCTGGGCGCGCGCCGAACGCGGTTAAACGCGCGAGTGCTTCCCGAGCCGAGCCGGCGTGGAAGGTCGCGTAACTCCCGCGCGCTTGGCCGGCGAGGAGCGAGTCGAATAACGCTTGCGCTTCGCTTGCGTCGCGCACTTCGCCGATTATTACGCGGTCTGGACGCATGCGCAGCGTGTCTTTCACTATAGCGCGCAGTGGAATGTCGAGTTCCTCGTTCGCGACGATTCGCACTTGATGCTCGTGAGGAATGCGGATTTCAGGTGTTTCTTCAGTTACTACCACGCGGTCTGAAAGCGGAATGAATGAGAAAAGCGCGTTGAGGAAAGTTGTTTTTCCGCTTCCAGTGTTGCCAGCGATTAGAATTGAGGAGTCCGCGTATGCGGCCAACCACAAGAATGCCGCGAGATTCGCGTCAAGCGTTTGAAAACTAATCAAGTCAAGGATTGTGAAAGGTTTTTCGCGGAATTTGCGGAGCGTAAGCTCGACACCGTTCAGCGTGAGGGGTGAGATGCACGCGTGTAAACGCGCTCCGTTCGGAAGCACGGCGTTCAATCTCGGGTTTTGGTAAGTTATCCTGCGTCCAAGCGCGCGAGCCATCTTGTTTATTGTGTTAACAGCGAAGGCTTCGCTAGTCAAAACACAGTTCGTCTTAAGCCAACCGCGCGTCTTGTGGAAAACGTAGATTGGCTTGTTCACGCCGACAACACTGATTTCTTCAAGCTCGTCGTCAGCCAAAAGATAGTCGAAGACTCCAAAACCGTAAACGTTTTTGAACGCTGCATCGAGAATCGCTGCGCCAGCGTTTTTCTCTACTTCCACGCCGTATTCTTCGCTCAACCGCGCTAGAATAGCCTTCAAACGCGTTTGAACTCGGGCCGCGTCACCGCTTGGTTCAGGCGACTCACTCAAATATTCTTTCAACAAAAGCTCTAAGAGTTTTTCGTGCTCGCGTGAAAAACTCGTTCCGCGTTCTGGAAGCGAGTAACCAGCTGCGTCGGCTTTCGTAATCATCCAACCTAAGGCTTTAGACAATAAGCAACCCCCACACTAAAAATTTTGATAGTGTTTGACGAATTGTTTATTAAAATTTGTTTATCGAGTTGTTGTTTGTTGAAAAATTGTTTGTTAAAGTTTGTTAAATGCTAACGCCACGAGAGTTTTAATCCCTTACGCATGCGCAGCTGGCGCGCGCTACCGGCAGGCAACTCGAAAGCGAACTTGCATGGAATCCGCGAGACAATGGAAAAAGAAAACGGTTTGACTTGCCGCGCGACGTCGACGACGCGCTTACGTGAGTCGAGGAAAACCACATCGAAGCGAGGGCAAAAGAGGGAGTGAAGCGCGTTCAACGCTCGCGCTTCTACGCCGAATTCAATCACTAAGGGAGTGAAGGGCGGGCGCGAGAACATTATTCCAAAAACTTTTTCCAAACCAGAAGCTATTCGAGCTTTAAACAAAAAACGCTTTCGTTTCCATGCCTTGTTTTCCGCAAAAACTTTCACTAAACGCATTCCGCCAGCCTCGCCAGGAATAAAAGTTAAAAGCAATGCATTAATTAAATTCTCTTGCATTAATTTTTTGAATGGGTTTTCCAGAATGGTTCGCAAACTGGAGCGGCTCGCAATAATCCCGGACGGAAACCGCAGGTTCGGCAGAAAAATAGGCGTGAGCGGTTATCAAGCTTACGTTAAAGGCTTTCAGAAAGTACGCGAGACAATAGAATGGGCGAGAGACGTGCATTCCTTGACTTTTTGGGCTCTTTCACTCGACAACTTCAAAAAACGCAGCGAAGTAGAACTCAAAATCTTGTTTCAACTAATGGCGAAAAACATTGATGAAGCAATAAACTCGAAAAAGCTCTTCGAGGAGGGCGTGCGCGTCACTTTTTTCGGGCGCAGGGAACTCTTGCCGGCAAGCGTCGCCTCGCGCATGCGCGTACTCGAGGAAAAAACTGCTGTAAACGAAGACCGGTTATTGAGTTTCGGTGTTGCTTACAGCGGGCGCGACGAATTATTCAACGCAGCGAAAAGTATTGCCCTCGACTTGAAGAATGGAAAAATTAAAGAAAGCGAATTAACGCAGCAAGCGTTTGAAGAACGCTTGTACTACCGTGAATCTCCTGACTTAGTTATTCGCACAGGCAACGAACAGCGTTTAAGTGGCTTTCTGCCATGGCAAACCGAATACTCTGAACTTTATTTCTCTAAGAAACTCTGGCCGGAATTCACTAAAAGAGATTATGATGAAGCCGTAAGGTTTTTCGAAGCAAGCGAATCACGGAAAGGAAAATAAGGCGAAAGAAAACAAGTTAATCGAAACATTGACAGTTAAAACAGGTTAAAACAGTTAAAAAAACTAGATTTTGTTCCACAACAAGCGTTTGCTGAAATTGTTTCCGTTGTTGAACGCGGTTAACTCTCTCTCCAACGCTTTAAGTAGTTTTAGTTTAAGCGTTTTTTCAGGAAAGTGGTAAAGCAATTCAAGAGCGATTTTAAAAGCTTTCTCGGCACGCAAACCCCCGTCTTCAAAAACGAGTTTCGCTTCAAAACCGGAAAACTTGAAACTGTAAACCTCGTGTCTTTCGCCAGTATCGATTCCGAAATTCAAAGCAACGACATCGTCTTGAATTATTAAGTCTCCGTGAACAACTCCAAAGTAAGGGCCGTCTTCAGAAAAAAACGCGTGATTCTGGTCCAAAACCCACCATCCAACGCAAGCGCCGCTAGCAATCTCGCTGGCAGCACGCCAAACGCTCGCGTCGGAATCCACGTTTAGAAACGGTGAAGCCAAAAAAAAACGACCCCTCAAAAAAACGGTGAAAGAAAAAAAAATTTAAAGAACAAAACGACTTTTAAACTTTACTGCCTTACCGAACAACTTAGAATAAAACAAAAAAAAGAAAAGAAAAAAACAAGAAAAGAAAAAGACGAAGAGGATGGGGGAGAAAGAGAAAAAAAGAAGAAGAAAGGGGAAAAGAGAAGGGAAAGGGGTTTTGAGGGTGGGTTCAAGTAGTTTGTTTTCAGTGTTTTAAGTGGTTGTTTCTAATGCTGGAACTTGTATTCCTTTAACGCTCCTCCAACCGTGAAGCATGAAATTAAAGGATTTTCCAGCGTACTTTCCGCCCGTAAAATCGATTTTGCCGACAACAAAATGCGGAATGCCTTCATAATTCTCGTAAATAGTTGCCGTAGCTGTTCCCACTATGACGGCTGTGCAAGAAGGGTCTGCCCTAAAGCAAGCAAGCGTATACTTTCCAGAATAAAGAGAGCCTGTAACTGTTTTAGTTGAGTCATCGTAAGAACCGACAAACCAATACTTTTCACCGCCGCTGCTTGCAAGAATCTCGCCGAAGCGAACCAAGCCAAGCGCTTTTTCAACACCGTACTGCGCAAGGCAATCGCTGCCAGTACAGTTTAAAGCACCATTCTTTATTTGTTGAAGCGTTTCAAAAGGAATCACTTTAACCAGCCTACCGTGAGCAGCCATTGCGTGAAACTCGCTGCCGTCGCTTGTAATCGCTGCTCCACGCGCGTGGTACAGCACGCGAACGTAGTTAACCGTGCGGGCAGGCGCGTTCTTCAACCCGCTTGGCTTAAGGTTCTCGTTTTGTGCTGCTAACGCAACCGGCGTTAAGAATAACAGCATTGCGAGGAAAACAATTAAGAAAACCTTGCTTAAACCACTTAAACCCGCCTTCAATCTTGCAAATCTTACACTCATTTTTATACTCACCTTTTTTCGCTTTCACGCATTCCTAAAATTCCTAAAAATTTTTTTATTTTCTAGAACAAAAAAAATTGTTTTTCATGATTCGTTTAACAAGCTAGCGTCGAACTCGTTTGGTATAGTGTCGGCTTCGCTGCCCGCGCTCGATGCTTCGTTGAGTGAAGCGTCGAAAGAATCAAGCAAAGAATCAACTTCGATGCTGGTCGTCGCTGCTATAGTGGCCGTCGCAGCCGCAGTTGTTTGAGGCGACTGAGGTGTTTTTTGAACGCAGCCGAACAACGCTAGCGCAGTTAACGCTAATACAACGGAAACGAGAAAAAAATTTTTCATCAACAAATTTTTCATTGACAGTCGACCTCCTCAATTACTCCGTTTATTTCGTTCAACGTTTTTTCGTGTTCTCAACTTTTTTCGTGTTTTCTTGTGTTTTTTTATTCGCGTTTTCGTCTAATTAATTTTCGTTTAATTAAAATTGAGTTATTAAACCATGCGCGATTAATAAAGGTAAAGGTTATTGTTAAACGTTGAACTCGAGTTTCAACTCAAGTTGTTATTGGAGTCGCTGCTGGCGTTGGGAGTATTGTTGACGCTGGCGTTGAAGGGATTGTCGTCAACGGCGGGTTCGCTGTTGGTATTGTCTCTAGGGTAGGCACCGGCTGCCTGTTCAAAATCGCGTGAATTATTTTCCTAGCCTGCACTAGAGACTTTTTGACTTCAAGCAACCTACGCATTTGTTCCTTGAAGCCTAACCCCGTCTCGTTTGCAGCAGCAATCTTTTGTTCGACGACCGTAATCTGCGCGTCAAGGGACGTGACATTGTAACCTTTCCCAGCAAGTTCGTCGCGCGTCGTCTTTATTTTGTTTAAAGCGTTTACAGCGCGTTCGAGAGCCTTGTCAACCAAATGCTTGTGCAAGATTTCGAGTACTTGTTGTTTGAACTCACGCCACTTTTCATTGGTTTCTTGCAGAATCGCTTTTCTTTCTTCCGGCGTTGTCGCATTCAAGAACTCGCTGCGTTTTTCTTCAACGAAAGCACGCATTTCTATTATTATTGCAGTATCAAGCCCTTCGCGTTCGAACTTTGCTTGCAATGCGTCCAGCGCGGCTAAAAAGCGTTTGAAAGCGTTGTTGAAGTAACCCTTTATCGCCTGCTTCAATGATGCTAGGCAATCAGTTTTCTGTTGTTCGTCAACCAATTCCAAGCACGCCCTGCGTCTCTCGCTCACCCGCTTGAGACCGTACTCTTTTTTCAAGCAAGCTTCGCGCGCGTCTTCACTCGCTAAGAACCAACACTTTTTTTCGCGCGCTTTCTCTTGCTTTCCTCCCAAGCACGGGCCGACGTACTTTACTGCAACGCCTGCTTGCTGCGCGAGAACAGGAGTGTCGTAAGTTTCGCCATTCACTCCGCAAACTTGGAGTTTGAAATGCTCTCTAAGCGTTTGAACCGCTTGAATCTTGAACAGCGGTTTTAGCTTAGACTTCAACTCTGGTCCTGCTAAGATAGACTCTTCATCAATTGTTTCAATGGTTTGCGTCTCACCAATTTCGCTTGATGCAGTCTTTTGAATGCTTGGCGTACTCGTGGGCCGCACCGCATTCGCGTTCGCTGCTAAAAGCCCGAGAAACAATAACGCGACGACTCCGAAACGGAATGCCGCAATTGCTTCAGCTTCAACTCTAACCGATTTTCTTTTTTCCTGAATCGTTTTCTTCATTTTTTTCTTCACCTCCACTTTTTCCACTCGCGCCTTTTCCTCCTGAAACCAAAACCTAAAACAAAAAAACTAAAACCAAAACTCTAAAACAAAAAAACCCAAAAAAAACCAAACAAAATAAAATAAATCAAAAAAATTGATTTGGTTTGACGAGGTTAAGGAAAACGATTGTTTAAAAAAACTCTTTCGGACGTGCGGTTGAAAGAAGCTTTACCGCGCCTTTTTTTCGGGAAACAAAGCTTTACGCTGCCCCAGTTGCCTCCAAAAAAAACTGTTTTTAGTTGAAGAAAACAGTGGTTTTTTATTTCATGACGCTAAAAGAATTTCTTCGTGAAAACAATCGCGTTCTTCGTCATCGCGTTGTTCCTCCTTCAGACATTCACGCAAGCAACTGTTTTGCGCGGCATGGTCTACGACGCGAACCTCAACGCCTTGCCGAAAGCACTGGTTGAAATAAACTCTACGCCCCGCCAGACGATGGTAGCGACGCGCGGCGAATACTATTTCAACGTGACGCCGGGATACTACGAGATTACCGCGGTTTTCGAAAACGCGAGCACGAGCGCAGACGCGTTGGTCGCAAGCGAAGGCGAGTTTCGAATCGATTTAGTGATGATAGACGTCGAAATCGGGGTCGAGGAATTAAACGAAACCGCAACCTCGTTAAGCTTGCCAAGCGCGTTGAACGAAACCCTCGCAGAAGAAAAAACAGTTGCCGCGCCACCAACGCAAAACGAAATCCTTGCACTCCTCGCCATCACAGCGCTCGCAATCGCAGCAATAACAGCAACCGCGTTGTTTTTCACCAACTTCAAAAAACAAGCGAAAATCGAGGCGCGGATGAAGGCGCGGAAGAAAGCGCGGCGTGAAGTTGAAGAGATTGTGAAGGAAAAGCAGGTTGTGTTGACGCGCGAGCAGCGGGAACTGCTTGAAAAAATCAAGGGTGCGGGCGGCAGTTTGACGCAGAAGGAATTGCGGAAGCAAGTTGATTACAGCGAGGCGAAAGTCAGCCTCGACTTAGACGTTCTCGAGAGCCAAGGCTTAATCAAGAAGATAAAGAAAGGCCGGGGAAACATAATCGTCGCCAAAGAATAAGTGGAATGATTTGGTAAGCAATACGTGGGGGGAACGGCGTAAAACAAGGAAAAAACTATTGAAAAACAAGAGAAAAACAAAAAGAAAAAAAGAAAAAAGAAGGCTTGTGAAGGCTTGCAGCTGAGTTGCTTTTCTATCGCTCACTTTTCTATTGTATCGCTCACTTTTCTATTGTTTTACGCATGTTTTCTAGACGCTGTTTGTATTCCTCGTCTTGCTGTGACTCTCTGTAAAACCTGCGTCTTCCAGCAAGCACGACTACGAGCAACGCTATGAGGATAATTAACGCAATCAGCCAAGTGTTTTGACTCAACGCCAGCGTAACGAAGCCCGTCAAGCCGGTCGCGCGCGGTTCTACTGAAAATTCTTTCACCGCAACCACGCGGCCTTTGCTGCGCACTTCGATTACCGCGTTCTTCACGCCCTCGTCGCTTCCCCGCGTTATTGAAACGAGAATAGTTTTCTTCGAATTCGCTGGAACGATGGTTGCTGGAGGCGCAGAGTAACTCCAGTCCTTCGGCAGGCCGGAAATCGAAATCGTTGCATCCTCGAGAGGCGAGTCGAACGGGTTTTCAACTTCAACGAAAAGCTTGACTACTTCGTTTTGCTCGCTTTTTTCAACTAAAACGTTTTCCTCGCCAACGCAAGCGCTGGACTGCACTGCAACAGTTTTTTCGAATGTCTTGCGTTCCGGCGAATTCAAGCTCTCGGCGCGCACGACTAGCGCGCGAGCGCCTACGCCTGCTTTTGAACCGTCTACTGTAACAGTAAATAATGCTTCTTTTCCTGCTGGAATGCTTAGTTCAGTTGGCGCGAGGGAAGCGAATTCGCTTGCCTCTAGAATGAATGAGTCCTCGCGGGAGCCAACATTCTTCAACCTTGCAGTAAACGCGGTTGAACTGCAAGCGCTAGTCTTTATTGACTGTGGTAGGGCGAGCTCGGCGTCGAACTTGTCTTCAACGTCAACGTAAACGTCTTTTTCTGCTAGAACAACGAAATTACGGATTGCTTGAACAGTAATCCAGTACCTGCCAGCGCCAGCATTTCTCGAAGGCTGCACATCAACATAGAATTCCTGGATTCCGCCACGCGATAGAGAAACATAGTTGTTGCTTAAAACCGCGTTTACAGCGTCCTTGTCGCCGACGAGCTTCAAATCGAAGGTGCCTGCAGCGCCGCGGTTTACTAAAGCTATTTTAAAGCGCGCAAAACCGCCTGCCGAGATTTTCTTACCTTCAGTCGCGCCCAGAAAATCGACGTCGTACTCTGTGGGGTCAAAATAAGAAGCGAGAGTCAAGTAACTCTTTACTTGCGTGCCCTCGCCGGTTTCACGAGGTGGTTCATAGTAAGGAGTCTTCGCAGTGCCGTTAATGTAGTAACCCTTGCTTGCGCAGGGAGTGACGAAAACCCGCAAGTTTTTCTGGCGAAACTCGTTCACTGTATTGTCACGCGGCGACGTGATTTGCGCGCGAATCGATGCGTCTTCAGCGCCCCGCATGTTGTCAGGCGCGCGGAAATGCAAGTACGTTCCTTTCGCGCCGTGCGCTGGCGCTACAAGAAACTCGTCTTCAAAAAAGCCGTTCAAACCGATTCGGTTAAAGAATTGCGCGGAAAACGCGACTAGTCGTTCTTCGCTCGCGTCATTCACAATCCAAACGAACACTTTCCCCTCGCGACACGATATTGAAGCAGTGTCAGCGCTTACCTTCAACTCGACGCCTGCTGCGAGGGAAGCGACCAATAAAGCCGTTCCCAAGGCTATGAAGCCGATTCTTAATTCCTTCAACCCGTGCAGCGAAGCCAACAAAGTCATTTAATTTCCCACCATTCGCATTTATTTAATTTCCAACCATTTACATTTATTTGCATTTTTCTTTATTCGCTTTTTTCGCGTTTATCGCGTTTTTCCCTTGATTTTCCTCTAATTTTCCTTGTTCTCTCGTTTTCCTCGTTTTCCTGTTTTTCCTCTTGCAAAAGATTTAAATACAAGCCCAAGCAAAACAAACAGTGTTACTATTGCGTAGTAAATACATATTTAAGGTTTTTGGTTGGTGGGATGAAAGGGTTTTAGTCAAGTAACAAATTGTTACCCTTGAGCGAGGACTAAAAAACAAAAAGTTTTAAAAAGGCGGTTTCCGTGAATTACAACGATTACATGGCAGCTAATTACGATGTCGTGAATTTACTGCGCAGGCTTGGCTTAAACCAATACGAGGCTAAAGCCTACTTCGCGCTCGCCAGCTTCGGCAGCCACACTGCAGGCGAGCTAAGCGAACGCGCGCAACTACCACGCCCCCGCGTTTACGACGTTCTAACGCGCTTGCAAGACAAGGGATTCGTGTTGATACAGCAAGGCAGGCCAGTCAAGTATGCAGCGCTGCCGATTGCGGAAGCAGTGAAAACCCTCAAAAAACAACACCAGTCCTCGCTTGCCGAAGAACTCGAGAAAATTGAAAACATCAGTAAAGAGTTGCAAAACAAGCTCAAGCCAGTACGCAAGGAAGAAGGCGCAGAGTTAGGCGAAAAGGTTTGGACGCTGCGGGGAAAAGAAGCCATTTACTCGAAAGCAGGAGCAATGATTACTGGCGCGAAGAAGGAAGTCATTCTCGCCTCTACGCCTGAAAAAGCGTTGCAAAAGATAAAAGCGCTTTCGAAGGAAATCGAGAGCGCGCGCAAGAAGGGCGTGAAGATTCACGTGGTTTCACAAATCAATGAAGGTGAACTAACTAAAATCGCTAACAGTGTTACGAACAAGATTCTTCCAACTCGAATGCTGCTTGCAGATGACCAGATTCTCTTCTACCTCTCGGACGAGAAAACTGCGCCTGAAGACGAACTCGGCGTCTGGCTGCACAGCCCGCATCTGGTGCAAACAATAAGGCAAGCCATAAACGCGAAAGCTTAAGCGCGCACACTACTCAATAATCCGCATAGCCGACATGCTTCTAATTTTTGGTATCACCGATTAATTTTCGATTAATTTTTGTATTACCGATTTTTGATATTAATTTTTTGTATTATTATTAATTTTTTGTATTATGTTATGGTGTGGTAAGGGTTAATGTTATAGTGGGGTCGGCGAGATTTGAACTCGCATCCACAGGTATCCCCCTTCACTCTTCACCAAATCAGAGCTCCAGAAGTTTTCAAGTCATTACCGCGAAAACGGCTCGTAATACCTGCGTTGATCACGGAACTGGAGCCTGTTGTTCTGCCAGGTTATACTACGACCCCGTGTTGTTTTAAAAGTTTTAGGAATCGAAGAAATTAAAACTATTGATGAAAGAGATGAGAGGCCGCGCCGAACTGAAAGAGTACGCCGGACGAACCGAACTCGAAACGAACTCAAAACCTGAAAAACCATAAAAGCCAAAACCAAACATTTAAAAATACTTGCTACCACAAAGTAGTAACAATAAGCTGTCGCGCGGTTTGTTTTGTTGTTTTAGTTGGTTTTGCTTTCGAAACCGCGATGATTTTTTCGGTTTGTTTCAAGGAACGCGAGGAACAAGGAAGGTGGGATTAAGTGAGTTTGCGTGACAAGATTCTTGCGACAGCATTGTTTTTTTTAGTCGTAACCATCGTTTTTTCTTTAAACGCTGGTTTCGCGAATGCGGCGCAAGAGTATAGTCCATGCCAAACTAATCAAGAATGCGCTGACGTCGTTTGTTTAAAGAACAGCGGTATTTTCGATTACGATTCTCACGGCGACACTTACAGTAACTACTGGTGCGGCGTAAGCGGACAGCCTTGCACGAGTTTCTGCGGAGAACAAACGAGAAAGTGTTTATGCGGCGCTTCTCAAACCGGGATGTGCGACCAAGCGCCTTCTTTTGATTATTACGGTAATGTTGTTTCTTTCGGTGACGCTGCTGGAATCGGTTTTCCTGTAGGGGTTTACTGCACGACGTCCGACAACAGGCCTGGAGAAGTTTACTTGACGAATTGCCCGAGTTGCGGGAACGGTTTGACTTATTGTAAGCCGAATGTTTTCACGCAACCTGAACCGAGTCCTGCTCCGCAACCAATGTGCGGTAATGGAGTACGCGACGCGTACGGTGAAGAATGCGACGGCAACGACTTGAGTGGTTGTTACAATGACGCAATCGGGTGCGACTTTCAGTGTCAATGTGTTTACGAGGGCGGCGGTTACCCGCCTAACGAACCGCCTGCACCAGGCGGTTGTTACCCTCCAGCGTGCCCTGCCCCACTCCCATCTTATTGTTGGCTTGATGCTTTCCCGACTCACGTTTATGCAGGTGATTACAGCGAGATTGCAGTGAATTACTTTAATTTGTGGTACGAACCGTACTCTGCTTTCGTGGACTGCGGCAACGGCTACGGTGCGTACGCTTGGGGTTGTTTCGGTAATACCGGCGTTTGTTACGCGTCGTGTCCTTACACTACTCCAGGATTTTATACAGTAACAGCGTACGCTGGCGGAACTTATTGTTATCCGACAAGCGTTTACGTTGAAGACTATCAAGAACCGTGCCCGACTTGCGGGCCAACCGCAACGCCGACCAGCATGCCGACAGTATACCCGCCTTCGTGCAGCGTTGTAATGAATCCGGGCACGATAGTTGGAGCCGGGCAGAGCACTGCAATCGTTAGTTTCACAAACATTGAGAACGCAACTACTGCGACTGTGATTTGCGGTAATGGTCAGACTGTTACAGCGCAGTGCGGCAGCGGTCCAAACAGCCAGTGTATTGCAACCTGTAATTATGTTGCTCCAGGCTATTACCCGTTCACTTACACAGTCAACGCTTTTGTTGAAGGGTGGAGCTGCAACCCTGGTTACGTTACTTTAATTGAACCAATTCCTTCACCGCCTGTACCAAGTCCAAGCCCGCTTCCTGGAACTCTTGAAGTTCTCGCATTAAGCGGTTGTGGTGGATTGCCGATTGCAGGCGCGACTGTAAGCATTTCAGGAGTCGGAGTGTTTTACACTGACGCGAACGGGTTAGTGATAGTGCCCGGCGTTGCACCAGGAACTTACTATGTTTACGTTTCTGCGTCCGGATACTTACCTGCAAGCGCGACTGGCGTTGTAGTCAGCGGGCAAACTACTCGCGTTACGGTTACTTTAGGGTGCGTCCGCAACCCCTCGTGCAGCATCGCAATCAATCCAAGCACGATTCGCGGCGGTTCGAGTACTACTGTGACTGTTTCTTACAACGATTTTGACCCAGCACAAATTCCGACAGCATTGCAAGTCGCGTGCGGCAACGGCGTGCTCACCAGCGCTCAATGCAGCGGCGGTTCAAGTGGAACTTGCGTTGGAACTTGCGCTTACGGACTAGAACAAGCGTACCCTGTTTACTACACCCTAACTACAGCAATCGATGGAGTCCAGTGTTCGACCGCGACTGCACGCATAATCGCGCCCATTCCGACTACAGGCAACTTGCTTGTCCGCGTTACTGACTGTGATACAGGGGAACCACTGCAAAGCGCGCGCGTTTCCTTGAATACTCCGCCGCCAGTTTGTCAAGCAACTTTCTGTGGTGACGGAACTTACAACGTTTTCACTAACTATACTACAATCCAATCAACCAACTTTTTCGTTATTACAGTAGAACGCGTGCCTGACGGCGTTGACAACAGCACCAGCATTACTGTACGGGATTCAACGGGTGGTTTGATAATCGCGAATTACTCGATGGTTGTAGGCGACGCTTACACTATTCCAAACTCGCTTGCAGTTTCTTATGATGGGGTCGTAACGACGCAAGGTCAGTACGGGGCAAGGTTGACAGTAACCTCGTTAAGCGCGCCAGGCCCAGGCTGGCTTGTTTATTATACCGACCAGTACGGTGAAGCGTTTGCAACTAACTTGAATCCAGGTGATTGGTTTGCTTGGGTGGCGCTGCAAGGGTACCAGTCTGCAAGTGCGACAGCACCAGTCTACGCGGGCTTGACTACGACGCTCCCGATTTGTTTGACTCGCGCGCAGCCTGACTTTACTGCGCAAGTACTCAACGCGCCAACGTGTCCTTACTCTACTGAGCCTACGCCGTACCAAATCAAGTTGACTAACAACTTGGGCGTTCAATTAACGCTTCTCGTAACTTACTCTAGTCCAGCAATTACCGGCCCAAGCGTGGTCACGATTCCGCCTTACGGTTCCACGATTGTTGACTTGTTCGTCAATCCAACTCAAGGTTACGCTGGAGGAACGTTCGTGATGGTGACTTTCACTCCACAAGAACCCCAAAACCCGCAGTCTACGCTTAGCCTCCAGTTGCCTGTTTGCTTGAGCGGAGGCCTAGACCTTGAAGCAGTAGTCGACTTCAAGACTGCTTTCGGTGGGGAACGCGTTTGCTACCCGCTTTTAGTCCGCAATACGGGTCTCGCGCGCGGAATCGTTGATTTAGTCGCTTCATTCAACTCAAGCGAAAATTTCGTCACCGAATTCATTCCGCAGTCTTTCTTCATCACCCCGCAAGAAATCAAGAACACTGAATTCTGCGTCACCACGCCGAAAAGCGCGAGCACTTCGCCTTCATTCTTGCTGCAGGCTTACAGCAGCATCAACAACGATAACGATTCAGTCACGCTTCAAGTTTACTCGCAAAACGCGTTCCACACGGACTTTAGTGGGTGTCCTACGATAAACGCGACCACCACCGTTACCAACTACCCAATAACTATTTGGAATAACGCGCTCAGCAGCGATTACGAAATCGAGTTTACTGAAAACGATTTGCTTGCAGTAACCGATCCAGTGATTTACGGTTTCGAGAAAGCTACTTCAAGGCAGATAAACATTCGCATGGACGCGTTCGGCCTCAACGCAGGCGAGCATCGTTTCAACCTATTACTGAAGAAGGACGGCAACGTTGTCTTCCAACAACCACTTTGCTTTAACATAGCAGGCAGCAATTGGGTTTACGCGCAATTAATGCCGTCTTCCCTACTAGTGCCTAAAATTGACGGCAAAACCACGTTGCTGAAAATAAAGAATCTTGGAACAGTGCGCAACGTTTACTCGATAACCGCAGACTCTAACTTCACTTACGTTTTCATCACTCCAAACGAAGTCGCACTCAATCCAGGCGAAGAGACGAGCGTTGAAGTCCGCATCGCGCCTGCGTCAAGCGTTGCCAACGGCGAGTACGTCATTCCAATCAAGATTTTCGCGAGCACTCTTTCTAACGCCTCGCTTTACTCGGTCGCGTTCAACTGCGGCAACGGAGAAACGAAGACGGTAACGTGTGGTTACGGCATTGGCTCGTGCCAAACTACTTGCAGTTATTCGACTGCAGGCAGTTTCCTCGCGAACGCGCTTATCGACGGGCAATCGTGTTCCACTCCAGTACGCGTCCTCGACTCTATTCAAAACAATTCGATTGTCTTAAGCGTTTTTCCGGACAACAACGCTCAAGGATTCGCCTCAAGCGTCAACATCAATTACTATAACTTAAGCGTGGACACGCAGCCACCCCAATTCGTTGGCAACGTGATTGTCAACGCTTCGAACGCCACCGCGTACATCTTGTGGAGTACTGGCGAGCAGTCGAACGCGACCATCAAATTCGGCACTACGATTGACTTAAGCGCGAGCGCAAGCAACTCCACGTTCTCAACCTCGCACAATCAAACGCTTTCAAGCCTCACACCAAACACCCAGTACTACTTTACTGTCAGTGCATGCGATTCTGTAAGCAACTGTAATACTACGAACGTGATGAGTTTTACTACGACCGCGCTTGACACCCAGCAAAACAATTACTCTATCAACGTTTCTTCAACCACTTCCTCGAGCGGCACTTTAAGCATTACTGTCAACTGCGGCAACGGATTGACTGTCCCTGCAACCTCGTGTTACGGCACTACAGGTAGTTGCAGCGCAGCGTGTTATTACTCTACCGCAGGCACGTTCACGGTTACAGCAACAGCAAGCGGCGTGACTACAACGCCGACGGTTTACGACGCGCGCGTAATCGCAAGCAACCCGAACGACGTTTCATGCGCGTTAAGCGCGACGCAAAACATTGTGCGCGGAAACGATGCCAGCATCACGATGAAGTATTACAACATTCCTGCTCCCTCGAGTGGTGGAAGCGGAAGCGGCTTACTCGAAACGCTTAACCTTCTCGTGAGCGTAGTCAGCGGCGAACAGAGCGCGTTCGAGCCAACAGTATCGCCTGACTTCATCATAGTCGTACAACCAATTGAAGTTGTTCAAGGCACTGTAACCCGCGTGCCAATAATTGTTAGGAACGACAATTACTACTCGCTTTCATCAGTCTTAGTTTACGTGAAAGACTTGCCAGGAGGCGTTTCAATGGATTCGCTAACACCGTTCTCGCTCGCTTCAAAAGAAGAGAAAACAGTTTACGCGTACTTCAACGCGAAAAACGCTGTTCCTGGAAACTACCAGGTCGAGATTCACGCCGATTCCGCGCTAGTCTCTGCGCAACCGAAAAGCGTTTCCTTTACGATAAAACCAGCTGCTGAAGCGCCGCTTAACTTCGGCGTGAGCGAGCCTTCGCTTGCTTTCACGAATGTTGGTGGCAAAGACGCGATTAACGCGAGTTTCTCGATTCAAAACAATGAAGCCACTGTAATACAGTACTCTGTTTTCGTCGAACTGCCGACTGGTTGGACTTACCAAATCGCGCCTTCAAGTGGAACACTTGAACCAAGCAAAAGCGCGAGTTTCAATGCATTGATTTTCCCGACCGGCTTCGACTCAAGCAAAGAGTACGATGCTAGTATAGTAATCCGCACCCCAGACAATAAAGTCAAGCGTCACGCATTCAAAATATCTGCATCCCGCTTCTCGCCTTTCAGCGGCTTGTTCATCGCGCTTTCAAGTGATTTTGGATTAGTAGTCCTGTTGCTAGCTGCGCTGGCAGTCGGAGTGGCCCTAGCAGTGTTTTCAAGCAGGAATTTAAAGCGCGCTAAAGAAGCGCGTTCAGAAGCCGGGGTTCCACCTGTAGTGACAGAGTAGGCTTGAAAGCGAGTAAGCCGTACGCGGAGCCGGTGCATGCAGGCTAGTGCTGGCAAGCAAGCGCATGAAACCGTCAAACAAGAAACGAAGAGGGAACGTAAAAAAATGGGTTTAGTTTCAAAAAACTTTGCGGTTTTCTTCGCAATCGCTTTCGCAGCGTTCGCCGTAAGCGTTTCAGCGAATTCGCTTGTCTTCGTTTCGCCGAGTTGGCAGCAAGGCTGCCAATGCGACCCGCAGACTTTCGTAGCGCGTTTAACTAACGACAACGCGGAAAGCGAGGTTTACGACCTCTTTATTTCAGGACTAGACCCGGATTACTTCAGCTATTTCGCGACTCCCCGCGTTGAAGTGCAACCGCACTCGAGCAACGAAGTAATGGCTTTCATTACTCCGCGTTGTTACGCGGACGGGGGAAACTATTCGTTTTCAATCAAAGCAGTCGGCAGTAGGGGAAGCTCGCACTCGCTTTCCGGAATCACGCAAGTAGTGCAATGCCACTCGCTTCGATTAAGTGTAACGCCAGAGCAAAGCGTTTGCGGGGGCGACGAAGCGACTTTCTTAATCACGCTCAAAAACAACGGAATCTTTCAAGAAACAGGCAACATTACTACCGACTTGCCTGCAAGCATGCACTCGCTCGCTGACAAGAGCTTCAACTTGAAGCCAGGCGAAGAAAAACAATTCCGTTTGTACGTCCAGCCGCCTACGCGCATGCCCCCAACGCGTTTAGCTTTTAAAGTAGAAGCCACTTCACATAACGCTTTCCGCAGGGAATACGCTGCGCTCGTAGTCCGCGATTGCTCCGGCTTGCAAATCGTAGTTCCGCCAGTAATCTACTTGCAACCCGGCGAACAAGCAGACACCCCAGTTTACTTGATTAACACTGGCGCGAGCGATGGTTTCAACTTACGAAAGGAATGCCCGCAGTGGACGAGCTTAAGCGACGCAAGCGTCACCCTCGCAGCCGGAGAAAACAAGACTACCACGCTGCGTTCAACCCCGCCAGCTGACGCGGTAAACAAAGAATTTGCGTGCGCTATTCGCGCGGATTCAAAAAAATTCGGCAAGCAATTCAGCGCTAACACGAAGCTAGTAGTCCAACAACTTTACTCTGCCAGCTTAAGCGCTAATGTTTCCGGCGACGAGGTGCGCGCCTGCAAAGGCGAAGGCGCGACGGTTCGCTTCACGCTCTCGAACACCGGCAAGCAAGCTGCCTTCACGCTTTCAGCAAGCGGCGTGCCAGGCGCTTTAAGCATGAACAGCGTTACAGTAAACGCGAACTCAACGCAATCATTCGATTATAACATAGATAGCGCTGCAGCCGCGATCGGGGCTTACACTCTAACCGTGCAAGCAAGCAACTCGTATTACTCGACGAGCAAATCCATTCGCGTTACAATAGAAGATTGCTTTAACAGCGGGTTGACCGCGAACACGAATTCGCTTACGCTTTGCCCAACGCAGTCAAGCACCATCACGCTCACGATTTCAAACAAGGGAACCCGCGCCGACGAATTCACTCTCGCCGTCAGCGGCCAAGACGGCCTGCAAACGCGGTTAAGCAAAACAACGTTTTCGCTCGCCGGAAACGCGAGCGACCAAGCAACGCTTGAAATCACCGCGCCGTTAAACGCGCAAGCAAACACTTACGCAGTCACGCTCACGCTTGAAGACGGTTCAACTGCTACTCTGCCGATAAGCGTGCGCGTTCCAACGCAAAGCGAATGCCGCAGTATCGAGTTGATTCCGCAAACATGGTACTTGAATTCCACGTTATGCCGCGGAGGCGTTATTGAAATCGAGGTTAAAAACAAGGGATTGTTTACTGAAACCCTCACGCTTTCCGCAGAAGGCGTTTCATGGGCTTACATCACGCCAAACAAGCTAACAATAAAACCGCAATCAAGCGCTAAAACGTACTTGTACGTTGCAGCCCCATTCTCAACACCGCCCGGAATATACTACATTACACTCAAAGCATTCAACGACTTCATTAACGAAAGCATTCGCTTAACCGCAGAAATCAAGGAATTACCGCCTGAAGAGTACTACAAAAGCAAGGGCGTAAAACCAACAGACTACGCGATTACGTTAACCCCACCCCCGCAAATCAAGACCGAGACGAACGCAATCAAGCAAGTAAACTTTAAAATCAAGAACACGGGCGTCGGAGTAATTCACGACGCGCGAATCTTCGTGCAAAGCGACTTGCTCACAATCGCCAACCAAACACTCGAACCAATCGAAATCAAGCCCAGCGAAGAAAAAACAATAACGCTCGCGCTTCAAGCGAAAAAACAAGGAGAGCACGAAGCGCTAGTGCGCGCGGTTGCTCGCGAGACTTTCGCTGAAGCGAAAACGCGTTTGATTGCAGGCGTTCCCACGCTTTCAATACGAGAAACAGGCAAGCGCATGGTTAACGCGAGCGAGAACAGTAAAGTGTTTCAAGTTACTTTCAACGTCACGAACCTCGACGGAGAAACCATAGTAACGCCGCGCGGTGCGAACGCGGTCTTCACTCCAGAAACACTAACGCTCAAGCAAGGCGAAAGCGCGGTTTTCACTGCTAGCGTCAACACGCAGATTGAAGTCAACCAAACGTTCGGCTTCGAGTTCAAAACAAACCGCGGCGTTTACTACGCTGAAACTCGAATTGAAAGCACTGGAATCCCGTCAACAGGCTTCGCTGGCGCGAGCCTAACAGGCTTGTTCGCAGGCGCGAACGCTACGATAATCGGCTTCATAATCGCTCTCGCAGCAGGCCTAATAGTGGTTTACTTGCTGCTCAAGCACGACGCAATCAAAATAAAGCGTCAACCCGGCGCGCCGAAAACGAAAAGCAAAAAACCACCAATTGAAGAATAAGTTGATTACGGTTTATTACGGGTTTCCTCCTTGTTTTTATTTTTCGAAAGCCTAGTGGTTAAGATGTGGTTAGCATGAACGTAAAACCAGTTCCCCTATTCCCAGGAGTTTACGAGATAGGCGGCACGCTCGCCACGCGCTCGCTCACGCCGAGCTTTAAAGTCCACGGCGAACGCTTGCATGAAATTGGTGGCGTCGAGTACCGCGAGTGGAATCCGCATCAAAGCAAGCTTGCAGCAGCAATCGCGCGCGGCTTGCGTGAACTCCCAATTCACGAAGGCTCGCGAGTACTCTACCTTGGGGCTGCTCAAGGCGCGACCGCGAGCTTCGTCAGCGACATTGTTGGCGAAAAAGGCGTAGTGTACTGCGTTGAAATAGCCCCTCGGGCCGCCAGCGACTTGATTCGCGTGTGCGAGCAACGCGAAAACATGGTTCCCATTCTGGCTGACGCGCGCAAGCCCGGCGAGTACGCTAACGAAATCAGGGGTTGGGTGGACGTGGTTTTCGAGGACGTGGCAGACCCACAGCAAGCGGAAATCCTGAAAACGAACGCCTGCTTTCTCAAGCGCGGCGGCGCAGCGTTGCTCGCAGTCAAGGCGCGCAGCGTGTCAAGCGTTGAAGAACCGAAACGCGTTTTCGAGAGAGTAAAACGCGAGCTCGCAAGCGTTTTCGAACTAGTTCAGGAAATAGACATTTCGCCCTTCGAGAAAGACCACGAAATGCTCGTTTTGAGAAAGAAATAAAGAAAAAGCTTTTCGCCAAACTCAGACAAAACGCTGAAGATGATTTTGTTTTATAAAACGCTGAAGATGATTTTGTTTTATGTATTCCGCCCTCTCTGCCGCCATATTTGAGGTAAGGTTTTCGAGTTGGCTTATGGCGCCTTTGATGGCTTCCCTTGCTCTTGAGTGAAGCTCCTTTTTTTCGCCGTAATAGTCGTGAAGCATGCCTGAAGCAATAGTTTTTAAGTCAATAAAATATTGTTTTTCTTCAATTTTTCCAGAAAACTTTAGGTTTAGAACGCGTTCCAAAAGGTCAAACATTTTTGGGTTTGCCGTCATCAAAGGAGTGGTTAAAGATTCAATTTCTTTTAGCGTTCTCCCGGCTTCAGTTAACTCTTCCACATGCGTTCCTTTCTCGGGGGAATATTTACTGGTTTTGAGTTCTATCCTGTGAAAACTCTCTTCTTTAGGGAAATATTTAGGTATTATTAGCTCCGAATCGAGATTGGCTCGGAGGAGTCCAAGCCCAGAATACAGGAGACGCAGGTTCGTTTCCTTCATCAAATTTTCGATTTTCTCATTTAGATTATGAACTTCTCTTACTTTATCATTTAAAATGCGTTGAAAGTAATTCAAGTGAATTCCGCCGCGGGTTTTAATCTCTTCACCTCCAATCACACCAACCTTAGGGACTTTAAAGACTCCGAACTCGCGAGACTTGATGAACGAGTTCAAAAATTTTTTTTGTTCTTTAGTCAAATTTGGTTTATTCGTGCCTTTATACAGCCGCCAATAGGGCAACGCCATTAAGTCCACCTCCGCAGGAAGCCAAGGAAGCCGAATTACTTAAAACTATATTATTAGACAACTCCGCCAACACCGGAATTTAAGTCAAAAATTTAATCGAACTTATGGTGCTGTAAATCTCATAACTTACGGTCGTTACCATCGGAGGACGCCATCGGGGATGACAGCGTGAAGAGTATGTTGAAGAAAAAAAGTTTAAACAAAAGTCTTTCATTAACCATTAACCAACCACCCCGCTTTCACTCTTATTTTAAATGTGGTTAGAGCATTTACTGAAAATTAGCATTTGTAATATATATATATATCGGTTAGTGTGTATAATGTTATTCGGTTGGCGGCCATAGGAGGGTGGAAACGCCCAGTCCCATTTCGAACCTGGAAGCTAAGCACCCTTACGACGTGGCGAGTACTGGAGTAATTCCGGGAAAGCCTGTTGCTGCCACCACTCAAAATACTGGTTTCAATTAACCGAATTTTTTATCAATTTGTTAGGATTCGTAGTATTGGCGAGTTTAATGTCTGTATTTTCTGGCGAGTTCAAGTTCTTTTAGACGACGCTCGCAATTATTACGTAGATACCCAGCCATTTTACGATCTACGAGATCCAGTTGTTTTACAACTTTTTCAAAATTTGTCTTAAACGGTTCTATTAACTTCTCATTATATAGATGCAAGTTATCGAGCAAGTCTAGCGCGTTGATTTTTGAATTTAGCAACCACTTTCTCTCAGAACCTAGTGTTTTTTTTTTGGAGGAGTGTTGCAGCACGTCAAAAAAAAACTTGAGTTGAGGCGTCAACGCCTTTGCCAGCAAATTGTTGGCCTCGTAACCGTGAGCTTTAGAAACATGTTCAAGCGCGTCTCTCATTTTTCGTTTGTTCGTATCAATCAATATCCAGACGTTGTGAAAATTTGTTTCATCTTTGTTTCCGTAATACTCTTCTTTAAGTAATTTATTTAAGCCGTTTAATTCTTTAAGGTCTTCAACTACACGGCGCAGTTTATCTTGTTCATGTTTCAGAAGTTTGAGTTCAAAATTTTTCAAAAATTTACTTGTCCTTTTGGAAGCTCTCCTAAAATTGCTTTGTATCGTTTTTATGCGCTATACTTGTAGAGAGATAAAGAAAGTTTAGGCAGGCTTACCACTCTTGAAATGGTTTTAAACAAGTTAAAGCGTTTAAAATAAAACGCTTTGTTTTGCGTTCGCTTGCTTTAAATGCTTTAAAAAGTTTTAAAACCATTGTTTTTTTAATTAATTGGTTGGAGGGCTTGGGAGGGGGTTTTGGTTTCTTGAGCGAATTGGTTGCTTGGAGTGCTTACGCCGCGTTGATTCTAGTCTCGCTCGTCTTTTTTTGGAGCGTTGAAAAAAGTTTTGCGGACGCGGGCAAGCGCTTGGAGCTAGCGCGCCAACGCATCGAATTACAGAACGCGTTGTTGAAAGACGCGAGGATAGAGTTGAATGAAATCCGTAAAACGCTTCCCGCGAAAGCGGGAATAAGAGAGATAGAAGAAAGACTTGAGAAAGCAACGCGTGTGATTCTCAACGCGCAAGCAATTAAAGCCAAAAGCAAGTAAATAAAACGGAAGGCAAGTAAGGGAGCGTGCGAAAAAAAATTGGTTGAAGGGTTGAGCGCGACTACAATCGCTTTGCTTGGATTCGCGTTGTTATTGTTTATCGTTTTAGTCAAGACTGTTTACAGGTTCAAGCGAGACTTGATTGAAAAAACAAGTGAAATAGAGGGAAAACTCGGCGAACTCGAAAAAGAAACAGCGCTTACAAAAAAAGTTTTGAGTGAAGTAAGGGATGACGTGCGGCAAAAGATTGATGTTGCTTACCTCGACAAACGCATTGAAGGACTAATTCAATTGTTTGAAAACAAGTCTTCTTGAAAAAAACTAAAACAACTAAACAAACACTAAAACGAAAACAAACACTAAAACGACTACTAGAAATTAAAGCACCTTGAAGTCGACTGCCACTTCAACTTCTCCAGGAGCGCTTTCAACAACCACGCGCTTGCCTAAAACGCGTAGCTTCACGCCTTGTTTCTCGCTTTCTTTTCGCAGGTTTTCAAGCACGTGTTTGAATGGTTTTTCTCCGCGTTTGACGCGCGTGAAAGCGTAGTAGTGGATTACGCAGTTTTTCGCCGCGTTTTTGAGGGCTAGGGGAAGGAATTCGGACGCGTTTTTCGGTAGAGGCATTATTATTCTGTTGAATTGTTTCGGGAATTTTTTTAATGCGTCGCGGGCGTCGCCGTGAATTATAGTGACGTTAGTCGCGTTGTTTAAGCGCGCGTTTTCTTTGAGTAAGCGTGCAGCGTGCGGGTTTAATTCAACTGCAGTCACGCGCGTGGTCGGAACGCGTTTAGCGATAAGTATTGCGTATGGCCCGACGCCTGCGAAGAGTACTAGAACCCGCTCGCCTGGCAGTACTTGCGCTGCTATTCGCGCGCGTTCCGTGCTTAAGCGTGGTGAGAAGTAGTCTTTCCGTAAGTTGACTTTATACAAGCAACCGTGTTCTTTGTGGGTTGTCGAGAATTTGTGTTTGCCTGCAGCCCAAGCGAGTTGCATTACGCGGTAAACGCCTTTCCGCCCGCTTTTTTTTGTTAGGACTGTTGCGACGCGGGGGTTTGATTCGCGTAACGCGCGCGCGATTACGCGGGCCTTGCGCGAGAGTTCGCGCGGGATTTGAATTACTGCGATGTCGCCGATTAAGTCGAAGGAACGCGTTGCTTTCTCTAATTCGTTTTCTGAAAGCTTGCCTGCAAGCAGTTCCTTCAACGGTTTTACTTTTCCTTCCTCGACAAAGTTTTTTTTGACGAACTTGACGGGCGCGCGCAGCGCGACGCGTTTGGAAACCGGAAAGTAAACGAATTCCGCGTCGCGCGCTGGCTTTAAATCGCGGGCTAGAGCTTGCGCTGCAATCAATTGTTTTTTCACGAGTTCGGCTGCTTGCTTGCGTACTTTCGCCGCCAAATTTTTTCGTTTTCTTTGGTTTAAAACCATTAAAAGAATTAATAACGTTAACTGCTTTAAACAATTGCGTGAAGAGGAAGAGAGTGAAGAACAAGAGTGCGCCGGTCGCGGTAGTCTTGAAGCGCTTGCGTTGGAAGTATGGTGGAAGACAGGCTTACAGCGGGTCCGCGAAAACAGTTTTTGAGTGTTTGATTGGAACAATGCTTTCGCACCGCACTAGAGACGAGCGAACCGCTCTTGCAGCTGAAAAGCTTTTCAAGAAGTTTGGTTCACCGGAAAAACTTGCGAAAGCGCGGGTTGCCGAAATAACGCGTTTAATCAAGCCAGTTGGTTTTTACCGCGTGAAAGCGAAACGCGTGAAGCAAGTCGCGAGAATACTAGTCGAAAAACATGGTGGGCGAGTGCCTGACTCTATGACTGAATTGCTTGCGTTGCCTGGCGTTGGACGCAAGACTGCTGGCTGCGTGCTTGTTTACGCTTTCAATAAACCAGCGCTGCCAGTCGACAGTCACGTTGCGGTCATCGCTAGAAGGCTTGGGTGGACTAAACAAAAAAATCCCGACAAAGTTGAACGCGATTTGACTGCATTAATTTCAAAGAAAGATTGGGTTGACGTCAACAACCTGTTCGTCCTGCACGGCCAGCAAACTTGTTTGACTGTAAAACCGCGTTGCCCGCAATGCGTTTTGAATGATGTTTGCCCAAGCGCGACGAAATACTACCCGAAAGAGAGTTGATTTGGTTGGCGGACTGGATTCAAGAATACTTCATAAACCCCATGGCTTTTCCAGACAAGTATCCGCCCTACAATCCAGTGAACACGCTTACGTTCGCTGTTCTCGGACTCCTCGCGGCTTTCCTTATTTACAAGGGATTAAAGAAGTATGGTGTGAAAATAGATTCAGCTTTTTTTTACTCGATCCTGCCGTTCGTCGCGCTTGGAAGCATTCTGCGCGTCGCAGTAGACGCGAACGCGTTGCCGCGCGCTGTAAGCGTTTTCGGCGAAACGTTTTACCCACTAATAACGCCAGCCGTGTACGTCATCACTTTCCTCGCGACTATCGCTTGCCTGTCAATCGCGCGAATTACTGCGAAAAAAAAAGACGAAAAATTTAATGCAATCACGCTGCGTTTGGGAACCGCGCTTGCAATCCTTGCTTTCCTGCTCTTAACACCCTTCATTTTCAAGCAATCGTTCGCCGAACGCTTGATGGTCATCGTGTTGCTCGCGCTCGCTTCACTCGCGTTCTTTCTCGCCTTGAGGCGGGCGCGCAAACTCGCAAGCGAAGGAGTAGAGAAAGCCACTGTTTTCGCGCAGTCGCTTGATGGAGCTGCAACGTTCGCTGGAGTCGGATTCTTTAATTACGGCGAGCAACACGTAGTCGGCAACTTCATTATTGACGCGTTAGGTGGACCGCCAGCGTTTTACGTAATCAAAACTCTTTTCGCGATTCTAGTCGTTGAAGTCCTGCGGCGCGAGAAGGTTGACGCGCAATTAAAAACCTACTTGCTGTTGTTAATAACGATTTTCGGCCTCGCGCCTGGCCTGCGCGACGCGCTGAGAATCTTTCTGGGAGTGTGATGAATTGAGCGGAAAGGAAAACGATTTACTGAAGTTTTTGTACGAAGTCAACCAGGCGAAAATTATCAAGCACTGCGGTTACTGGGTTGCCAAAGTCAAGGACCCGGAGAGCGTTGCTGAACACAGTTACTCTGCGGCGGTAATCGCATTAATACTAGCAAAGCTCGAAAAGAAAAGCAATCCAGAAGATTATGCTGTCGCCGCCTTGTTTCACGACTTGCATGAAACTAGGTTGCTTGACAGGCACAAGATAAGCACCAGATACTTGAAAACCCCGCGCGAAGTAGAAGAACAAGTAAAGCGCGACCAAAGCACTCTACTCCCAAAATCAGTGAATAAAGAGCTTTACGACAAGTTTAAAAACCTAGATTACGCGATTCTTAAAGACGCTGATTACTTGGAAATGGCTTTGCAGGCGCGCGAATACTACGACACCGGCTATAAAGGCGCTTGGGACTGGATTATTCGAGTCGAAAAAGTACTGAAAACCAAAACCGCGCGTGCTTTACTAAAAAAAATCAAGACGACTGACTCCAACGTCTGGTGGCGCGGTTTGAAAGAAGACGTCAAAAACTTGAAGTATTAACCAATTGATGATGAATGAAGAAGAGGGTTTTGCTCGTAATCGCCCAACAAGGGTTTCAAGACTACGAGTACAACGAACCAAAAAAAATACTTGAAAACGCGGGCATTGAAACCAAGACAGCCAGCAAAACAACTAGCGAAGCCTTCGGCAAACTAGGCGCACGCGTCAAGCCAGACCTCGCGCTCGCGCGAGCCCACGCAAGCGACTACGACGCTATCATATTCGTCGGCGGGCCAGGCGCAGCAGCGTACTTCGACGACGAGCAAGCGCTAGCACTTGCGCACGATTTCGAGAAAGCTGGAAAAATAGTTGCAGCCATCTGCATCGCGCCAGTCATTCTCGCAAACGCAGGCATCCTGCGCGGAAAACACGCTACTGTCTGGCCAAGCGAAGGCGCGAACCTGCGCGAGAAAGGCGCGAATTACGCGAATGAAGACGTAGTTCGAGACAAGCGAATCATCACAGCAAGCGGCCCGCAGGCAGCGCGAAAATTCGGTGAAACGATTTTGAAAGCGTTAAAGGAAAAAGCTTGAATTCACCGCAAGCGAATAAAACGGTTTACTTCAACCTTCCTGTCGCGGCACAGTAGTGCCACGCGCGACTCAGGCTGCTCGTCACACAATTCGAAACCAGTTTCCGCAGCCAACTCGCGCGAGAAATCCAGTATTTCAGCGTGCGTGGGCATGTGCGCTTGAGTCAAACGCAGCACTGAACCCCCAACATTCATGAATGCTTTCGG
The DNA here is from genome assembly GCA_037444485.1 of Microcaldota archaeon. Classification (GTDB taxonomy): domain Archaea; phylum Micrarchaeota; class Micrarchaeia; order Norongarragalinales; family Norongarragalinaceae; genus JBBIMI01. Next base: position 29,566 of record JBBIMI010000001.1, read on the forward strand.
CTCCACAAACCACGGTTTCGCGCGCTCCACGAGCCGCGCATACTCACGCGCGTGACTAAAGTTCAGTTCCCGCACTAGCGTCAAACGCATTACGGTCCGCGTTTTCCTGCCAAGTTCAGGAAGCAACTCGAGAGTTTCACCCAATTTTTTCCACGCGTTCCCCTCGATTGGCGCGAGCGTGCGCTTGCAACTCGCCTCGTCGAAAGCGCACGTGGAAACATACAATTGCGTCGGCAACGCGCGTTCACCCTCCAAACGCTCAAGCATTTCGGGCCGCGTGCCGTTCGTAACCAGAAACGTCGTAAAACCACGCTTGCGGAATTCCTTAATCAATTCAGGCAATTCTTCGTACAACGTCGGCTCGCCATCCAAACTAATAGCCGCGTGCTTCGGGTCTTGAGCCTCAACCCAAAGTTTCTTGACCGTCTTCAAATTCCCGGGAAACCCATTCAACAACTTCCGCTGGCCAACAATCGCGCCCTCAATCAACCCACTCGGTTCGTCGACTCCACCAACCCACGCGGGTTTAAACAAGCGCGAATCCCGCCAGCAGAAAGCGCAGCGTTGAGTGCAGAAAGGCAACGCTGGCGTGAATTGCAAGCAGCGATGCGAGTGGATGCCGTAAAACTTTTGCTTGTAACAAGAGCCTTCCCCGCGCAACGCTCGCTTCGTCCACAAACAAATTTTGACTGCGGAATGCTTTCGCTCGCCCACTAGAATGTACCCGGCTTTGCGAAGCCGCGATTGTTCCTCAACACTCAAAACGCTTTGAATTGACATGAAAAATATTTGGGGAAACAAGTATTTCAATTTTTTTTAACGCCTTCAACGCTTGAGCAAGTGCCGCACGCGCGGAAAAATGAAGCCCGTGCGGTTACAGTAGTCTTCGAAAAGCGTGTTGAAGTGCTTCGCAAGCACTTTTTCTTCCTCCCACGCGCGCCAAACATGGCCTGGAATCGCGATTGCGAGCCAAGCCAGCAAGCCTGCAAACGACTCGAGAGCTATGTTTAAACCAAAAAGCGCGAGCAACGCGCCCGCGTAAATAGGGTGCCGCACGAACGCGTAAGGACCACTCATCACTAAAACGTGATTGCTTTGAACGCGCGGCGCGAGGGAATACTGTCTTCCAAGCCATTGCTTAGACCAAAATATTACGAAGACGCCTGCGAAAAACAGCGTCAAGCCGACAACGCTAACCAAACTCGTGCTCAAAGGCCTGGTTGCGAAAGCTACGGTAACTCCTACCACGAACACGTCTAGAATCCAAGGCAACGCGTGAATGAAACGCATAACCGAAAACCGTTTCCCGACGTTAAAGCGAAAAAAAGTTTTTAATTGAAAGCCGTTTAAAAACATTTTCTATGAAACGAAAACCATTGCACGCGTTCGGAATAGCGTTAATCCTGCTGGCTTCATTGATCTTGTTTGGGTGCGCAGCGCAGCAGCCGCAGCAACAACCGCAAGCAACACAGCAGCCTACACTCCAACAAACCATTCAACCAACACTGTTTCTGACGCCAACGCCGGCTGCTTCACAAACATTGAAAGCAAGCGCGATTCCGCCGCCAACAACAAGCCCCACGCCAACAACAAGCCCCACGCCGACAGCAACGCGGCAAGTGTTGGCAGCAAGCATAACCGCGCCAGCTGAAGTTGAACCAAACAAAGAATATCCAGTAACGCTTTACATCGAATCCCAGATTCAAAACGCTTCCAGTTACGTGAACGAAGTAATACTGTTCGACAACAGCATGGAAACCTACAAGAAAACTTACAACAACGTCAACTACGTCCGCGCTCCGCGCTGGAGCTTGAACATCAAAATGATTTTCACCGTAGACACGATGCTTGAACTCCGCGTCAAGAAGACTACAGGCGAAACAGCTACTGCATTCAAAACAGTTTCAGTAAACGCGCCTCCACTGGAACGCTAGAACGCTAAACGACGAAAACGAAGTCAACGCTTTTTCAAAACACGCAGCAATTCAGCCGCGTTGCTGGTGGAAACCACGAAATCCCGTCCACGCTTCAACTTCAAGCGAACTCCGCCGCCAAAACGCGTGCAGTACGCGGTGCTACCATCAAAACCCCACCTTATTCCTAAACCCCAGTAGTTCGGAAACTTGATTTCGCACGCGCTTGCATCAACGATTTCCTTTAAAGGAATCCTGCGCGCAAGCAGCCCGTAACGCGCTTCAAAAAACTCTCGCGTTACTCGAATACGCAAGCACCAAAAGTTTAACGACACTATAACCAGGAAAACGAGGATTGCTATAGGCAGCCAGTAAAACGCGTTGCCGATACGCTTTGCGCTTGGCGGAAGCAAAACCAACTGCATCGCGAGAACTAAAGCAGCTGTTAAGAAAATGAATGGCGCTGCATGAAAAAATTGTTTTTCCTCAAAAACGATTTTCTCCAAAAAAAATCACCCTCAAAATTTAAAGCATCAAAAAAACAAAATCTAAAGAATTTTAAGGATTAATGATTTAAAACCAAACGGCGTGAATAAAAAAACGTTTTCGCGTTACTAGCAGTAATCGCCGCAACAACTGTTCTAACTGCTTGCGTTCCCTTAAGCCCTGAAAACCGCGAAAAAAATTGGTAACGACGCTTGCAACGCCAGCCAAGTTTTCAAACCAGCCAAAAAAAAACCATCGCTTAAACCCTCGCCAATCAAACGCTTTACACGACCGCGAGAACGCGCCGAAAACGATTCCTGTTCGCGCGAGTGCTCCTGCGCGCTTAAAGCAACTGCGAGGCACTGAAGCAACCGCGCATCAAGCGCGTCGCTCGGTTGCGCTGCAGCCGACTTCAAGCAATACATTACTTCAACGATTGCTTCAACGCCGAAATAATGCGTAAAGAATTCGGTTACACGACTCGAAAGCAGTTTAAATCCAGGATTATTGGAGTTTTACTAAGAGTTTTACTGCAATGGAAGATTAAAAAATATTCCAGCCAAAAATTCCAGTCAAAAATCAGTGCTTTTAAAAAGTAAGACCTACAACGCGGTAGTACTCCTCTTCAAACTTTTACGAGTTTGAGAGCAACTAGAAACCCCTGCAGAAATTAAAAATACTGAAATTAAAGAGAGGTGAAAAACAAAACGATTCTTGCAAAGCACGAAATCCTCGAGCGCATAGTGCGCGACAAGCTCGTCGAAGGATTCGTTGACTTGAAGCGCCAGCTTCAGCCGGCAAGCATGGACTTAACCCTAGAAAGCGTTCACGCGCTCGAAGAAAAAGGCGCGCTTGACTTCGACAACACGCAGCGCGTAATTCCAAAAACCCGCGAGTTAAAGTTTAACGCGGACAATTGGCTCGACCTCGCGCCAGACACTTACAAAATCCGCTTCAAGGAAACAATTCGTTTGCCGGACGACTTGAGTGCAATAACCTTATCCCGTTCTTCACTCGCCCGCTGTGGCGCGTTAACGCACGCAGGCTGGTGGGACCCAGGCTACTGCGGACGCGGAGAAGCATTGCTTTCAGTCGGCGGTAAAGGCCTGCGCTTGAAGAAAAATGCGCGCGTGACGCAAGTTATTTTCTTAAAGTTGAACGACAAAGCACGCGAATTATACTCAGGAATACATAATAAAGAAAACATTTAATGACGGTGTTTTAGTTGATTGGAAAACGCAAGCTTGAAACCGAATGCAAGCTTCAAAAAGTGCGTGATACAGTAAAAAAACTTGCAGCGATTTGGATTGATATTACCACATTGTTCAGTAGCAAAATACGCGAAAAAACTCGTGAAAGTCAAAGGTTTTGACGAGGAACTCGCAGAATTAGGCGGCTTGCTGCACGACATCAGCAGAATCAACTTTGAAACAAGAGAAAACCACGCGGGGTACAGGCATTCTAGACGCCGAGAAAATCCTTAAAGAACTGAATTACCCGCAAGAAGTAATCGATGAAGTCAAACACTGCATCGAATCGCACAACGAAAGCAAAAACAGTCGAGCCCAAGACTGCAATCGCAAAGATAGTCGCAAACGCGGATGCGATTACTCGCTTCGACGCTATTCCGATACTAATCCAACTCGGTTTGAAGCTAGAACAACGATGTTACTAAAGCAGTTGCATGGACTTAAAGCAAACTAAACTAAAACTACGACTTTAAAAGAAGAAGATGAAGAACTTAAGAAAAAAGAAAAAAAGAAAACAAAAAAAAGAATTAAAAAGAAAACAAAAAATAATCAGGGAATTACTAGGGAGAACTGGAAGAGCTTGAGGAAGAACAGGAAAAAACAATTAAAGAAAAAGAAACGTTGAACGCGCTAAGCGCGTACGAAGATGGTTTTAAAGTGGCTAGCGTTGACTTTCTGTTCGCAATCGACGACGTGATTATGGTAGTGGGCTTAATCCTGATTTTGTTTACTGGCGAACTAGTGTGGGGCGGACTGCTGTTCATCACTGGACTCGTCACACACTTATCAGGATTCTGAAACCAGCAGTTCACTGGCATGGCGGCCTGCTCAAGTTTTTATTTCAGTCTACGCAATTTATTTGCATGCTAGACTTTAATGCACTTATCGACAAGTACTTGTACCGCGAGCACAAACCCAAACAAATAGGGCGTTACTACCCAAGCGAAGTCGGAAACTGTATCCGCAAAACATGGTTTTCGTATAAATACCCGCAAGAGTTCGACGTAAACAAGTTACGCGTCTTCGAAATGGGCAACATCTTGCACGAGTACGTAATCAAAGTCTTTAAAAGCGAAAAAACGCCTGAAGTAAAACTCTTAAAAACAGAATTCCCCTTCCAACTTCCAGTAGACGATTTTACTATCAGTGGACGCGTTGACGACTTGCTTCTGCTTACAATAGAAAACAAGGAACTCTTGGTTGAAGTAAAATCAACTAGCAGCATCGGCTGGATGAATAAACCCCAACCCAACCACGTAATGCAACTGCAATTCTACATGCACGCGACTGGGGTGCACGACGGCGCGTTGTTGTACATCGAAAAAAACACGCTTCAAGCCAAAGTCTTTAACGTGCCTTTCACGCAGAACGCTGCAGACGAAGCTTACGCCCGCTTTAAAGCGTTGCACGCATTCTTAAAGCACGATGAACTCCCGCCTGCGGAAGCCAAACTAGAGAAAGAAATCAACTGGTTCTGTAAGTACTGCGAGTACAAGCCAAAGTGTGACGCGGCCGGACTCGCGCAAACAGAACACGAGAAAGTCAAGCCGAGATGGACTAAAGCTTAAAACCAATAACAACTACAACAAACCAACACAAACACAACTGGTTTCAATCAACTAAAACCAGCTGAAAACAAGGTAACGAGAAATAGAAATAGAATAACAGGCGCGAAACGTAGGCACGAAAAGGTGTTACCGAAACGCATACTTTGCATTACTTTGTAAAACAAATTACTTTGTAAAACAATTTTGAATCGCGTTGCTTGATTTATTTGGTATTAACTTGAATGCGTTTGACTCCACTACTATTTTTGCTGGTTTTGTTGGTTTTGACCTTGTTTTTGCTTGAATCTCCACGTGTTTACGAGTGAAGTCCACTCGCTGCCGACGTGCTTCAACGCTTCCCCAAACCGGTTTGAAACAGAAAGCAGCATTTGATGCCGCTCGTCTTTAGTGCTTTGGCCGGACGGGTTTCGCCTGCTTCTGGCAAGCATTCCAACGCGCACGAGTTTGGGAATCACTAGATTTCGCAGCGTTGAGTTCGCAACCCCGTTTTCAAGCATCCACGCATTCAATTCCTGCCCTGAAACGCCTTCCCGCGTGCTTAAAAAATCTATGAGTTTCACCGCGATTTCGTATTGTTTTTTCTGTAGGTCTGGAGGGAATACTAGAGCTAGAACGTCTTTTGCTTCCCAACGCGCTTCCAAACTCATTGGAAGATCATCGTAAACGAATTTCAACGCGGTTTTTGAAGGAATTCCTCTAGAGAAAGGTGTTTTCAACGATTCTGAAACGCGCTGCATTTTTCACCAATTCCTTGAACACTAAACACCATGATGGTGGGCGGCATGATAACGAAAAACAAGAAAACAATTCAAGTATTTAAATATTGTTATGGTATATAAAAAATTGTGGAAGGCTGGTTTTCGCGTTTTTTTACCCTCTAAGAGCGCGAGAGGTTACTCAAGCCGCCCAAAAACACGCTACAATACCGTAACGATGTAACGTAGCGTTTATGCGGATGCACTAACTCGTTATCGTTATAGTGTATTTATTTCCTGTAAAACGATTAGTGGAAGTTAATACTAATTCAATATAATTCCAGTAATCGCACGATTTTTGTTTTCCTGTTTTCGAAACAATCGAATTCAAAAGAATTCAAAACAATTCCAGAATTCTTGCAGGTGCGACTCCAAAAAATTGGTTTAGAGAAATGAATGCAATCGAATGCGCGCACGTGAACCGGCACAAGAATCAGCAGAACCAGCACGTGAACCAAATAACAACTGGCAGAAAAACAAGAGAGAAAACACGAAAAAGAAAACACGAAAAAAGAAGAAATCGGAATCAAGAATTAAGAAAATTGAAGCCTAGCCCAAAACAAAAAACAAGAAAATAGAAAAACAAAACAGAAAATAGAAAAACAAAAAACAAAAATTAGTTCATACCGCGATGAACTTATTCGTTACTCGATGTATTTTTGGTGTTTTAGCGAAAATAATCGCAATGGCTCGCTTTTTCGTGGTTTTATTTCAAGTAAAACGTTGGAAGTGCGCTTAGTTTTCGAAAAAGCAATTTTACGATTTTTTTTGAAGAAATCAAGAAGAAGATGGAACGCTTCAGCGACGCTAGTCGCCTTTTCGTTATTCGCTTGAAGTTCGCCGGCCAAAGCATGGATTTTAGGAAAATCCTCTTCAAAAATTCGAATCAAACGTGTTTTTTTCTTTGCCTTTTGAGCCAATCCTCTTTTTTTCGCCATTCAAACCACCATTTATATATTTACAAGATTAACATTTTAAATAAAGTAGATTTTGTTTATAAATTTATCTCTTATTAAGTGTTTTTTTATTTTATATTAATAAAATATAACTTTGTTGATGATGTAAATAAAATTTACAAAAATTAATGAATAATGGGTTAGAGAGAGTTCTATTGCTTTTGTTGTGATCGTATGGTTTTGTGCGTGAGTAGTTTGCGTAGATTTTAAATTAAATAATTAAATTAAATAATGTATTTTAGGGATTAAACTGCCTACTATGCAATTTTTCAAGTTGTTTTCCAAAAGTTTTTCAAAAAAATGCTTCGAATTGTGGCTATACCATAAATTATGAATTTTAGAAAAAATTGTTGAAAAAATCGCTGATTTAAAAAATACGTAGCCGCATTCGTATTGCTGTGTTTGAAAACAAAAGTTTTATCCAACATTTTGCATTAAAAATAATTCGAATTGAGAAAACTGTGAGAAAACTAGCTAAACCCAGAAAATAAACCCAGAAAACTGCCTATTTTATTTTATTGTTATTTTGTTGTTTTTGTTGTTTTCGAGTTTAGGCAAAAGAATGCGTTCGAAATTCACTGAAATTAAATGAAAATAAATGAAAAATTAATGGAAGTTGGGTCGGCGAGCGTTTAAATGCAGTTCTGCACACTGTATTCCTCATGGTGTATTTTTCATGGAATTAGGTCTTTTCATGGAATTAGGTCTGCGTCCAGAGGTAATGCGCCTCGTCAAAGCAAAAGGCTTCACCGAATGGACTGAAATTCAGGAAAAAGCGATTCCACTCGTGCTTGAAGGAAAAAATATTCTAGCAATAGCCCCAACTGGTTTTGGTAAAAGCGAAGTGGCTTTCTTAAGCATCTTGTCAAAAATCCTCGACGCACACGATGCAGGCGACAAACGCGGAATTAAAGCACTATACATTACTCCGTTGCGTGCTTTAAACCGGGATTTGATGGAACGCTTATTGTTTTGGACGCGCGTGCTCGGAATTTCGCTTGCTGTACGCCACGGCGACACTAGTGCGAGCGAGCGGGTAAAACAACGCGAGCAACCAGCAGAGCTTTTCATCACCACACCTGAAACTCTTCAATCAATGCTCGTAGCACCTAAACTCAAAGACGCGCTCTCCAACGTCAAGTTCGTAGTAATTGATGAAGTTCACGAACTCGTCGAAAGCAAGAGGGGTTTACAGCTCGAACTCGGACTTGAACGCTTGAGAGAAAAAGCACCGAGTTTTCAGACGATTGGGTTAAGCGCGACTATAGGCGACGAAAAGGAAGCTGCGCGCTTCGTTGCACGCAACGCGATAGTCGTGAAATCTAGTGTTGAACGCGGGTTGAAGGCAGGCGTCGAGTGCCCGGCGCAGCCGAAAACCGATGAGCTTGAAGAGTTGGGCGTAAGCAAGGAATCGCGGGCGAAACTCGAACGCGTTATGGATTTGATTGAAACACACTCGCGCACGCTATTGTTCGTAAATACGAGGTACGTCGCTGAATCACTTGGCAGCCTGTTGTTTGAAACGCGTTTGAAGGACGAGATTGCAGTCCACCACTCGTCGCTTTCGAGGGAAGCCAGGCTCGAGACGGAGAAAGAATTCAAGTCTTTCGGTGGAAAGCTGAAGACAATAATATGTACGAGCTCTCTCGAACTCGGCATCGATGTTGGAAGCATTGATTTAGTGATTCAATTCGTTTCCCCCAGGCAAGTGACGCGTTTTCTGCAACGCGTCGGGCGAAGCGGTCACAGCAAGCACTTGACACCCAAGGGTATTGTAATCGCTAACGACGCGCTCGACTGCTTCGAAAGCGCGGTCATCGTTTCCCGCGCGAAGAAAGGCTTGCTTGAACATCTTGAAATCCGTAAGAACGCGTTGGACGTCGTTGCACACCAGGCTGCTGGACTCGCGTTGGACTTCGAACAACTTACTGTCGATAAAGCTTTTTCGTTAATCAAACGCGCGCGTTCGTTCGAAACGCTTTCCATGCAGGAATTCATCGAAGTTTTAAAGCAGGCGAGCGACGCTGGAAACATTTCTTTCGACGGAACGCGTTTTTCAGCGAACAAGAAAACCAGGTTGTATTACTACGAAAACTTGTCGACGATCCGCGACGTGAGAAAGTACTTCGTGAAAGACGCGGACAAGCGTAAGAACGTCGGCGTTCTAGACGAAGACTTCGTTAACGAATACCTTTATCAGAATGCTACTTTCATCGCAAGCGGTAGAGCTTGGCGCGTACTAAGCATTTCAGACGATGAAGTAGTGGTTGAAGCAACTCGCGACTTTGGAGCCGCGATTCCGGATTGGGTTGGTGAAGAAATCCCGGTAACGCGCGAAGTCGCCGAACAAACAAGCGAACTCATCGCGGAACTAGGCAATGCGAAAGAAAGTGAAGAACTAGCGCAAGAACTTTCTTGTTCGCAAGACGCATTGAAGAAAATGATTGAATTCGCGCGGGAACAAAAAAAATTCTTCGAATCAAAGGCCGGTGAGATAACAATTGAAACCAACAAAAACTTTGCAGTCGTGCACTGTTTCGCTGGCACGAAAGCAAACGAAACTCTTTCCCGCGCGCTCGGCGCACTGCTTACCGCAAGCCTCGGCGCCAGCGTGCGAAGCAAAGCAAGCGCGTACGGCTTTCTCTTGGAATTCCCGAAAAACGTGGACGGTGAGAAACTCAAGCAAGCGCTGCAAGAATTGAGTGGACGCAGCCTGCGGGCTATTCTTGAAAACGCGTTGCCGCACTCGACGCTCTTCCGCCACAAGTTCGTGGGCGTCGCGAAAGCGTTCGGAGTGCTGCGTAAGGACAGCGAGTTGGGCGGCTTCGGCGTGCGCCGGCTCGTTGAAGCGTTGTGGGGCACGCCGGTATTCAAGGAAGCGTTGGAAGAAACTTTCTTCGACAAACTAGACCTGCAGACAGCTGCCGAAGCTTTGGGACAAAAAATCTCGTTGATTCAAGGCCGTGGCGAGTGGTCGCCTCTTGCCAAGCAGTTCTTCAACTACGGTGCTTTCAGCGAATTGATGGTTCCAGCAGAGCCGAATTCTCAAGTAGTCCAAGCATTCAAGCAAGAACTCTTGGAAAAACGCGTCCGCTTGTTGTGCGCTTACTGCGGCAAGAAATTCGGGCGCACGCTCAGCGACGACCGCGTGCTTGCGTGCCCGTACTGTAAATCAACGCAGTTGACTCTAGAGGAATACGGTGAAGTGCTCGAGAAGAAAAAAAGGAAACGAGAATTAAGCGAAGAAGAAAAACGCGGGTTGCGTGAAGCCAAACGCGTAGTTTCGCTAATCGCAGCGTACGGAAAACGCGCGTTGCTGGCGCTTGAAACGTTTGGCGTCGGACCCAAGAGCGCGTCGCGCGTTCTAGCGAGGCTTCATAAGACCGACGACGAGTTTTACGCGGACTTGCTGGAATCTCAAAAAAAGTTTATTAAAACAAGGCGGTTCTGGCGGTTGTGATTCTTGCTGTTGTAACTGTTAACTGCAAGCTCCGAAATTCTTTTTCCGCTTTCGCTGGCGCGGCGGCTCGCAAGTTTCAACGAATTCGTAATTTTCTTCGCTCGGCGGCTCGCGTTCTTCCAACTTTTTCTTGCGCACTTCAACTATTTTCGGCTTCGTCAACCCACTACCCTCGGTTTTCTGGTGATTACTGTTTCATTCAACGCGTTCGGGTGCATCGCAAAATAATCAGCTGCTTCCTTGTTTAACGCGTCGTTCGGATTCGGTTTTTCGAGTAATTGCTTTAACGCTTTTACTAGGCTCACTAGCGTCGTGCCTTCACTCCACTCGTTTAAAAGCTGAATGCATACTTTTCCGTCTTCGCTGCGAATGTTCGGGTGAAAGATTGGAGTCAACCAAGTGACTTCGATTCCGCCAGCGTAAGGGTATTCGCGCTTCAAATCGATTTGAATAGAGTGCGACTCGCGTTTTTGTAGCGAGTCCCCGTTCTTAAACAAGCTGACGCCGCGCAAGCTTATTACGTAACTCGTCTTCGACTCGTTAACCTCAAAATTTTCTTTGCTGGCAACCATTTGTTGAAACTCGCTTTCAAGCCTGCGTCTCCAAATCGCTTCAGGAAGCATTGGCATTACAGACTACCTCGAAAAAACAGTTGAATGATTTGACTTCAACCGCCAGTCGGATCAGGCATCAACAGCAAACGACTCCCTTCCTTTAAACCAGCGTCTGCCACCGTAATTTCAGGATTCAAAACCTTATCATCAACAGTAGATAAAACAAAACGGTCTTTTAATTGAAGGTTTTCAGCGAGCACTTCCAAAACAGAGCTGATTGTGAAGCCCGGCTCTACCGCAACAACTATTTCCTTCCCGCTCGTGGTATGCGTTACTGTAATGTTGAATTCTTTCGAAGGCGAACTTTCCGATTCCATGCAAAAACCACCTCAATTAAAGCACGTTAGTTAAAGCAAAAGATATTTGAACACAATATAATAATAAGTGTTGCGGTGAACAAAAGAGGTTTTTAAACCCGTGAATGAAGAAAAGAAAAAACCAAAGACAATAAGTGAGAAAGACGCGGTTCAAGAAGCTGGCGTTAAAGAAACCGTTGAAGAAGAAAGCAAGGAAACCGCTGAATCTAAAAACGAAAACACTAAAGAGGCGGAAAAACAACTAGTGGAAACAAGTGAAACGAGTAAAACAAGCGAAAAAGAAGAGAAGAAGCCTAGAGTGAAAGTCGTTGTAGAACCAGTTTTCGGCGAACGCGGAACAAAACCCGTCATAACCGTCACTAGCGAGAAACCGCGTTTAGTGCGTGAAGTAGAAGAACAAGCTGCTCGAGACGTTCTGCCAACACAATCTCCGCCGGGCACGCCGTTAGAAGCGCGGAAACCCTTGACGCGTGAAGAAGTAGTTGAGAAAGCGAAACAGGTTTGGGAAGAGAACAAGCGGAAAAAAAGTGAAGGTAAGTTCTTCAACCGCTTAAAACGCGCGTTGAAACTCGGTTAAAGTTGTTTAAAGCGGTGAATTGATGTTCGAGGTTTACGTTCACGAGAAAGTCTTAAAGAAAGCTGAAAAACACTGCGCACGCGAAGCAGAGAGAGGACTAGAAGCGATGGGTTTGCTTTTGGGAAACGCGTTCACGCACAAGGGCCGTGAGTACGTTGTAGTCGAAGACTATTCCACTGGCGAGAATGAAGCAACAAGCGTTTCGGTGCGCTTTACGAAGAAAGCGTTTTCTAAACTCGCGAAAGACTTCGAGGAAGGTGGACGCATAATCGTTGGTTGGAGCCACGCACACCCGTCTTACGGTTGCTTCCTCTCAGCAACAGACTTGAAGACTCAAAACAATTACTTTAACGAAGATTTCCACGTCGCGCTCGTCATAGACCCAACGCACAAAACGTCGAACGGTTTTGAAAAAAAGTTTTTCAAACTCTGCGCTGAAGGCTACCGCGAAGCTTCCTACGCGGTAATCAAAGAAAAGTGAAAAAAATGCTTGGACAAAGCGAGACGCAGGAAAAAAACGCGAACGCACCCGCTGCTGCTGGCGCGTCAGCCGCAACTCCAGCGGCGAAGACGACAGTAAAGACAATGGTGGAGACGCGCAGAAAGAAAGCAGTCGTAAAGAAAACCGCGATTAAGATAACTAAGTTTGATAAAGCGCTCGCGCAACAAATAATTTTAGGCGAAACTAACCTAAAGAAAATCCAGGAAAAAATGCGTGTCGACGAAAAACAATTTTTTGAACGCGTGAAGAAACTAGGCGACGCTGGTTACATTGTTATTAATGAATCAAGGGAAGCCTGGTTTGGAATAAAAGGCTTTGAAGCCTTCGCCAACCAATTCAAGAAACTTGCGTCTACGCCGACGCCGAAATCCCGCGCGCGACTGGAAGAAACGCCCTCCGCGGCGCAAGCACCGCAAGCGCAGCAGACGCCAGCGCAGCAAGCGCAGCAGACGCAACAAACGCAGTCTCCCTTCACACAGCCCACGGTTCCGCCTGCGTTAGACCCTAGGCAAACTTTTCTTGCTGAAGCGACTGCAAAAGAAAAAGATGAGGTCAACGTCGACTTGAGCGAATTGCTTAAAAAAGGTGCTCCTAAACCAAGCGACTCGATTTTCGTAAAACGCCAAAACGAAAAATCTTCTAGAGTGCTCTCTCGCGCGTTTGAAACAATTAAAACCAAGGATCCTGCAAAAGTCTCGACTGCAGGAGAATTAATTGAAGCGATTAAGAAAAGTAAGCCGAGCAGAGAGGCGTTGATGGTTGACGGCGGCGAGGCTTGCGAATTGTGTAAAGCAAATTTTAAACTCGCTGTTGCAGGAGACGGCAACCCAAAGTACGGCCACTGCTTCTGCGGAGCAGCCTACCATAAAGACTGTTACGAGTCCCTCGCAGGCAACAGCGGAAAATGCGTGCGCTGCGGCAAGAAACTCAAACTCGAGTTAAGCAAACAAAGCGAAGAAGCGGTTAAAGAAATAAAGGAATTATTCTGAGAAAGCGTGAAGTACCCTAAAATACTGGGTTCCGACTTTCAATGCACTGGGCAACTAACGCGTTTCGGAACTTCAAACAACCGTGCAGTCGACTTCAAACCGTCCAGAAAGAGGAACTTGCCTGCAAGCGTTTTCTCGCCGAAAGAATCACTGTGCACGAGCTTCAAAAACTCGTTCACTTGAATTCCTGCAACAACGCTCGTCGTCGTCGGAAGCGCCGGATTCTTTGGGTTAATCCAATCAACTAACTCTCCCACACAATTGTACTTTTGCCACAAAAGCTTGTAATCGCTTTTACTCAACCCGCACTCGAGACACGAAGAAGGAGCGCGCACTACTTGCACTTTCCCGAAAAACCCGGTTGTTCCCCCGTCAATCAAAGGAATCTTGCTGTAACACTGGGCGTTCAAATGCAGTCTCGCACCCAAGTTGTCGAGACAACCGAAAGCGTAATCGAAATTTTCGTAAAAATCTTCAGGAAGTTCTTCAATCTTCTCAGTGAAAACGCGTACCTCGGCAGTCGGATTGATTCTTGCAGCTTCGCGTTTTACCACATCAACCTTCGGCAAGCCCACGTCTCCCTCGCTAAAGAAAACACAGCGATTCAAGTTCGCTTTCACAATCGAATCGAAGTCTACAAGCGAAATGTTTTTTACGCCGAGTTGAAGCAAGAGCTTGACGACTTCATTTCCAAGCGCGCCAGCGCCGACTACAAGCACGCGCGCCTCCGCGACTTCAGTCTGCCTCCAACCCTTCACGCGCTTTTGCCTATCGTGAACGTCCTCATCAATCGCAACCATAATGCTATTTTTAACAATCGTTCTTTAAAACAATATTAGGGAAACAAAAAAATGCCTTTGATTCTCTACACTACGGAAGACATTGCGGGAACGAACGCCGCGCGCATTCTGAAAGAAAATTATGGCTTTAAACAAACTGAAGACTTGCAGATTAAAGACAAGACCTTCAAAACCTGGTATGACCATGAAATCCAACTGATCGAACTAAATACGCGCCTGGCGTTCGACAGCAACTGGCTCAATGATTACTTCGCGAGCGACTTGCTCGTGTTTGCTTCCCGCCACTGCAGTGAAACAAGTAAACCCTGCCTTACCACGCACACTACTGGCGATTGGGCCAGCGGCGAATTGAGTGCAACCAGCGCGTTCGCCGTAAAAACCGCTTTCTTGTTCTTCAAACAAAACCCGCTTGAAGGATTTAGCGTTTCACTGGAAGCAACCCACCACCAGCCTTGGAATTTAACCACCCCCTCACTCTTCATTGAAGTTGGAAGCAGCGAAAACGAGTGGCGCGACGAAAGAGCTTGCGCGCTCTTAGCAGAATGCGTTATTGAAACAGCGAAAAACTATTCGAATGCGAGCGGAAAAAGCGCGTTAGGGTTCGGCGCCGGCCACTATGCGCCAACGTTCAACGAACTCGAAGCAAGCGATTACAGTTTTTCATTCATTGCTCCAAAACACTCACTCGACTTCGTAACAACTAATTTAATCAAGCAAGCAGTTGCAAAAACGCGTGAAGGCGTTGAAGTAGCAGCAATCGATTGGAAGGGCTGCAGCGGCGAGCAACGCAAGAAAGTGATTCAAGCTTGCGAAGAAATCAGCTTGCCTTGGGAGAAGGTTTAATTAGACAACGCGTTTTAAACATTTTAAATAATTTGCAACCAAAACTGATTGCATGGACGAGTATAAAGACAAACACAAAGGCGCGCAGCGACTCTATGTTTGCGACGAGCGTGGAAACACTAGCGGCGAGATCGTAGAACGATGGAAAGCCCACACTACGCCTGGAGTCAAACACTTGGCTTTCGGAATTCTTGTTTTAAACGAAAAAAACGAGATAGTCTTACACAAGCGGCCAGCGCGCAAAGTCGGCGGCGGGGTTCTGGACATTCCCGTCAGCCACATTCTTGAAGGCGAAACTAGAGAACAAGCCATGAACCGTTGCTTGAAAGAAGAATACGGCATAACCGCAAAACGCTTCGAGCATTACCCCGGCTTTTCGTATTATGAAGAGTATCCTGACGGAACTTGCGAAAACGAGTACTGCTTGATAAGCGTGATAAGACACGAAGGCAAGTTTAAACCCAACCCGGAGGAAGTTGAAGGCGAACTAAAAGTTTTTCCAGCAAGTAAAGTCGTCAAAGAAATAAGAAAACATCCGCGGAAATACTCTATTTGGTTTAGGAAAGCGATAGAATTGTTAGCCAACGACGAGCGCGGCAGAAAACATTTGGTTTAAAACATTTGGTTTAAACTTATTGAGTGATAAACTTATCGATTGAAAATAATCTCCATGCTTTCCGGCTCCAAGCGCACGCCTTCATTACTCACACCCAAATTAAGGACTTCAATCTTTTTTTCCTTATAACCGCGCCAGAATTCGCGCACTTTTTCCGCAGACTCTTCGCTTAAGCATATCGCGGCTATCGAGTCGCCGCCGCCAGCGCCTGGAAGCTTGGCGACGAAAGCGCCGTGCTTAAGCGATTCGTTGACGAGTTTGCTTAGTGTCGGGGGCTCTATTGGGGCGCCGCTTTTTTCGCCTAGTTCGCGCGTTAATTCGCGCCCGCGTTCGAATTCTTGTTTGAAGCGCGTGAATAACTCGAGTTCGCTTGATGGTTTTTGTGGTTTCTGTGTGGTTTTCTTTGATTCGGCGAGCGTGAGGGTTTTGGCGTAAAGCGAAGGGTTTTGTTTCGCGAGCGCATTGATTTTTTCGAGTAAAGCTATTGCTTTCGCGTTTGCTTCGTTGAGTTCCCGCATTAAATTCGCGTACTCTTGCGGGTTTGTTGTTTTCCACGCGTTTATTTTTTTAACCATTTCGCTGGTTGAAGCGCTTTCGCCGGCAATGTTTCCGACTACTGCGGTGAAGGAGGGCGGCATTGCGAGTGGTTTTGAAGAGTAATCCCAAGCGCTCTCTAGAGCTTCCAGAAAGTCTTTCTTCTTTAAGATGCTTGGGCTGTAACGCGAGTAAACGTGTCCGCCGTAAGTTGCGGCGGCAACGTCGAAACCGCTGCCTATCTTGCCTTGCGCCACGCAGTGAACCAACTGCGCTGTTTTGTGCAGTAATTCTTTTTCTTTTAACGCGTCGATTCCGTGAAGCGCGAGTACCGCGGCTGTCGAGGCTACTGTGACTGCTGCTGAAGCGCCGAGTCCGGCTTTAGTAGCGCCTAGTCCGAATGCTGGGTCGCTGAACGTGGTTAATTCTATTCCGTTGAAAGAAATGTTTTTGCGGATAAAGTAATTGAAGCAAGTTTCGACGGCGCCCCGCATGAATTTTGTGGCTGAATCTTGTTCTGGGGTTAACGGGTTTTTGAAAACCAGTTTGTTTAACTCGAATGCTGCTTCAGCGAACGCGTTGAATTGCGGGGCGTTTAACACGACCTTGTTTTCGTCAAGCTTTCGCGCGCGCACGAAAACGCGTTTGTTTACTCCGGTAACGAAGGAAACATTTGGTTTTTCGAGAACCGAATACCCGCCAATCCAAAGTATTTTCCCGGGCGCTGACGCAATGCAAGAATTCATTTCACTACCTTCTCAAGACTTCCTTCAACACTTGTTTAGCGTTTTCAAGAATAAAATCAGCTTGTTTTGCGAGTTCTTCACGCTTGCTGTTTCCAGTTAAAACGCCTATTGTTTTCACTCCAGCTCGTTTTCCAGCAATTATTCCTGCAAGCGAATCCTCTACGAGAACAACTTCTTGAGGGAAAACGCCTAGTTTTTTTAACGCGTAGTTTATCATTGACGGGCTTGGTTTTTCCTTTAAACGTTTTTCCTTCAAACCAGCGTCTTCAGTAACCAGCAAATCAACTTTAAAACCGAATTTCTTAATTAACGATGAAGCAAACAGTTTGTTGGCGTTCGTGATTATCACGGTTTTAAAGCCTTTATTACGCAGTTGTTTCAACAAACTCGCGGAACCCTGAATTTTTTTCGCGAGGTTCAAGAGTCTTCCAGGATTCCTGCGAATTCTAGAGTACTCGCGGACAGCGACTTCACTTTCAACAAGTTCAGCTTTAGAAAGATTGTTTACCGCCTTGCGTAGTTTTACGCGTGTCGCTTGAAGACGCGCTCCGCTTCCCGCTTTCTTAATGCCTAACTTGTTTAAAGCGATGAGCGCTTTAAAAAAATCTTGTTTTTTATGAAACTCTGGAAGAGAGCGAATCGCGTAAACGTCGCGCACTCGAAAACACGGTTTTACGCCGGCGTGCGCTAAGGCTTTCTCTACAACCTTTTCTTGAAACCTACCGTAATCCACTAGCACTCCTTCGAGGTCGAAAAAAACGGCGCGAATCAAACGCAGACACCAACCTTTATTTCACGATTATTCTGCCGCTTGCCTCATCATACCAGTGTTCGCGAATGTTGCCGCTTGAGTCAAGCAAGTGTTCGTTAACGTACTTCGGCCCAAAACCAACTTTGCAAACCAGTATTTTCTGAACGCCTTCAACTTCAGCCAAAACTTTTTTTACTTCATCAACGTGTTTTTCAACAGTAAAAACGTGAGCGTTGGGGCCAGCGTCGAAAGTGTAACCAGCCTTTATTTCGCCCGCAGCGTTGTTAAAGTCTATTATTGAAGCCATTATTTGTTTTGAAACGTCGTTCAAATACGTTATTGGCGGCCACGTGTCGAGCATTACCGCGTGCATGTTGCTTGATTCACGCATAGTCGCTTCGAGAAGCGTCGGCAAGTCTTTGCGTAGAATCGCGTTGCGCACGGTTTCAAGAGTCTTCGGCAAGTCTCGAAGCCGCTTTTGATAAAGACTGCTTGTCGCCACCGTCTGCTTCATTCCAGCGCGAGAAGAAATTTTTTTCTTTCCTTGCTCTACGATTGCAATCACGTTACGCAACTCCAGCCAATGCGACGGCGGCGCGATTTGAATTGCTAACGAATCGCTGCCGTCGCTCTTGACTCCGCGTTTCCACTCGACGAAACCGCCGAGAACACTGCGGCAAGCGCTGCCTGAACCCAAGCGCGCGAGAATAGATAATTCGCTTGAAGACAAGTTGAGGCCGGCTGCTTTGGAAGCAGCGCAAGCAAGCGCAGCCAAGCCGGCAGCGCTTGACGCGAAGCCAGCCGCGGTCGGAAAACAATTGAGTGAAACTATTCTTGCTTTTGCGTTTATTCCGGCTTTTTCTCGAATGACGTTCAATTGTTGCATGCGTTCAGCTGTTTCCTTGTCGTTCAAGTCAAGCTTTCTTCCATTCAACCAAACTTCGTCTTCCGCGAATTTTTCTGAAAACATGACGGTCGTACGCGTTTTCAGCGTTTCATCCATAGTCACAGAAATGCTTCCTTCCTGCGGCAGAATCAGTTTTTCGTCGCGTTTCCCCCAGTATTTTACTAACGCGATGTTTGCAGTTGCTTCAACAGTTGAAATACTCATTTAATCCCCCCTCGCTGCGTTTCAAGAGTTCTTTAACGTAATTGATTGAGTCAAACAGTATTCTGCGCTCGCACGCATTTAATCGTTTATCTTCAGCGAAAAGCTTTAAATCGCGTTCGAAAAAACGCTTGAATTTTTTAACTGCTTGTTTTTCTGGAATGCGTTTCTTTCCACAATCGTAAAAAAAGTTTAACACTGCTAATGCGCCGACACGTTTCAACCAACTGCGGACAAGCGGGTTTTCAACCCCGGCCTCCCGCTGCAAAACACGCACGTACTCGGAAACAAAGCTTAAAGAATCGCGCGCTTCAGGAAAAACTTGCAACAACAACCGGCCAGCAGAACTTTTCAAAAACGTTTTCGACTTACGCAAGCGTTTTTTGTAGTAAGAGATTATTGTTGCAGCGTTGAGAGGCGCGCCGCTCTCGCCGAGATACAAGTTTCTTCGAAAAACAATGTGTTCCGCAAACTGGTCTAGTTTGTCAGCTGCCTTCAATGCTCGCCCTACAAGGGAAGAAACACGTTTCACTCTCCGAAAACCATTCGGGGAAAGCCCAAACGAATGCGAAGCGATAGCGTCACAAACCAATTTCACTTCTTCAACCGAAAAACCGTATTTCGGCAGTATGCTTGCAGCCGCTTGCGCGGAAGCGACTTCATGCTCGTCCGCTAAACCCATCTTTTTTAAAAGGTTTTCAGGAATCCGCAGCCAATCGTGAAACAAGCCGGCTATAAATCCAAGTTCCTGCTCACGCAGCGAACCACCGCCTTTTTTTACGAGCTCGCGAGTCAAAAGCGCTACGGGCAGGATGTGCTCGCGCCAAGAGTGAACCTTCGAATGCAATCCCTTCCGCGTTCTCTCCTCGTAATGCTTTTCAGCAAAACTAGTCAATTTCATTCTTGGAATACCGTTTTAGATTACTTTTAGATTACTGCGTTTACTGCGAATATCGCCGTATTTCTATAGGCGGTTCACTATTTTCTCGAACTCTTCGCGGGCTTTACGCTTTGATTCAGCTTCAATTTCAGAAACCCACTTGCCCGCGTATTCGCCTGAAGGCTTGGCGTAAACGTCAGGGTGCGCGTAATGCAAGACGAGTTGAGCTGCTTGATTCGCTTTTTCCTTGCTTATTGAAGAAATCATTTTTTTAGAATCTTTAGGAATGTTTTCCTTAATTTTTTCAGAAAACTCTTCCAATCCAGGGTAGCCGTGATTCAACCCAAATTCTAGGAGTTCGTCCTCTGATTCGAAGTTGAAGTGTTTTATCAAGCTGTAGTAAACGTCTTCCTCCATTTTTCGCATTCTGTTAACTTCACTCACCAATTCTGGCGGGTAGTCTGAAGCAGTTTTCTTTGCTCTAATCCTCAGCAGCGACTCCAGCAGGAAAGCGAGTTTTTTAGTATCAGCGACAGTGAATTTTCTTTCCTCTCGCATACCCAAAAGTTTTTCGACGAAAGGCTTCATTTCTAGATCGGTATCGTGTCTTTTTCCAGCTACGAATTCCGCTCGTCTTTTCACTACTGTAGCGCCGAGTCCTTCAGGCCCCTTGTCACCCCAAGTCAAGCCAAGCAATACTATTTTCTCTAACAAGGGCTTGTTCTCGTCCTCTAATTTTTCTCTTATTTTTTCTAACGACAACTCGTTGTCTTGAATGGCTTTCGTAATTGCATTGAATTCAGAATCGGTTAAGAACGTCAACCCAGTTTCATCCTCCTTGATTTTTCCTTCACGAATTTGCTTCAACCACGCGCTCCTGCGCTTTTCAAGCAGTCTTACAGTCTTGAAACCGTCAGACTGACTTAATGCAGACAATCCGGTTTTTCCAGTTTCTCCCGCTCGCCTTATTAAATCGTGAACAATCGCGGCAATTCCAGCCAAGTTCGCTAAAGCCTTTACGGAATCAGAATTCAAGCGTTGCTTGCGCGCGTTTTCTTCAGCGACCCGCATTGCTTCTAAAGCAGCTGGATAAACGTGGTCCCGCGCGTGAGCGGGCTCTCGCCCGCCGCTCTTTTCAAGAGTATCGTAGGCTTTGTTGAAGTACGAAAAAACTTTTTTTAAAGCCTTGGTTGTCCGTTTTCTCGCTTCACTCGGGTTTTCAAACACCATGAATTAAATTTGAGTAAACTGATTTTATAAACGTTTACGCAATAAACGTTTGCGTATTGGCTCGCATACAGATTATTGTTTTAAACAATTTTTTCAAGAAACAGGAAACAATTTTTTTCAACAATTTTTTTTCAATAAATATTTTTTCAACAAACAAAGAACAATTATTTTTAAAACAAGAATAATTATTTTCAACAAGTAGTGGGAAAAACGAATGGCGAACAATTTCGTAAAAATAATTGCGAGCGCGCCGAACAAAATTCATGTTGCTGGCGAGCACAGCGTCGTTTACGGTGGAATAGCTTTAATCGCTCCAGTTGAAGTGGATGAAAAACGCAACGTTGTGGAATTAATCGCTGAACCCGGCCAGCCTCAGCTAGAGTTTATAGGAAAAGGTTACGGAAAAACCGGGAGGGCAGTACTGCATGCTGACGGGACGATGAACGGGGACAACGAATGGAAGCCGATGCTTGAAGTAGCGCAACACGTTTTAGAAGACTGCGAAAAAAACTTGAAAGACTTGAATACTAGTATAACCGCTGAACGGTTTTTCAGTGGTGCGCCGAAAGGAACAGGCAATTCAGCTTCAATTCCAGCAGCATTCG
Organism: Microcaldota archaeon; assembly: GCA_037444485.1. Lineage (GTDB taxonomy): Archaea > Micrarchaeota > Micrarchaeia > Norongarragalinales > Norongarragalinaceae > JBBIMI01. Next base: position 51,066 of record JBBIMI010000001.1, read on the forward strand.
CTTCCGCGTTATACGCGTTTTTGGGAAAAAAACCAAGCAAGCAAGAACTTTACGATGCGGCTTTCATTGCGGACAACGCGTGGCATGGCGGAAAGTCAAGCGGTGGAGACGTGCAAGCAGTAATTTCGAACCATCCACAAAAATTCTGGAGAGAATTCACTCGAAAAGGCGTAAAACCACGTTACCAAGACTTTAGTGGAACGCTTCCGAAAAACACTGTTTTAGTGTTAATAGATTCTTTCAGGGGTGTTGGAGAGAAATCCACTACGGCGCTCCAAATCGAGAAATTCGCTGCAGCTAACGGAATAACTAGAAAACCTTTCGAATTAACTGAACAGGAAAGAAAAAAAATATGTAAGCCTTACGATGAAGTCATCGAAAAAATAGAAAGCGAAATGCGTTTTGACGGAAACCCTGAAAAACTCGGGGCATACTTCAACGAAAACCACGAGTTACTGAAAAAATCAAATGTTTCAAGTCCAGACATTGAAGAAGCTATTTCAGTAAGCAAGCGAAACGGCGCTCTAGGAGCGAAACTAATCGGCGCCGGAGGCGTTGGGGGGGCAGTCATAGCCCTCTGCATGCGAGAAAAAACGCGTTTAATAACGAATGCGCTTGCGGAAAAAAAATTTAATAGTTGGACGGTCAAATTCGCTGAAAAAGGAGCTTGCGTGGATTCGATGCAAAAATGATATTTTGGATGGAGTCAAGTGATGGGCTCGTATTAAAATAATAGTAATATGAAAATGAAAACTTTTGTTATAGGCGTTGACGAAGCGGGCAGATTGCAATAACTCAAGTTATTGCAAGCCAAAAGGACCCGTCATCGGCCCACTAGTAGTCTGCGCTTTCGCCGCGCCAGAGTCTTCGCTTTCTTCACTCAAGAGCGCGGGTGTCAAGGATTCTAAGTTGCTGACGCCTGAAAAGCGCGAGGCGCTCGCGCGCGAGTTGCGCGCGTTTCCGCACGCCCTCGCCGTCGTCACCGCGCGGGAAATTACTGAGGAAATGGCGCGCAAGGTTTCATTGAATGAAGTGGAAGCGCGCTTCATGGCTAGCGTGATTCAAGCAGTCGTAGAGAAAGTTGGTTTCGAGAACGTGGCGCGAATCATGGTTGATTCTCCTGACCCGACTACAGTAAAGTTTAAAGCGCGGTTGCGCAAGTATTACGACGCTGATTCGAAAGTTCATTGCGAACACAAGGCGGACTTGCGTTATACTGAAGTAGGCGCTGCTTCAATTCTAGCGAAAGTCTTGCGCGACGCTGAAGTCGCTAAAATCAAGGAGTTGTTCGGTGAAGACTTTGGAACAGGGTATAGTCACGATGCGGCGACGATCGCATTCCTGAAAAAACACTTGCGTGACCCGCGGCTCACGGAATTCGTGCGGTGGAAGTGGAGCACCGCAAAAAAATTGAGGGTCACGCAGTTAGAGTTAAACAAATTCCTATAAACTTTAGGATTCTGTAACTTTAGAATTAAGTGAGTATAAATTTAAGATTAAGCAGTTAAGCTGGAATGCTTTCAGCGCTTGCCGTGGTCTGCTCGCCAGTTGGTTCACCTTCTTCCGCGCCTTCCTTCACGCTGGCAGCAGCTTCCGCGTTCTCCACGCTTTCCGCACTTTCTAGCTGCTGGGCTTCTGTAATGTCGAATTCTTCGTACAACTCGCTCTTGTAAACCTCGACGCGGCGCAGCGGCATGAATTTCTTGAGCTTGCCGTAAAGCTCTGTTCCCGCCTTGCCCCAAAGCACTTCTTGAATGAATTTACCGAATTCCTGTCTCGCGGCTTTCTTCTTCAACTCGCTCGCCAACGCGTTGCGTAAAAGCCGTTTTTGCGTTTCGCTGCAAGGAACGTTCGTGACTATGAGGACTTTGACCGTAAAATCGATTCCGTCACTCGATTTTACTGGCAGGATTACGCGCAACGCTTCCCTGCGCCTGCGCACTAGAGTGCTCAAGTACTCGCGCGCGATCTCGTGGCCAATGAATTTCGTGAATGCGGTGCGTCCCTTGATTTCGCTGACGCGCAAGCGAATGTTTACGTAAACGTGACTCAAGTCATGAGTCACTTCACGCAATGGAAGCGTGATTACGCGGTTCATTAAGTGTTGCTCGTCGCTGGCAGGCACTCGCGCGACTTCCACTTCACCCAAGAATTTTGGTGCAATAATCGCGTACCAAGATTTGGTGCGCCAAGTGTCAACCGGTTTTTTGGTTACAACCAAATAAAAACACCTTCAACCTTCACTTGACTAATAGAGCTGCTTCCTCTGGAACGTAACTCCAGTCAGCTGGAATCTTTTTGCCGCGGTAATAACGCACAAGCCGCCTGATTTTTGACTCGACGTGCGCGAGCTTCACCTTATTCTGCACGTCGCGCGGGTTTTGCTTCAAGTGCTTACGCAAGCCAACCGCGGCGCGAATCAAGTCCATCAAGTCGCTAGGGTACTTCGGCCCAAGGTTTTTTTCCTTCAAAAAAGCGCTGATGCTTTGTCCTAAAACAAGCTTCGCGTTCGGCACACCGTACTGGTCGCGCAACACTACTCCAATTCTCGCTTCAGTCTCGCCCTCGCGCGCAAGTTTTTCAATAACTGTTTCCACTTCTTTTTTTGAAGCCCGAATCCAGCCTACACTCCGCTTGCCGACTGGCTTGTGTGAGCTCGACTTTCCCTTCTTCCGCGTATGCAACCTAGCCAAATAAACAACTCCTTAAACAAAGAATCGAATTTGTTTTCAAAAGAAAAGAATTCGACGTTTTCCACTTCACTAAAAATTTTGCGGGAACGACTATAAAAACCTTTTATTCGAAACCTTTTATTCGAACACTTTCACAGAAAACTCTTTCTCGCTGCGCTTTACTTCGACAACCCTTGCCTTCGCAATAACCTTGATTTCGTCAACAACGTCAGCCAACAAACGCGCTTCCTCTATTCCGACGCCGACTTCAACGCACTCTACAGGTGCATTCAACGCGAGTCCCTTCGCTGCCTTGAACTTGCGCGTTTCACTCAACACTAAATGCATCAAGTCCACTGTTTTTTTAACGCTCGCGTCGCAAACTCGTTTCGGTTCAGGCCACCCCTGTACATGCAGACTCTCGCCGCGCTTTGCGAACAACTGCGAATAAATTTCTTCAGTAGTGTAAGGTGCGAAAGGCGCGAGCAGCTTGAGAGTAGTTTCAAGAACTTCACGTAATGCGTGCTGTGCGCCGCGTTTTGACTCTGCGTCAGCGCCGTAAATCCTGTGCTTGACGTCTTCCAAGTAGTAATCGCAGAACGAGTGCCAAAAGAACGACTGCACTGCAGTAATCGCGGCATAGTAATCGAATTCCTCCATTGCTTTAGTCGCGATGCGAATAGTCTCGCTTAACTCGCCGAGAATCCACTTGTCAACGATGCTTTCTTTCGCTTTCGCACTCGCGTCAAAGCCTTCTAGAGCCTTTTCCACGAATTTGGAGGCGTTCCATAACTTCGTCAAAAAAGATTGCGCGAAATCAATGTCCTTCCAACTAAACACGACGTCTTTTCCAGTGCGTCCACTTAAGGCAGTCCACTGGCGTAACGCATCAACGCTAGCGCGTTTTATTACGTCCTTCGCTTCAACGTAATTGCCGAGCGACTTACTCATTTTCTTGCCGTCAACACCTAAAACCATTCCATTCACGAGCACTGTCCCGAAAGCAGGTTTGCCTGTAAGCGCCAAGCAACGGTAAATAGTGTAAAACGCCCAAGTGCGAATAATGTCGGTTCCCTGCGGCCGAAGCGAAACCGGAAAAAAACGCTTGAACTTCTCCTCGTCACGCGTCCAGCCTGAAATCACGAGCGGGGTGACGCTCGAGTCAACCCAACCGTCGCAAACGCTTTCCTCGCCGGCAAGCGAACCGCCGCAAGAACACTTCGCGCGAGGCGGCGCGTCAACAGTCGGGTCTACCGGCAACGCGTTTTCTTTTTGCGCAAATACTTTGCCGCATTTTACGCAATACCAAAAAGGAATCGGAATGCCGAAAGCCCTCTGGCGCGAAATGCACCAATCCCATTCGAGTGCGTCAACCCAATCCAGCAATAACTGCCGCGAGTGTTCGGGAATCCAACGCATTTCCCCGCTCGCTTTTTTTACTTCTTGTTTGAAGTTGGATAACTTGGCAAACCACTGCGTGGACTCGATGAACTCGACTGCGTGCTTGCAGCGGTCGTGAATCTTTACAGTCTGCTTTAAAGCCTCTGTTTTTTTCAACAAACCTTTTTCTGCAAGCTTGCCAACGATTTTCTCGCGCGCTTGAACAACAGTCAATCCGTCTAGCTCGCCTGCGTTCGCGAGTTCACCCCGCTCGTTCATCGCCTTTATTATAGGCAGCTTGTGACGGTAAGCCCAGACAACGTCAGTCTTGTCTCCGAAAGTGCACACCATCACGGCGCCTGTTCCGAAATTCGGGTCCACGTCAGAATCCGCCAAGATTTTTACAGTTTTTCCAAACAAAGGCGTAGTCAACGTTTTTCCAACGAATTGCTTGAAACGCTCGTCGCCGGGGTTGACGAGAACCGCAACGCAAGCGTGCAGCAATTCTGGGCGCGTGGTCGCGATCTGGAACGCTTTTCCATCGACAGTCTTGAAGTCGATAAAGTAAAGCACTGAATCCCGCTCTATTTCCTCAGTCTCCGCCTTCGCAATCGCGCTTGCGCACTTCGTACACCACAAGACCGGGTGCCTAGCGCGGTAAACCAGTTTTTTTTCGAACATCTTTAATAAAGAGTATTGAACTAGTTTCTTGTACTCGGCGCTCGTCGTGAAGTACTCTGACCGCCAGTCGATGCTGAAACCCATCAACTTCATCTGCGGCCGAATTGAAGCGATGTTAGCGTTCGTCCACTCTAGACACTTTTCGCGAAACTCTTTCTTCGGCAAACGCCCGTACTTCGCTTCAACCTTCACTTCAGTAGGAAAACCGTGGCAATCCCAACCCTGCGGAAAGAAAACATTGAAGCCCCGCATGCGCTTGAAGCGCGCTGCGAAATCGATGTAACACCAGTTTAACACGCTGCCTGTATGGAACTCGCCGGTTGGGAAAGGCGGGGGAGTGTCTATCACGAAAACAGGTTTTTTCGAATCAAAGTAATCGAACTCGTGAATCTTTTTTTCCTCCCAAACCTTCAACCATTTTTCTTGAATTTTTTCGTGAACGAGTTTATCAAGCACTTCAATCCACTCGAACGCTCCGAGAAAAAAACAAAAAACGGCGACTAGAAAACGCAGAAATGGGAGAACTGCTGCGTGGTTGACGTTTTTCCTACTTCTTTTTGAAGCGCGCGGTCCACTTCAAGCGCGACGGATTGCGTTTCAACGCCGCGTTCTTCTCGCACTTTCTTGAACAGTAACGCACTGCAGACCCGTCTTTCTTGAACAACGTGACTCCGAAACCTGCTTGAATCTCTTTCCCGCAAAAACTACATGACGCCATTAACCTTTCAACCTTTTCCGTTCTTCAACCCTTTCCGCTCGCTAGCTCCAGCTTGCTAACTCTATTCGCTAGCGCTCACTAGCTCCAGTTTGCAGTCCTTCATTTTTTTTCTTGCTTTTTCTGCTTCAACGGACGCGCTTCCCGCTCCGTCTCTAACAACATCAACACGTCTCCCTTTTTTACAGGTCCTTTAAGGTTCCTGCGAATAACGCGGCCCTTGTCGCGGCCTTCAAGCACTTTAACCATCACTTGCTTGACTTCACCGAAAACGCCTGTCCTGCCAATGATTTCGACGACTTGCGCCGGAAAACCTTCAAACGCGCCGGCTGCAGCCTGTTGCGCTTGACGTGGTTCGAATGTTTTCTTACCCTCGTTTTTCGAAGCACGCTCTAAAGCTTCCTTCTCCGCTTTTTTCTCGATGCTCTTTATTTTAGTCTTGCCGCCCAACTGCAAAACCACCTAAATCCAAAAAATTTTCAAAAAGATTTTCAAAAAAAACGATAAAACGATAAAACGAACGATAAAAATTATTCCTAAAAAATTTTCCTAAAAAACAAAAAATTAAGCTACTTCTTTTTCTTCAACTTTTTCTTCCTTAACTTTTTCTTCTTTCGCTTTCTTCGCTGCTGGCTTCACTGTTTTTTTCGCTTCCTTTTTTTCCGCGCCAGCAGCGCCTGCGCTTGCGCTTGCAGTAGCTTCTTTCGGTAGTTCTGAAATTATTTCCTTGACTAGCGCTTCAGCGTTGCCTAGCTTCGTGATAGCGATTGCAGCTGTTGGAACGCTTAAGCCAGCCGCCTTGCCGAGGCTCGCTTTCTCGGGAGTGAAAGCGTAAGGCACGCGTTTCTCGACGCAAAGCATCGGCAAGTGCATGACTATTTCCTCCGGGTCGACGTCTTCAGCGATTACGACGAACTTCGCGTCCCCGCGTTCTATTGCCTTCGTAGCTTCGTTAGTGCCTTTGCGCACTTTACCAGTGTTTCTCGCTTCCTCTACAGCCTCGAGAATCTTGTTTTTCAAGCTCGCTGGAGTCTGAAAATTTACGTAAGACTTTGCCATTCTCATCACCTCGACGCATTGAAAACGCGTTCACTGATTCGAAGCAAAACCGAATACGAAAAAAAGTAGTTTTGCGACAAGATTTTTGTGTGAGAACCAATTTAAATACGTTTTGCATTAATAGAAAAAAAATAAGATGAGAAAACGGAAAAGAAGATGAAAAAAAATAAAAAAAATTTTCTGTTCGGGGGGAGTGCATTTAAGTTGAAAAAAAAGTTTTCGGTTTTAATCGTTTTCTCGATTGCTGGAATAATCTTGTTTGGCTGCGTTTCGCAACCGCAAGCACCTGCTAGTGCTGGCGCTGCAAACGAACGACTAGAAGCAAGCGTTGCAAAAATCGAGAATAGAATCAGTGCTTTAGAAAGCCGGTTGTCGATGCTCGAAAACGCTTTCGCTAAAAAATTGCTTGAACTCGGCGTTCCTCTGCGTTTTTACTATGACTCGAGCTGCGCGTTCTGCGCGAATGCTGATTACGTTAGCATGGCTGCTGGCTTGATAGACAGGCTTAAAGACCAAGGAATCCAGCTTGAAATCATTGACGTGAAAGGAAACTTCACGCAGCCCAACGCCCTTGGACTCAAACGCTTGCCTGCGTTTTACGCACCTGCATTCGCGCTTGCGAAAAGCAAGGAGTTAAGCGAGTTTTTCAAGACTCTTGAAGAAAACCGTTTTACGATAATCAACGCGGTGAACGGCTTGGCTGCGTTGACTAACGACGCAAGCGAACTCGTTGGCGGCGATTGCAACCTCGGCGATGGAAAAGTGCGGTTACGCGAATTCTATTCAGAAACATGCGCGTTTTGCGTGCGCATGAACTACGCTAACGGCACAGAATACAATCCGAAAAACAATCCGCGTTACGCTAGCGTTTCCAGCGAAGCGGTTGAAGAAGTCAACAAGGCGCTTGGAGATAAAATAATTTACGAAAAATTCTGTATTCTACTGCATACCGCGCCGGACAACCTGCGACTCATCGGCGTAAACAAAAGCGATGACGAACTTTGCGCCGCGAAGTACTCGCGCGAGGAACTCGATAAAGCGAATTCGCTTGCAAGCGATTACGCAATTCAAAGCGCGCCGTTCTTCGTGGTAGACTGCAAGTACGTCTTCAACGCTGTGACTGCAGACAAACTCAAGAAAAACATTTGCGCGGTACGCCCCGACATCTGCAGCAGCGTCAACAACACGAATTCGAGTAGTTGAGAGTTAACCGCTTAAAAGTTAACCCTCAATTCGGCAAGCAATTCACGCGCTCGGTCCACGCTTATTTTTTTCTCTTCAACCATCTTCCGCGCTATAACGTCAATCAACTCGCCTTTAGCGCCCGCCAAAACCGCGATGTTCTTCGCGTGCAGTTTCATGTGCCCCGCTTGAATTCCTTCGGTAGCAAGCGCGCGAAGCGCAGCGAAATTTTGAGCCAAGCCCACCGCTGCCATAACCTCGCCTAATTCGCGTGCAGTCTTCACGCCGAGAAGCTTTACGCAAACGCGCGCCACCGGATGCGTTTTCGTCGCGCCGCCGACTAAGCCGAGCGCGACAGGCAGAGTTATTTCTCCGATTAAGTCCCCTTTCTCGTTCTTGTAGTACTTCGTCAAAGGCGAGTATTTGCCTGAAAGCGCTGCGAAAGCGTGCGCGCCTGCCTCGAGCGCGCGCCAATCGTTTCCAGTGGCAATCGCTACAGCGTCAACGCCATTCATTATTCCCTTGTTGTGCGTGCAAGCGCGGTATTCGTCGCTTGCCGCGAACGCGTAAGCGTCGAGAATGCGTTCGATTGTTTCCTCTCCGCCGCAAACTCCTTCGACAGCGAGCTCGCTTTTAGGAAAAACAGCTTTAGCGTGAGCAGTGCGGTTGACTGCGAGGTTTGAAATGATGCGCAAGCGCGCGCTCGCTCTAGTAAGCTCTTCCAATTTAGGGGCAAGCGCTTCACTCATCGTGTTCACCGTATTCGCGCCCATCGCGTCCCGCACGTCGACAAGCAAGTGCACTGCAAGCATTTTGCCGCGCGGCGAATCGACGACGCGCGATTCAATCCCTCGCGCGCCTCCACCGTGTTCTACAAGAGTTTTGTCTAGAGTGTTGACGAAAGCAATCAGTTTTTGTTCCTGTTCTTTAATAATCTTGATTGCGTTAGCCCAATCGTTTTCATTAAAACGCGGATTAACGAGCTGAATCTGTCCAATCATCACGGGCTCAGTCGAAGTAGTAGTGAAACCGCTTGCAGCCCGCGCGATTTTCGCGGCTTTGCTTGCAGCAGCGACCACGCTTGGTTCTTCGATTGCGAAAGGAATAAAGTAATCTCGGCCGTTGATTTTAAAGTTTGTAGCGATTCCGATCGGCAGTTGCGTTGTTCCAACAACGTTTTCAATCATTCTATTCGCTGTTTCCGCGCCCAGCCCACCGTAATGGCTTAAAATCGTCGCTTCTTCTTGAGTTAACCCAGCAAAGTTTCGCACGAATTCGAGGCGTTCGGCAGCGGAAAGCTTGTAAAACTCTTTCACTTCAGAAGATTTTTCCATGACCCCACCAAAAAAAATTATTTCTCCAACGAATTAAAAACCCCTCTAAAACCCTTCTCTGCTTCGGCAATCAACGATTTTCCTAGAGTTTAGAACGATTTAAAAAAAACAACTCGCAATAAAAAACTGGTAAAAACTAGTTGACTGATTAACGAAACGCTTAACAATCGCTCGAGGTAGTCGCGAGTGACTGCTGGAATAATTGGTTACGGGACCGCAATACCGCGCTTGCGCATAAAGCCAAGCGAAATAGCGCGAGTGTGGGGTAAAGACGGCGAACGCGTAAGCGCGAGCTTGAACGTCAAAGAAAAAGCAGTCGCAGCCTTCGACGAAGATTCTTGCACTCTCGCTGTTGAAGCAGCGAGGGAAGCGCTTGAAACAGCGCGAATCAAGCCAACGCAAATTGGAGCCGTCTTCGTTGGAAGTGAAAGCAAACCGTACGCAGTCAAGCCAACTGCAACCATAGTCGCTGAAGCAATAGAAGCGACACCCAACCTCACTGCAGCCGACTTCGAATTCGCTTGCAAAGCAGGCACTACTGGAATTCAAGCACTCATGGGAATGACTGAAAGCGGAATCATTGATTACGGGATTGCAATAGGTTCAGACACTGCTCAAGGCAGGCCTGCAGACGCTCTCGAGTACACCGCAGGCAGCGGTGCAGGCGCTTTCATAATCGGAAAACAAGACCCTATTGCGACAATCGACGCTACCTTCTCGTTCACTACAGACACTCCGGATTTTTGGCGCAGGCAACACGCGGAATTCCCGCGCCACGCAGGCCGTTTTACTGGCAAGCCAGCCTTCTTCAAACACGTGGTAAGCGCGGCTCAAGGACTCATGAAAAAAACAGGTTTGACTGCAGAAGATTTCAATTACGTGGTCTTCCATCAGCCCAACGGCAAATTCCCGTTGGAAGCAGGCAAGATTCTCGGCTTCGAAAAACAAAAACTCGAACAAGGACTAATAACGCCTTACATTGGCAACACTTACAGCGGAGCTTCAATGATTGGGCTCGCAAGCGTCTTAGACGCCGCCAAGCCCGGCGACAAGATTCTAGTAGTCTCTTACGGCAGCGGCGCAGGCAGCGATGCGTTTGCTATCACCGTCACTGAAGCAATAAAGCAATCCGGCCGCAGGCCGAAGAAAAGTGTTTTCGAAAAAATCCGCGACAAGGAATACGTTGACTACGCACTCTACGCAAAACACAGAAAGAAAATCAAGAGCTTGTGAGGAGATTAAATTGGGGTTGAGTGAAAGAAAAAAAATTTTCTTTATTTATTTAGGCTATTTACTGTTTATGCTGAACTCCAGCGTGGCTGTAGCAAACCAGGAAAACCCGTTTAGAGAAATAACAATGATTTCAATGCTCGTTGCGCCGATTGCTTTCATAATCTGGTTGATTTACAAGATTGTGAATCCAGCTGACTCTCGAGCGCTTACAGTAATCAAAGGCAGCTTAATCTGGAGTTTAACAATCTTTTTAGGTTCCTCGCTTTACAACATTACTGTTTGGAAACCACGATTCCCAATAACACCAGACTACGTTTACCGAGTTGATTCAATGGGCTTTAATCACATTTCCAGCAAGCGCTTTTAGCCGCGCTTGAAATCAAAATACTTAAAGCCAGTAAACAAGTTAAAAACAAAAAAAAGAAAGTGAAACTCATGCGCAAGGTTTCAGTAATAGGGGCTGCTTACACAAAGTTCGGCGAACACTGGGAAAAAAGCTTTAGAGAACTCGCCGTCGAGGCGGGCGTAAAAGCACTGCAAGACGCGCACATGGAAGGCAAAGACATTCAAGCGCTTTACGGCGCCAGCATGGCCAGCGGCACGTTTATCGGACAAGAACACGTTGGCGCGCTCTTAGCAGACCAAATGGGTTTAAACCCGATTCCAGCAATACGTTGTGAAGCTGCCTGCGCCAGCGGCGGCGTTGCGTTCAGGCAAGCTTACCTCGCGGTTGCAAGCGGTGCTTACGACATCGTCGCAGTCGGAGGCGTCGAGAAAATGACTGACGTCAGCGTCGAAGAAGCCGCAACTGCGCTTGGAGGCGCGGGCGATCAAGAATGGGAATTGTTTTACGGCGCTACTTTTCCAGCGATTTACGCGTTAATGGCGCAAAAATACTTGCACGATTTTAATGCGAAAGAAGAAGAATTCGCTGCAGTAGCAGTCAAAAACCACTACAACGGCGCGAGAAACCCGCTAGCACAATACCAGAAAGAAATCACTATCGAAGACGTCATGAACTCGGGCTACATCGCCACACCACTCAAACTACTCGACTGTTCACCAATCACTGACGGCGCTGCCGCAGTCATCCTTTGCGCTTCAGAACACGCAAAGAAATACACCGACCAACCAATCGAAATAATCGCGAGCGCGCAAGCCAGCGACACGCTCGCGCTTGCAAGCAGGCACTGCCTCACAGAACTCCATGCTACTAAAGTAGCCGCGAGAGAAGCATTCAAGCAAGCCCGCCTCACGCCAAAAGACATTGACGCAGCCGAAGTACACGATTGCTTCACGTCCGCGGAAGTGATGGCGATCGAAGACTTAGGATTCTTCGAGAAAGGCAAAGGCGCGAAAGCAACTAGCGACGGCGCGACTGCATTAAACGCAGAAATCTCAGTCAACACCAGCGGCGGCTTGAAAAGCTGCGGCCACCCAGTTGCCGCAACCGGCATCAAGCAAGTATGCGAAATCGTGGAACAACTCCGCGGCGGCGCGAAAGAAAGACAAGTAAGCGGCGCGGAAATAGGCTTGACTCACAACGTTGGGGGCAGTGGCGCGACTGCGGTTGTCCACATATTCAAGAGAGGGGATTAAAATTAGGCATGCTTTACCGTTGATTTGGCGCAGGATTCCAGAACGCTACAACCTACTCGGCTCAACATGCCAAAACTGCGGCGTTTCTTACTATCCTGAACGCAAGATCTGTCCCAAATGCAGACGCCACGGAAAACTCGTTAAACAAAAAATGCCTCGTGAAGGCAAGATCGTCAGTTACACTCAAGTGCATGCTGCTCCAAAAGGCTTCGAGCACGAAACGCCTTACTGGCTGGCAATCGTAGAACTCGACAACGGCGCCAAACTAATGGCGCAAATCGTGGACTCGCCGAAAGAAAAAATCGTTGAAGGCGCGCGCGTGCAAGCCTGCTTCCGCAAAATATTTGAAGATAACGAAGAAGGCGCGATCGCTTACGGATACAAGTTTAAAGTCGTTTACTAAGCTTATTTTTAAATCCGTGGGAGAATAGAAAATTATGAATGGCAAGGAAAAACGGCCAATCCTACTTGAGCTTGATGCGGTGCACCCTTGCTGGTGTATCGAGTCTATCAACAAGGTTGAAGGCGCGCAAATAAGCTTAGTCTCTCCTCTTGTTTCTGAAAAAGACGTTTCCTGCGGTTATTATGAATTAAACGCGCCGAACGTCGACTTGTTTATTGACACGTTGAAAAAACATCCTTGGGTTAAAGAAATCCTTGTAATCGAGAAAACAAAAAACCATGCTTTCGCGCTGATAAGGTCGCAGCATGATAAGCTAATGATAGAAACAATGGTTAAAACCGGCGCTCTGCCGCTAGAGCCTACGCTCACGAAAAGCGGTTTCGACACCGTAGCGTTAATCGTGCCAGACGACAAGACGCTTCGCGTGCTGGCCAGCGCATTGAAAGAGAATTTCGAGTACAAAATTCGGTTTAAAAAATATTTAGTGAAAGAAAAAAAAGTTGGTGGAGAAAGATTTGGCGGTACAGGATTGTTTTCGTCAACCGACTTCTTGAAATTGAAGCTTGCAACAGAAAGCCTCTCACCAAAACAACGCGAGGCTGTTATGCTGGCTTCAGAAAAAGGCTATTGGGCAACTCCAAAACGCGTTGATCTAGAAGAACTCGCACGCCTTGCTGGCATAAATAAAGCGACATTCAGCGAACACTTGCGTAAAGCTGAAATAAAACTACTTCCGATCATTGCAGACTTGCTGAAAAAACTCGTCTTTAAAAATCCACCAGCCAGCGCTGGCGCAAGACCAATATAGGGCCACACACACTAATTTAGTTATGGAAGCAAGTCAACCAAAGCACTTCAGCGACGGCGACGAGTGGATGCTAGCTGAAGCCTTTCCAGGCATCGATTTTTTCTTTAGTCAAATTTTCTTGCATGCATTCGTCAACGACTTAGAAAACAGTGTTGGACGTAATTATTCGAAGGTTCTTGCAGTGTTCGATGGAAGCAAGGGATACCACATAGCTTTTTATTACGGCAAGCACGATTGTCTAGAGTTCACGCGGCACGTGCTCAACAAAATTGTTGCGGTCCCTTCATTCGGCGATGAAATAAACGCTAAAATCCGCCGCTACTCCGACGAGCTCGTGCAGCACGCTGCCAGCATCGCAAATCAAAACTTAGCATCTAAAACCAACGCTGAACTGTGGGAAATATTAAAAGAACACGTCGAACGGCACACGAAGCTCTACGAGTGGGGCTGGCTGTCAAACGCTACTGACATGTTCTACCCCGAATACACGGATTACTTGAAGAATTACTTGCGCTCGAAAACAAACTCAGAAGAGCAAATTAACCAGTTGCTCGTGGCACTCACTGCACCTGAAGAAAAAAGCGAGGAAGCCAAACAACAAGAAGAATTCCTGCGCCTAGCCGCGCGGTTGTGGGAAGACAACTACCACCGCGAGCTGATAGCGAAAGCAAGCGAAAGCGAAATAATCGCTAGGTTAAAACCGTGGGCTAAGCAAGCGCTAGAGGAATTCCACGCGAAGTACGGCGTAATCGGCGCGCTCTACGTAGGCGAGCCTTTCACGCTTGAACACTACGCATTAGAATTAAAACACTTATTTGCGAAAGGAGTCAGCCCACGCGAAGAGCTTGCCGCGCTCGATTCAGCGCTTGAAAAACGTGCGTTGGAAAAGCAAAGGCTATTGCACGAGCTTGAAGTGGATGAAAAGCACACGCGCTTGTTCGCAGTTTACGCTGGCTTCATGCTCACTAAATTTTACCGGCGCTACGCGCAAATCAGAGCGCTTTACGCGATGCGGAGTGTATTAAAGGAAATTGCCCGTCGTTTTGGAATCACGTTGAAACAAGCGCGTTTTATGTTAACGCCAGAATACAAGCAACTACTCACGCAAGGTGGCTTTAACTTGATGCAATTGCGTGAGCGCGAGAAATTCTGCGTTCTTTACTCCGAGAAAGACTTCGACAAAATCTTTGTAGGTAAAGAAGCGCGAAAGCTTGCCCCCAGCGCTGAGGAAAAACACGACGCCGAAGTGAAAGAACTGCGGGGGCAATGCGCTCGCGTAGGCAGCGCGCGGGGGCGCGTTAAAATAATTTTGAGTACAGCCGACTTGCCTAAAATGAGGCAAGGTGACGTGCTTGTTGCAATCGCAACGAATCCTGATGTTGTGCCAGCAATGAAGAAAGCAAGCGCGATTGTAACTGAACAAGGTGGCGTGACTTGCCATGCGGCGATTGTTTCCCGCGAACTAGGAATTCCTTGTGTAATTGGAACGAAGGTTGCGACGAAAGTTTTAAAAGATGGTGATTTTGTGGAAGTAGACGCAACGAAGGGCATTGTAAGAAAAGTTGCTTAGAGCTTCTTTTCTTTTGATACATGGTAGAAGCAAATTGCAGTAAAGCCTATTTGAATTCAGTTAAGCGCTTTTGTCTTAAAATCCTGCTTTTGGCAAGATAGGCTTCAAGCGGATTCTTCAAACGCTTTTCTAATTCACTCAAAGCCTCTTTCAAAAAAGAAAACTTTAAGGATTTTCCTTTGAACGCGCGGCGAACGTTTTCCCTAACCTGCCAAACCCCGAGAGGAATCGCGTAGCCTTCACCAATTTCTCGAAAAACAACGACTCGCGCCTGCAACCGCATTTTATGTAAAGCTTCAACAACTGCAAAGCGTCCAGCATAATAGCCGCCGCCTTCGCTTTCAGCATAATCGCTTCTTCCCTCGAAAGGCTCGTACTCGTGCGCGATTCCCAGCGCGCTCGCTGCTTCAGGCGAAAACCAAGCCTCGAATTGCTCGAACTCCCACTTGCCTGGCACTAACAAAATTTCGAAGTGATTGTAAAGAAACTCGCTCGAATAAATGCGGACCTCACTCAATTCAGGAAAACCACGCACTTCACTCAAAAAAAAGTCTGCAAGCATCTTGTCGGTGGCAGTAATCCCCCACTTTGTTGGAACAAGTTTTTTCTCTCTCCCAAGAATCCCGGCTGAAAGCAACTTTTGTACGTAATAAAAATCGAGTCCAGCACTCACGAGTTCTGGAAGCGCCTCGCGAACCAACAACTGGTCTTCAACAATCGAATCAATTTTCTTTGGAATGCTTGGGTTTCCTGCAATCCGCAGCGACTCGACCTCACCAGCAGGCCCCATCGGCTGAACCCACTGCGAGAAAGTTACTTCTCCCCGCAGCGGCTTCTCGAATTCAACCTCCAAATCAACTGGTTTAGTCGAAAGCACTACATCCTGGATTTCGGTGAAAAAACGCTCAGGACGTTTAACGTTCTGCCTATTCGCTCCACGAGCCAACGAAGAACGAAACTCGACGAGTTCAGAATAAGGCCTGCCGAACCACTTGCCAGGCGAATCACATAATTCGGCGTCTACTTCGTCATCAAAACCCACTAACGGGCCTGCTGAGACATTGGGGTAATTGTTGTGACCAACAAAAACGTTCGGCGGGCTGGGCCCAAAAACGCTTTTCACGCTCTTAAAAGGCAACGGGTAAAGTAGCTTTAACTCTTCAACCCGCTCTCTAGAAGAAAAAACCATTTTTACCGCTAAAGTAGTGAGAAAACCTAGTTTAAAAAAGCATTCAAACCCTCCTGCCAGTGAAAACACCAGAATGCCCCTAATAGATATCACATAAATATCTTTCAAATACCTCTTACAACTCATTAAAGAACTAGAATTGTATTATAAAAGGCTTTTAGGAGACTTTTAATCTACCTCTTTATGTAACTATTTGTTTTAACTATTTGTCACTTACACCGCGTAAACGGCACCGAAAGGTTTAAATATGGCTTTTGCGTTGTTTGTAGACTGCTTTGAGGCAGACTGGCTTGAAAACAGGGTTTGTGGGGGTGTGAAGTGACTGAAGTTTTTGAAGCAAAAGAAAAGCTCTTGAAAGAATTAGGGTGGTCTGAAAACCCGTTCGTCAAAGACCTGCGTACGAGTGATAAGGAGAGCTTTCTCAAATATTACAGGCCATTCGAAGCCGCTACAATACTTCAAAAAATGGCTTTCGATTCTAAAGCCTGCCTATTGCTCGGGCCCAAGGGAGTTGGAAAAACGTCTGCATTATACTATGTTTTATACTCCCTGCCTGTAGAAGAGTTCGACGTAGTTTTTTTGAAGGAACCGCCGCAGAATTTGATGGGATTAGCTGGCGAACTAGGATATCCAACAAGGGGTGGTTTCGTAGAATCTATTTTAAGTGTTTTCGGCCGAACGCGTGAAAAAACTGTTTCCCGCGCCGAGTTAATAGATTGGTTAAAAAAACGAGGCAAGAAACTGGCGCTTTTCGTTGACGAAGCGCATTTGGAAAAGAACCCGGAAATGTTCATGGAATTCAAGTACCTGCTCGACGACGTGCCAAACCTGCGCATGATTATTTGCGCTCTAGGCAAGGAAGGATTTCCGGACTCGCTGATTCAACTTATAGGCGAGAATAACGTGTTCCAGCGAAAGGGATTCGATGAAAAGGAAATGATTGAAATCATTAGTCATCGCATTTCCGCAGTTGGGGGAACAGGCTTGAAGCCTTTTCCAGAAGCTTTTTTGAAGGAAGTCTTCAGCGACCGCAACCTTCTCTCACCACGCTACGTGTTCGACGAGCTTAACGCGTTTCTCGCGAGCCTCGCACTCGGTAAAAGCAAGTGGAAAGGCGCTGTAGAATACGCGAACGACCCAATCGTGCAAGCAGCCATCGCGCGTTCGCTGGAGGAAGAACGCGAAGCCAAAATAACTACTAGTCACGCTGATTGGTGGGTGCTCTTGACTCCGTCTCAGAAAACAGTGTTGGAAACGTTGTTGAAGGCTGGAGGTAAGGGCTTGACTCTAAGCGACATTCGTGCTCAGACTAAGCTCAGCGAGAATACTGCCTTCAATGCACTCTACCAACTCCGCGGTGACGATGAAGCTGAGAAGAAAAGAAAACCGGAAGTGCCGTTCCCGCTAGTACGGGTGCAAACTCGCCTGGTGGGCGGCAAGAAAAAAAACGTTTACGCGGTCGACGAGAAAATTAAAAACTTGTTTACAATGAGTTGACGTTTAAACATTCAAGCTTGCATTCTTGGTTTTGGATTCTAGGAGGTGGAAAAATGGATTACGGCGAAAAAACTATTGCTGAAGTCTTTAGAGAACTCGCTGCAAGCAACGCTGCCTTCAAATTCGCTGCTCGAGGCGACAACGTTAAAGTAAGCGTGGACGGACTGCATTCCGCATTAGTTCGCCGCATTAGTGTCCGTTATTAGGCGTTTGTTATAGTTGTTTGTTATAGTTGGTGGGGGTGAAGTTGATTGACTTCAAAAGTGTTTTCGTTGTACGACGCTGACAAACTCTTGCGTCAAGCAGGCGCGGAACGCGTGGACGAGAAAGCGAGCAAGAAGCTTTGCGAGTTGCTTGAAGATTCTGGAAAAGAAATCATGCTTAAAGCGCGCGTGTACGCGCGGCACGCCGGTAGAAAAGAAATCACTAAAAACGACGTTTTCCTTGCTGCTGGAATGCTGCAAGAAGTTTTAACAACGCGGGTTTGATGGCGCGAGTTTTTGTTGGTTTGTTTTTTGTTGGACGTGATTTTGCTGGTTTAAGCGGTTCAGGGTGGGTTGAATCTAATTCTGTTGAACCGCTTGCTTTCAGGCAAAAAAAAGCCTTTTGAGCGGGCGTTTCTGTCCGCTCCTCATTCTTTTCACCTCTAAAAACTTGTTTACAAGCACAAACAAAAAGGTATAAATATAGTATTGCATAGTATTGACGTTTGTTGTGCTCTTGAATTGTTTTTGGGTGTTTTGAGTGGTTGAAGTGCTTATAGTTAAACTGCCTGATGGCACGAAGGCTGCGTTGAAGAAGGTGGCGCAGGACGGCGGGTACATGCACTTGAGTGATTTGGTGCGTGACTGGATTCGGCAGGGTTTGATGGCTGCAAAAAGTAAAGGATTAAACAGGTAAAACAAACAAGACTGAAGGCGCGAGCGTTACGCGCTCGCGCAGTCTCTCGAGTATTTCGCCGACTTTTCTAGCGAGTATTAGAGCTTGTTTTTGCATGCGGTGATGCTGCAGAAAATAAAAAAATTTTTTTTCGCTTATAGTTTTTTCGTTTTATTGTTTTAGTTCGTTTTATTGTTTTTTTAGTGAAAACTCGGCTTAAACGCGGTATTCTTTGCCGAGGCTCGGTACGAAGACTTCGATTTGCTTTTTTTGTGATGTAGCCCATTCTTCGATTGCTTCAGCGAGCTCGAAGGGTTTTGTTGCTTCGCCGTGTATGACGAACACTTTCTTCAAGCCTTGAGTGCTTTTAACGAAAGCCATTAATTCGTTGAAATCGCTGTGCGCGCTGATTGGCGCTTGAACGACTTCGAGATTCATCTGAAAAACCTCGTCGTCGAACTTTAATTCTTTCGCGCCGTCCAACAACTCGCGTCCGCGAGTGCCTTTTGCTTGGTAGCCGACGAAGATAATCTTGTTCTTCGGGTCTGCACCCAAGTGTTTTAAGTACGTGAGTACGGGTCCGCCGTTAAGCATCCCGCTTGTCGTGACTATGATGGCTTTGTCTTGCGCTAGCACGTCGCTGCGGTCTCTCGTTTCCGGATAGTAATAGAACTTGCTTTTGAACGGGTCATCTTCGCTTGTAAGGATTCGGTGTTGGACTTCGCGTTTTAAGTAAATCGCGTTATGCCTGTAAATGCGGAGGACTTTCTTGATCATGCCGTCTATGTAGATTGGTGCTTCTGGAATCGCGCCTGAACGCATGAAGTTTTCGAGCGCGAACAAGATTTCTTGTCCGCGTCCGATTCCGAATGTCGGTATTATTACTTTTCCGCCTTTCTTGAAGGTTTCCTTAATGCTTTCAGAGAGAATGCGGCCGGATTCCTTGAGTGAAGGGTGCTTGTCTGCTTTGCTGCCGTAAGTGCTTTCTATGATAAGCGCGTCGGCTGTCAGATTCGGTTTAGCGCCTTCAAGCAATCGGGTGGCGCGCAAGTTCAAGTCTCCAGTGTAAAGCAGTTTCTTGCCGTTCGCGCGGATTTCAATCATCGCGCTGCCTAGAATGTGGCCAGCGTCGTGAAACGCGATTTCGTAACCTTTAGACAGTTGATGCTGGCGGCGGCGTTCGCGGCCGGCCTCGTTTTGCTGTTGTTGTGCTCGCGTTGAAGCAGGCCGTCCGTCGGCTTCAACTATCTCTGTGTTCACCAAAAGCATTTTTACGTCCTCCTGCCTGTAAGGTGAAGCGTGTTGGTTGATGCGTAAGTAATCCGCTAGAAGAACTTGAATCAAATCCCGCGTTGGCTTCGTCAAAAACGTTTTGCCGCGAAAACCAGCTTCGTATAACGCGGGAAGAAAGCCACTGTGGTCTAAGTGCGCGTGCGTCAACGCGACTGCGTCAAGCGAACGCATTTGCTTTTCTTCGAGCAGCGGGTGTTCTTCTTCGTCTTCCTCGAGCTTAATGCCGCAGTCGAGCAGAACGCGTTTCGTTCTTGAACTGTTCTGGGTTTCGACTAGGATGCTGGAGCGTCCGATTTCTCGGGCTCCGCCTAAAAAGTATAATTTCAACTATTAAAACACTTTTTCAAATTTTAAACTCTTGAATTGCTTGCTCGGTTTTTCGCTTGCTCAGTTTTCGTCCGTCTCCGGCGGAAACAAGCTCTTTTCCGCAAAGAAGCTTGTTTTCGCAACTAGGAGACTAATCGAAAAAAGAATTGCAAGTATTACGTGTCGATAGGAGTATATAAACCAACCCCAGTTCGCCGATTAACGGTGCAGTTCTTTTTTTCGCGTTTGACCGCGCGCGACGCGCGTTTAGCGTTCACCGAGTTTTTTATTCCAGCGTAGTCATAATACTAAGGGAGTTGTTGCATACTAACAGGGTTATTGCATGATGGCGATGGGTTTAGACGACCTAAAGAATTTCTTGAAGTCTAAAAAAAGCGTGGGAAAGACTAAGCGGAAGCACGCTGCAGAGATGGGGGAGAGTATCGGAGAAAAGCTTTCTTCGTTAGAGGAAGAGATTTCTGTTTGCAAGACGCGGGAACTGCTTTACAGAAAGATTCTAGAACGCTATTCTGAAATGATCGGGTTAAGCGAGGAAAAAACTATTCCTGAATTGAAGGCGCTTGTAAACGCGGGGGACGCGAACGTTTTAGAAGTGAAGCAAAAAATTTTAGGAGAATTGCAAACGCTGCGGGGCCCAGAGTTTTCTTACGCGTTTGAAAAAGATTTTCTCGACTACGCGGGAAAGGCGTTCGAATTCGTTTCTTCGCTTCGCGAGGTTCACGCGAACTTGAGTTTTTCCTACTGGCTTTCACCGAAAGAAATTTTAGAGTTAGGGGCTGCCGACGCTTTCGACAAAGCGATTTTCTTGTGCTCGCTTCTCAAAGCCGGTGGTTGCGGCAACGCGCGCGTGCGAGTTTTCGAGCTCGAGGGGGGTTTGAAGCACGCAGTAGTCGTTTTCGAATTCGCTAACATGTTTTACGTTTTCGATTCTTCGCGGCGCGAGCCGAACGCGAGGCTTTCGGCGCCGACTGCGGACGAAGCGTTGAAAGAATTTTGCTGCGACGGAAAGAAAGTGACGCGCTCGCTTTACGAGTTCAACGACTCTGAATACAATGAGTTTGGTGAGGAAGAATAAGCGAACCACAGGCAGGAGGCGTCCAAAGTTTTCGGTGTTTTCAGAGTTTCTTGAGTTTAGCTAAAAACTTTTTGTGAATTCGCACAGTATCGCGCAAGTGCTGCGCGAACGAACGCTTTTTCGAAAGCAGTTGCTTGTGAATCTTCAACTCGTCGCGCGCGTGCTCTCGCCAGGCGTCCGCAAAATTGTGGAGTTTCCTGGCTAGCGCGCGTTTTCGGTTTTCAGATTTCTTGCTTTTTCCAACCATTTTCGTACCACATTGCGAATGAATCCTGAGAGTATGAAGAAAGGCACGGGTTTAAATATTTCGTTTCGCAAAAAAAATTCCTTGAAGGTTTGAAGAAGCTAGTTTTCTGGAGAGTTGAATTTTTCTAGAGGGTTGAATTTTTTGGGCGTTGACATCAACAGCAAGTGTTTTTACTGTGCGGGCTGCGTTTCAGTCTGCCCCACGCTCGCGTTGACGCTTGAAGAAAACAAGATTGTCTGCGATTTTTCGAAATGCACCGACTGCGGAATTTGCATTAAAGCGTGTCCGGTTAAAGCGATTTCCTTCCACTCAAGCAAAAAGAAACAAGGTTGAATAAGAACAAGTTGAATAAGAACAAGTTGAATAAGGATTGAAAAAAGATTATGACGCGGTTGTAGTCGGGGCTGGACCTGCAGGCAGCGTATTCGCGCGCACAGCTGCGGCGAAAGGACTAGATGTCCTAGTCGTAGACAAGAAAAAAGACTTGGGGACTCCAGTGCGTTGCGGCGAGGGACTCGACGCTAAATACTTTCGCGAGTTCGACTTGCCGCTAGTTCCAGGCGCACAACCATTTGAAATAAACGGGGCTGCCTTGTACGGCCCAAAGCGGCAGAAAATCGTCTTACGCACCGCGATGACAAAGGGCTTCGTGCTCGAACGAAAGATTTTCGACAAGCACTTAGCGATTCAAGCGATTAGGAAAGGCGCGCACTTCCTACCGAAAACCCTTGCAACAGGACTAATCAAAGAAGAGGGAAAAATTGCGGGCGTTAAAGCCATTCATGACGGCGTCGAACTCGAATTCCATGCATCCCTCATAGTCTCAGCAGAAGGCATGGAAGCGAAAATAGCGCGCGAAGCCGGCTTTCCCGCGCTTGCGACGCTTTACGATACTGACACTTGTTACGAATACGAAATGGCGAACGTCGAATGCGAAGACCTTATCGAAATTTATTTCGGCAACGAAATCGCGCCAAGAGGGTACGTATGGGTTTTTCCAAAGGGTAAAGACGTTGCGAACGTAGGCATCGGCGTGGGGGCGGCGACCGGCGCGAATCCGAAAGAACTTCTCGACCGTTTCATTGCAAGTGAAACGCGTTTCAAGTCAGCAGAGCCCATTGAAGTAAAGGGAGGCTTAATCAGCGTGGGCGCGCCGATTCGCGAGTTCGTGAAAGACAATTTTATGGTAATCGGCACTGCAGCACACCAAGTAGACCCTATTCACGGCGGCGGCATCGGCCTCGCGGTCGAAGCCGGGTTCATCGCCGGCAACGTCGCCGCGGAAGCGGTTGAACAAAAAAATTTTTCGAAGAATTTTCTAGCGAAATACGAGCGCGAGTGGCGCGAGAGGGAAGGCGCGAAACTCGAAAAACGCTTGAAACTGCGTCACGTCATTGAAAAACTGAACGACGATGACTTGAACCACATTTTTAATGAGGTGAATGAAGCTGATGTGGATGCGTTGCTGCGGGGCGAGTACAAGAGCGTAGTCGCAAAGGTTTTGTTGAAGCGCCCAAGCATGCTGAAAATTGTTTCCGCGCTCGCGTGAAACGCGGGGGGAGGGGTACAAGTTTAAAAATTTTGTTTTCTTTAAACAATTGGTTTGTTTGCAGTCATTTGCTTTGATTCGCTTTGATTCCACGTTTGTTTTCGTGATTTTTGTTTTTGATGGAGGTAATAGTGTTTTGAAGTTGAAGTTAGACCAGTTAACTAATTACGAGAAGGCGCGGCTTGTAGGCGCTAGGGCGTTGCAGCTTGCGATGGGCGCGCCGCCACTCGTGAAAGTGCCTGAAGGCGTCGTAGACGCGATCGTGGTAGCGCGCTTGGAATTCGAGAAAAACGTGATTCCGCTTCAAATAATTCGTTAACACGAGCGGAACGCTTGACGAACTTTAAAGAAATTACTCGTAGCGGAGTGCATCCACGGGCTTTAGCGAAGCTGCTCGCCGCGCGGGTAAAACACCTGAAATCGCGCCTACCAAGAAAGAGAATGCAAGCGAGAAACCGATTAGTTCTGGCGTTATCGATGCTTTCAGGAACGATTCGCCTGCTTGCGCCGCGACTTCCTGCGCGCCTAAAGCCAAGACTAAGCCGAAGGAAACGCCTAGAATGCCACCCAGCAAGCCAAGCATTCCGGACTCTGTTAAGAAAAGCAGTAAGACATGCGAGTTTCTGGCGCCTATCGCCTTCATTACACCTATTTCCTTTGTTCTTTCGAGTACACCAGTGTACATCGTGTTCATTATTCCGATTCCGCCGACGAGCAGGGAAATTGCCGCAATGCCTATTACCGTCGCTTGGACGGCGCCCAGAATCGCACTGAAGGAAGCTGCGAGTTGTTCAGGGGTTTGCACTGAAAAATCTTCTTCTCCTTCTTTTTGGTGTCTTGAAGCACGCAGTTTCTTAAATATTTTTTCGCCCACTTGTTCCGCTGAAACGCCGGCTTGCATTTGAACGATTATCATGGAAACTAGTTTTTGTTCGTTAAACATTTCTCGCGCGGTTTCTATTGGAATATAGATTTGACTATCGTCGTGCCTGCTGCCGACCGACTTCAATACGCCGACCACTCGAAAATCTTTGCCGTTCAACTTGATTTTGTCGCCGGGCCTAATTTTTTTCTTGAAAAACCCGTTTGCGAGGTAACTGCCGACTACCGCTGCGTACTTGTCACTGGTTTTAAAGTCCCTGCCTGCAGAGAGTTTGAAGCCCATCGCGTCTTTAAGCATGTCTTGCGTTTTGCCTAATGGAATGCTTACGAGGAACGTGTTTTTAGACTCGCCTGAAAATTCCATCGTAACGCTTTTAACCAATACTTCGCCTGCAAGGCTTACTCCAGCAATTTTTTTGATGTCGTTCACGTCGTCTGTGGTGAGTGGATGCGCGGATAACTCACTTGCGAAAGGCGAGGAAAACATGCCGCCTGCAGAACCCATCACGATTATCTTGTCGGCACCCAGTTTTTGAAACTCTGCAGAAATCACGTTGTTCAAGCCGCTGCTTAACGATACGAGCGCCACTACGGCGGCGATGCCTATAAAGACGCCTATTACAGTAAGTAAGCTCCGCAATCGCCGGTGCGATAAGTTTCTTGAAGCGAGGTAAATATAGTTTACCAACCGCAATCGCCTCGAGTTTGCTTCACGAAGTATTGTTTTTACTAATTCCAGGTTTTCAGGTTTTGTGGTGTTTCGCTGTTAGTTTTGTTGTGTTTTGCGCCGCATTCTGAAATTTTTGTAAATGGGTGGTTCAAACGCGTTTTCTGTGTGAAAACCATTTGAACAAGCGCCAAAGCACGTAGAATGCTATCAACGCGATGACTGCGATTAGGACGGTATTTAAACCGCCTTTCTTTTCCAAATCCATTCGCGTTATTTCTTCTTCGGAATATAAGCGGAGGGAAACTTCCCGATATTCTTTATAGTTCTTGTTGTTCGCATCTTTGAAAGATATTTCCAGCGGAAGTTTGATTTGGCTTCCAGTGTTTGGCGAAACATAGAGAGAGTACTGTACTGTTTGATAATCACCGGAATCCAGTCCGCCGACGTAAACGTTTGCTGCTGAAAGCGTTTGAAACCCTGCGTTCGGTAGAAGGCGGACGGAGAGGAACTTCGCGTCAGAAAGGCCTTTATTCACTATTTTAATCACGATGTTTCCTGGTTGGCTTGTACGTAGGATTTCCGTAGATTCTAGTTCTATGAATATTTCTGGTTTGGCGTTGACTAGGAAAGCGATTGAATCATCGCGAGAGTAATTGTTTCCAGCGTCATCTACATACGAGAGCGAGAGCGTGGTTTTATAGAGTTTTGCCGCAGCATCTGAAGCAGCCATCACGTTGAATTCAAGGGTTTTTTCTTCACCTGCATCCAAGTACTGTAGTCGTTGTTCGCTTCCGCTTTTTATGAACGCTAACGGAATGGTTGGGGAGGATAAGTCTATTTTCAGCGCCACATCACGGACTGTCGAACTGGCTTGGTTTTTGATGTGCACTTTGACTATTGCTTCTTTACCAGGTTCTATTTCAAATGGTTCTGTTTCTATCTTCGTAACGCTTACGACTATGTCTTTCGGTTTCACTGTAATCGATAACTTGGTTGAAAGCCAGTCGCCTGGCTTTGAACGACATTTGAAGCTGATTTCATTGACGCCGAAAACCGCTTTTGAGTCAACGCGTAGTTTATACTTCAACACGACGCTTTGGCCTACTAACAACTGGCCCACGTAACGCGTCGCACTCTCGTTCGCGTCTAAAGAGAATGGAAAAACTGGTTCGAGCGCGCACTCCACGTTGTCGCTGGTTGCCGCGCTGTTCAAGACACTCACCCACAAGTCGATGTACTGCCCTGGTTCTGCTGGGTAAGGCTCGTATTTTAAAGCGGACAAGGAAAGCGTTCCACCAAGCAGCGGCGTTGCCGCTGCAGTAAAGCCAGCTAGAGCTAGAAAAGAGGCGAAAAACAAAACAATTATGCTTAATTTCGTTAATTCATTCATTTCAACCAATTACCTGTTAGGTTTTTATTTTCTTGAGTTGTTTCATTGTTTCACGTTGTTTTCACGAATGCTGCAGCATGCCGTCTCTCAAGTGCAGCGTGCGGTGCGCGATTTTCGCGTATTCAGTTTCGTGCGTCACCAATACTATTGTTTTATTTTCAGTTTCGTGGAGCTCCTCCAGTAAAGACATTATTTCCGCGCCCGCGCGCGAGTCTAAGTTTCCGGTTGGCTCATCCGCCAAGATCGTGTCTGGGTTTACTACGAGTGCGCGTGCTACTGCAACGCGTTGTTGTTCGCCTCCACTTAGTTCGTACGGCTTGTGATTCAGCCGCGCGCCTAAACCCATTTTTTCAAGCATTTTTCGCGCTCGAGTTTTCCGCTCTTTTTCTGGAACTTCTTGAAAAACGAGCGGCATTTCAACGTTTTCCTGCGCAGAAAGCGAGTGAATAAGGTTAAAGTTTTGGAAAACGAACCCGATTCTACGCCCCCTTATTTCAGCCAAATCGCTTTCGTTCAGTAAAGAAATGTCTTGGCCGTCCAACAATATTCTTCCATGCGTTGGCAAGTCCAGGCAACCGATCAAGTGCATTAAAGTCGATTTTCCGGAGCCGCTTGGACCGACTATCGAAACGAATTCGTTTTCCGCGATTTTCAGGCTGACTCCGCGCAATGCAGGCACTTCAATCGCGCCCATTCTATAAATTTTTTTGACGTTTTGGAGTTCGATTACCGTTCGTTTCAAAGCACACCAACTCGATAGCGGAGAGCTAAAGAGAAAGATAAAGAAAAAGAGTTCTGAAAACATTAATTATTAATTGCAGATATATTTAAGTCTTGGTTTTGAAGTTGGTTTCGAATGAGTAAAGCGTTTCAAGCAACGCAAACAATGAGTAATTTAGACTTGTTTTACTTACTGCGGGAATTGAGGGTGTTGGAAGGCGCGCGGCTTTCGAAAGCGTACGGATTCGCGCCTAACGCGCCAAACGTTTTCCGCTTTAAGTTTAAGGCTTCTGGCGGCGAGTTAAACCTGCACGTCGACTTGAGTGTCGGGATGTGGTTGACGAAGTACTTGAGGGAACCGCCGAGACAGCCTGACGCTTTTGTAACGAAATTGCGGAAGGATTTGGAGAACGCCCCGCTTTCTGAAGTAAAGCAATTAAATTTCGACCGAGTAGTTTCACTCGTTTTTTCTACTAAAGTTGGGGAACGCGTCTTGATTGTGGAATTCGTCGGCAACGGCAACCTCTTATTGCTCGATGAAAACAAAAAAATAATTCAAGCACGCGAAAACCGTAATTACGTTGTTCGGAAGCTGCGTGCGGGCGCAAGGTACGTGCTTCCCTCGTCGGAAAAGAAAAACCCGAGCGAGCTTAATGAAAGCGACCTGCGTGGATTGCGCGGGGGCGTGGTTTCCGCATTGTTCAAAAAAGTGAATTTGTCGCCTTTTTACTTGGAGGAAGCCTGCGCGCGGGCTGGAATCGAGTTCTGTGAGAAAATCGAGGAACTTGAAGCAGAGAAACGAAAGGCGCTTGCCGACGCGTGCAGGAAATTGCTTGCAGAGAATTCCACGCCAAGAGTTTACGTTGTTGGCGGTCGGGCAGCCGCATTCGCACCCTTCGAATTAAAGAAATTAAGAAACGCGGCGAATAAAGAATTCGAGAGTTTTTCTAGAGCGTTGGATGCTTATTATGCGGAACTCGTTGGAGAGAGAGGCTCGCGCGAGGAGAAGGCGGAAACGCGTTTCGAAAAAGAATTAAGCGAGTTGCGCGCATTGCTTTCAAGGCAGGAGCTGTCAGCAAGCGCGTTAGACAATGAGGCTAGAGAAAAAAAGCTTTCTGGGGATTGGATTTGCGCCAATTCAGGTTTAGTCGAACGCGTTATCGAAGAAGCTCGCGCGCTTAAGAGCGGCGTCGATTCTAGGGAAGTTGAGCGCCGGATTGCGGCGTTGAGTGGAAAAATCAAAAAAACATCTATTGCTGGCGCTGAATTGATTATTGAAACTGGCGAGTAAGGACGCGCAACACGAAACAAGAGCGGTAAGAATAAGAGTAGTAAGTGTTACTGCGGCGGATTAGTGAGGCTGCGGCGGTCTACAACCATTACGTCTTTAACGTCTAATACCGCGCTGTACGGAATCGTAACCAAATCAGTGCCTTCGTGTTTCGCGCGGGCGGCCAGGCTGGATTCCGGATTCGGTTCTAGCAAAACGCTTTCGAGTTTTCCAGTCAATTCATTCAAATACAAGTCTACGATGCGGCCTATTTCTTCCCCATCAGAAGTGATTATTCTTTTTCCAGCCAGTTGTTTGGCGATAGCGTACCTAACCATTTCTTGTTTTCACCTGCAATAGCGAAAAACAGTTTTTAAAAGTTATCGAATTTCGAGTTGAAGTTATTTGTTTCACGCTATTTAAATATTTTTGTTTAAGAGTGTTAAGCTTTAAGGGCTTTAAGGAGAGCGAAACGCAAGTATTAATAACACCGTGTTTTTATATTGTTGGTTTTTCATTTGAACCAGACGATGCTGGAAAAACAAGGTGGTTTTCTTGAAGATAAAGGAAGAAGTGCTTAAAGTCATTGATGCTTTGAAAAAACAAGGCTTCAACCCAGTAGATGCTGTTTTCGAGGGCGCGCTTGGTGTGAAGGAGGACACCACCCTCGCTTTCATGGACAAGCTTAACGACGCTCAAATGGTTTCCGGCGTTATTAGAGTAATTTACACTGTTGACGGGGAGAATGTTCGTTTCGTCGAGATTCCAGTCGGGCAAGGCGGCGGAGCCGAGGCTGCAAGCGCCGAAAAATAAAATAATTAATGAATGAAAGCAAAACTAGAAAGACTGAAGAAAACCGCATTCAAGCAGCCACTAATTTTATTTTATTAATTTTTATTTATTTTATTATTCAAAATTCAAGCGCGCTTGTACTTGTAAGAGTAAGGCAGTGGTTTTGCTGGCGCCGCTGGCTCCATTTCCTCTTCAAATGATTCTTGAATTGGGCTTGAAGACGTGAGGATGATGCGGTCGACCGCCTTAATGCTTTTATACATTATTGTTTTCTCGTGAAAAACGCGTTTGGCTTCCTCTTTACTAGTTGCTTTTATTGGTTCGAGGGTAAGGCGTGCAACTTCACCTTTTTGTAAGTCGATTATTATATCGTACACTTTACCAAGATAACGCGCGTTATCCGAGTACACATCCATGCCTATTAACTGCGATATTTTTATAGTCACTAAATCACCTCGATTAATTGTTTTTCTTGAATTATTCTCCAATTTTAGTTAAACTCTAATTAAACGCTTTGAGTCAAGTGAAACTATTTCGCTTCATGTGAATTTAAATGCTTTGGTGAGTTCCCTTAATGCTTTAAAGGCACGGCTTTCTATTCCAACAACCCACTTAAAGCAGGTTCATCAACATCTAACTGAATTAAACTACTCTTAAATCTATGGTTTTGCGGACCTCATTTAAAATGTGGCCGTAATCGCGGTAGTGTGATACTGCAAACACCTTGATTTTGTAAGTGCCTGGTTCGGTGCGTTGCGTGGACCAAACAGGTATTGAAAGTGTTTTTGTTTCGTTTGGTTGTAAGAGGCCAACGCGCACTTCCCGTTGTTGAGTCAAACCAGTTTGGTCTGTAGCTAATGGTTTTTGAACCTCTACGACAACTGAAGTCAAGAGTTCTTTGTCGAGGTTGTTAGTCAAGTGAATGATTAAGTCGGCGCCGTCGTTCTTGTGCGCATTCAAACGAAATGGGTGTATTTCAGTCCGTAAGGAGTAAATAGTGTTTGTAATTATTGGTTTTTTTCCGAACAACTCAAACAAACCCATTTCAAATCAACCTTGTTACGCGGCTTTTAAAAACACTTAACGCCGCAAAAAACTGTTAAAACATTGAAACATTGTTGAATAAAAATTTTGAATAAAAATTCAGTTATTATTTAATCATGATTTAAATTAAAAAACATTGTTTTTGATGGTTTTAAGTAATTTGTTGTTTTATGGTTTTGTTTGGGGTTGTATGGTTTAGTGTTTGGTCAGCGTTAAACACGTCAAACATTAGTTTCAACCCACGCGCGCCACCACTCCGCATTTTTTTCAAGGATTTGAGAAAAACTAGTAGACAAGTAGATTAATTGGTTTCGCTTTCCTCGCGCGAAAACAATGAGCCCGGATTTGTTTAATGCGAATAAGAGTAAGTACAACGTGCTTTTCTTCAATTTCAAGTTAGTTTGGAGTTCGGTGAACGTTTGAGGTTTTTTCTTCAATTGTTCGAGCACGTTGATTGCGAGTTCTTTTCGCGTACTTGAAAAGAAAAAAGCGTTATTTATGAAGTCGTATAAAGTGTATTGTCTTGAAAGTATTTTTTGAACGTCTGTTGAATTTACTCTAAAATAAGTGGTGGTTTGTTGTTTTTGTTTTTGGTAATTAGATTTTGGTTTCAAGTTTTGTAGCTCGTTCAACACACACCCTCCAATTCCACTATTTTCGGTTTTTTAATATATTGTGTTTCGATAATATATTATTAGATAATAATAATGATAATAAAATAATAAATAATGCATTATTGTTTTGGTAATAATGTTGTGTTTCGGTAACACACTACACCTTAATACTAACGAAAACTAATTAAAAACTAATCAAATAATATTTGATTAGTTGGTTGTTGGTTTAAATGATTTTATCTAAGAAAGAGATTTTGAAGGCGATTAAAGCAGGCATAATAAAAATAACACCTTTTGATGAAAGTAGCGTCGGTGCGTGTTCTGTTGATTTGAAGCTTGGTTACGAATTCAAGAAATTTGTTGGTAAAAAACAAAATATTGTAATTGATTCATCTTTTGTTCGATTAAGTGAAGATTATTGGAAGAGCTTGCGTTTACAAAAAAATAAACCAATAACAATAAACCCTAAAGAGTTAGTTTTGGGAACTACTTTAGAAAGAATTAAGTTAAGTAATTCTATTTGCGCTTTTATTGACGGTCGAAGTCGTTTTGCTAGAGCTGGCTTACTTGTTCACGTCAGCTCTAGTTTGATTCAACCAAGTGTTGATAACGTTCAAGTGCTTGAAATCATTAACATGTCTTCAACCCCAATGAAGTTATTTCCAGAAACTAAGATTTGTCAAATTATTTTTCACGAGCTTAAGGGTACTGCTGAGTATTCAGGCATTTTCAAAAACCAAACAAAACCATAAAACAACAAATTACTTAAAACATTTCATACAAATTACTTTTAAAATAGTTTTAATTGGAAGTTTATTTGGTGGAAAGTAGAAAGCCTTAATATTATTTTTAAAATTATTTTGTTTGGTTCATAAGTTTTAGTGAAAGTCCTAATAAAATTATAATTGATGTGGGTTGTGAGAATTATGAGTAGTGTGGGATTATAGGGTTGTGAGAATTATGAGTAGTATAAGATTATAAATAGTGGAAGTGTGGGGGGTGTGTGGTTGAAAATAAAATCATTTACAGCACGTCAAATACTAGACTCGCGTGGGAAACCAACAGTAGAGGTTGAGTTGAATGGATTTAAGGCAAGCGTTGCTTCAGGTGCTTCAACAGGCTCTTTTGAAGCGTTTGAGTTGCGGGATGGCGCAAAAGCTTTTTTAGGTGATGGGGTTCTGAAAGCAGTCGCAAATACGCTTTTTATTTCACGAAAACTCACCAACAAAAACTTTTCTTCGCAACAAGAGTTCGACGAGGCGTTGCTTTCCCTCGACGGCACGCCAAACAAAAACAAACTCGGCGCTAACGCCATCCTCCCAATTTCAATCGCTTTTTCTCGCGCTTTATCAGCCGCAGAAAAAAAACCATTACGAGTTTTCCTACAAAAAGAACTTTCATGGAAAATGAAAAAAAGAGTGAAAAATACAGGGAGGGAAGCGCTTCCAATCCCTCAATTTAATCTTATCAACGGCGGGCGGCATGCTGGAATCAAGAATGATGTTCAAGAACATTTATTGATTCCAGCCCGTGCAAAGACTTTTTCTCAAGCGCTTCAAGTAGGTGCTGAAGTTTACGGGGTTTTGAAAAAAATCTTGGTGAAAAAGTTTGGCGTTCGCGCGGCGCTTGTCGCCGACGAGGGTGGTTTCGCGCCTCCTGTTTCCAGCGTAAGTGAAAGGTTGGAATTGATTGACGCTGCAATTGAGGAAGCTGGTTGGGGTGGGGTGGCGTTTCTTGGATTGGATTGCGCCGCTTCAGAGTTTTACGAACCTCGAACAAAGGTTTATTGTGTTGGTGGAAAAAAATTTTCAGTTGGAGAATTAATTGATTTTTACGAGTCTTTATTGAAGTCATTCAAGATAATCTCATTAGAAGATGGTTTAGCTGAAGATGATTGGAGTAGTTGGCGTGAATTGATGGCGCGTTTTGGTGGGCGGATTCAAATCGTTGGCGACGATTTGCTTGTGACGAACGTTTCAAGAATCAAGAAAGCAGTTGAATTACGCGCTGCTAATGCATTATTGTTGAAGCCTAATCAAATCGGAACTGTTTCTGAAACCCTCGCCGCTGCAGCGTTAGCTAAAGATAGTGGTTGGCAAGTGATTGTTTCGCATAGGTCTGGCGAGGTTGAAGATTGTTTTATAGCTGATCTCGCAGTAGGAATCGGCGCAAGTCAATGCAAGTTCGGCGCGCCGGCGCGAGGTGAGCGGGTGGCGAAGTACAATCAATTACTTAGGCTCGAAGAAGAAATAGGTTCGAAGAACTTCGCTCGTTTTCCCTTCAAGACACATTAATATATTGCTCGCAACGATACATTACTTGCAATAATAATAGTTTAGTTATTGTTAAGTCCGCCGCACTTGAATCGAATTCGCGTTTAAAAGCGTTATTAATTTAAAGCCAGGCATCTTCAAACCACTTTCAGCGCACGCCTTCTCGTTGAATTCGGAGCCGTTACCCGAAACGCCAACCCCGGCTACTAGAAAAGGAACCGCATCGCCTGAATGCGCTTTCAACTCACAGGGAGTCGCATGGTCTGCGGTGACGGCAACGCGCACGGTGCGCAAATCAATTTTTTTTATGAGTGGTTCAAAAAACCGAGCGCCTAATTCTTTAATGTTGTTAGTTTTTCCAACAACATCTCCGTCATGCGCAAACAAATCTGGTCCTTTCAAGTGAACGTAAACACCTGCGTGATGCTTTAAAAGCTTCAACGTTTCTCTCACCCTACTTGCACTCGTTGCTTCCAATGCGATTTTCTTCACACGCATTCCCAACAACCAACCTATCCCTGCCTCTACCGGCATGTCTGCAAGCAAGGCCCAACCGCGCAAGCGTGCAAGCGCTTCACGCGAGATTTTAGGCGCTCGCGTTTCAGCATCCCTCAAAAGAAGACAATTCGCTTGCAGCAATCCGCGCGCAACGCGTTTTTTATTCACGTGGCTTTCTTCAAGCACTCTTTTCGCTGCAGTGCTGAATTCGTTGACTAACTGCGCGGTTTTCGCAGCAGCAGCGCTCGAATCCAGTGGCTTGCAGGCGACGATTTTAGGCGAAAATTTTTTTAATGCAACCGCTATCTTTCCACCAGCAGTACCAGCAGCGTAAGCCGGGTCGGTGTTGCTCACGTTTTTAGATAGGCCGCGCGCTTTGATTATCAACAGGCCGCGGTGTCCTACGGTCGCCTTAAATTCGAATTTCGCGTTTTTCAAACGTATTTTTCTATTTAACTCTTTTTCAAGCGCCCGTGATTCTTTTAGTGAAAGGCTTCGGCCAACGCGTCGGTCAATTATTTTATTTCCGCGGCACGTGGCAAAGTTCGCGCGTAAAGCAAGCCAGCCGTTCTTGAATTTTACGCCTGCGCCGAGCGCTTCTATAAGACCTCGTCCGACGTGAAACTTTTTCGGGTCGAATCCTAGGATAGAGAAAACGCCAGCGTCAGATTCGGGCGCGATTCCGCCGGCGATGTCAAGCAAACCAGTCACGCCGCCTCGCGCTAAAGTGTTTAAAGATGCTGGTGCAGCAGCTTCCAAAGGTGTTTTGCCGCCAAGGGCTTTGTTTGGCCGGTCTCCAAGGCCGTCCAACACTATTAACAAAATTTTTGGGTTCTTTAACTTTTTGTTTTTTAAATTTTTCAATCAAATCAACCTTTCGCTTCGTTTGTTTCAATGCATTGTTTTAAAACGAGATTATTTATATTTCGCTGTTGATAATGTTGATAAATAATTTCGTGTAATAATTCAGTGTTGTTCGTGCAACAATTGCAATAATTTGGTGTGGTTGCAAGTTTGAAAGAAGCAATATTGAAAGAAACAACGCAGGCTTTCTTATGCCAAAATTGTAGGTTTATTTTTTCTGAAACGGGCACCGCTGACGCGTCGGTGCGCGTTTGCCCGCGGTGCAACAGCAAGAACACAGTAAAGCAAGCTAGGCAAGCGCCGGCAGCCGACACGCAAAGCGAAAGCGCTGATAAAAAAACAGTGAGGTTAGCAACGCAACACTATAAGATTGGTTCTACGCAGCGCGTATTCGGCGAAACCAAGGAAGCTTGGAAGAGTTTCCATTCGTCGGAAATCGCGTCTTGCCCGCATTGTGGGGGAACGCGTTTTTCGCTTGACTTTAAACACAAGGAAAAAGTTTGTTTGAATTGCGGCACTGTTCTCTCGCTCCGCAGAAAACAAGTTTAAGGCCATCCAAAATTGTCATCTCAAAAAATTTTTGAATTTTTTTTAATTCTTTCTGGTGGCGCGCATGAATTTGGCTGAAGAATTGAATGCTTTTATGGCATTCGTACAAAACGCGGTGCTTTTAATCAGCGGCTTTCTTTTCGACTTGGTTTTTTCACCGCTTTCGTTAACAGTCCTTTTAGTTTGGCTCTTGCTGTTTTTCCTTTTTTCTCAAAGTTCTTTATTGTGATTGTTCTCGATTGTTGTGATTGTCTTTTTCGGCTGCGCAACAACATGAAATTGTTTTAGTGGTTATTTGAAAAAAATCCCTGCAGTTTACGCAACGGTTGCTTTTGCATTCTTTTTAGGCGTAGCCGCATTTGCAGCACTTTCTTTTTTTCAAGATTTTTTTCAGGAATCCAAGTGTTTTGCAGCAGAGAGCGTCGCGCCTGTTTTTTCTCCTGGTTCTGCCGCCGCGCTTATCGCGTTGATTGACAACAGCAAGAACACGATAGACGTAATGGTTTACCAGTTTTCTTACGCGAAACTGCGCGACGCGTTAGTCAATGCGGCTGCGCGGGGCGTACGCGTGCGATTGATTCTCGAACCGAAAGTCGATTCTAATCTTGACGCTGGTGCTTTTCTCGCGGCGCGCGGAGTGGTCGTGCGGTGGGCTTCGCAAAAGTATTACAATACGCACGCTAAATTTGCGGTTTTCGATAACGAGTGTGTTTTCGTTGGGAGCACTAACTGGTCTCGCGCCGCGTTCGAGTCGAATCGCGAGGCCGCCGTGAATGTTTGCGGCGTGCGGATAGCGTCAGAGTTCGAAAAGGTTTTTGAGAGTGACTGGGCCGAAGCGGTTAGCATTACTCAATAACTAGTATTAATAACTAGTTGCTGGCTTTTAGCCCGCTAAACTCAGGAATTCAAGAAAAGAAACTTCAAGAAAAGAAAAACAAAATAAAAAACAATGTAAAAAACAACAAAACCAAACTACAAAAACTAAACAACAAAAACAAAAGGGGAGCGTAACAAGAGTGTTTTAGAAATTTTTTCTAAAACTTTTTTTGTTTGCCTCTCTTTTGCTTCTTTCTTTTTCCTTTTCTTTTTTTCTCTTTTTTTCATCGCGTTCGTTGCGCCGCGTCGTCTCACCCGCAGAATCAAGTGACGTGTTTTTACTTTTTTTCTTTTTAGAATAGCGGGGGGAGGATTTGAACCTCCGACCTTTACCCGGAAAAAAGTTTTTTTGACTTTTTTGAAAACTTTTTCCCTCCGGGTTATGAGCCCAGCGGGCACTCCTGGCTACCCTTAGAGCACCACCAACCACAAAATCGATGTTGTTACCCCGCTGTAGTTTCGGAGTGCGTTTAAAGAATAAGTTGTGCGTGGTTATAATACTTTCTGGAAATACGTTTAGACGTTTAATCAAACGGTCGAATTTTTGGTTGAACTTTCGAGAACGAATTTTGGGTGTTTTGCTGTGGGATTTTCTCCAAGATTTTTTTAATAGTCTTAATGCGGGTTTCTATCTTTTTCAATTCTCGCTTGTTATCGTAAAAATTCATTTTCGACTCGCATTTCGGGCAACGGAATCGCTCTTCCATAGCGACATCGAACGGCAGCAGCGTGCAACCACGCCTGCACTTGTAAAACATCGTTTTCTCCGCTTCTAAAGTTTTTCGCGCGAGTTCCTCGTACTCCCTCTGCTTTACAGCAATAAAATTTTGAAACGCTCGTCCAGCATCGCAACGCCAAGTGTAAGTAAACCAGCCGCTGTTTAGGTTCTTTTCGCGGTGGTATTCGACAAGTCCGTATTTGTGCAACACGTTGAGAAGCGAGCGGATTTCAGCCATCTTGATTTTGGTTTCCCGCTCGATTTTCTCGTCGGTCGCGCCCTCCCCATTGTAAAGAGAGTTTATTATCTTCATGCCTTTGCGTCCGGAAATTTCTTGGACGTAATCGAAAAAGTGTTTCGTGAAGAAATCTAGTTTTTTCTTCATGGAAATTCTTTTACAACCAACTTGTTTTTATATCTTGCCCTGTTTTCTCGCGCGCGGTGGTAGTTTAATAACTTTAATAACTTTTTCGCGCGGGGACGGAATTATTTTTATTCTAGCGCCGGAAAACTTTTTTCCCAATTCTCGGCCTTGAAAGAATTCGTGGAGAAAAACCGCGATTGCCGCAACTTCGGAGTGAGGTTGATTCGTGATCGAAACATTCCAATCCGCGAGCGAGTAAACTTCGCGGGGCACTTTCCCTGCACCAACAATCAACACGAGTTTTTTTTGTTTCCTTAATTCAGGCATTGCTTGGCGCAAGGGCAAGCCGTAGAACGTCAAATGCGCTTTCTTTCCGCCAACTTTCTTCAAAACGCGTTTCCAGTTTTTTTCGTAACGCGCCTTGAATCTGCCACCCCATTTCTTCACAATTTCGCGAACGGTTTCAAGTAATTTGTCGTCGCGTTCGCCAGAAAAAATTATTTCGTCGGCGCCGAATGCCCGTGCAGCTAGAGCGCAATGCGTCGTCACCCGCTTATCGCGGGACTTGCGGTGGCCTAGACGCAGCACCACGATTTTTGTAGTCACGGCGCTTACCTTTCACTCTTCTTTTTTTTCATTGGTTTCATTGTTTTGTTTCGGTTTAGTGAAACAGATTTATTTTTATTTGGCGGCATTCAAGTATTTTATTTCGTTGCATTGCATTGCCTTGCGTTGTTTTGCGCGTTGCTCGCGTTGTTTTGCGCCAGCCTTACTTTTGCGGGCTCGTAGCTCAGCTTGGCAGAGCGACCGGCTCTTAAGCGAAAAACTAAGCGAAAAACAGCAAGCGTTGTTTTTCTCGCGGTTTCGGGAAACCGGTAGGTCGAGGGTCCGAATCCCTCCGAGCCCGCTCTTTAACGCCTTCCTTGAACCCTTTAAAAAGAATGGTAAGGTTTTTATTTCACTTTAACGTAAGTTTCTCTTGCGGATTCTGTGAAGGTGGGTTGAACTGGTCGCCCTGCCGGCTTCAGGATGCCGCTTCAGGCAGACTGGGTTGGCCTAATTCTTTTTAAGGCGACCAATTCTCTTTTTCATCTTTGTTTTTTCACCGCAAGGTTTTATTTACTTCTCGCGTTTTCTTACTCAACGATTTCTTCCAGAAAGTGGTTTTTTAAATGCGTTTTCCTTA
This sequence comes from Microcaldota archaeon, assembly GCA_037444485.1. Classification (GTDB taxonomy): domain Archaea; phylum Micrarchaeota; class Micrarchaeia; order Norongarragalinales; family Norongarragalinaceae; genus JBBIMI01. The sequence goes on from JBBIMI010000001.1 coordinate 88,468, forward strand.
CGCCTCGATTATTTTGTTTTCGCTTCTTGTCGCGCCCTACTTTCTTTTTTCTGGAGGAACGCTTTACTTGCCTTCAGAGTTCTTGAACTCGCTCGCGTTGGGCGCTGGAATGTATGCGGGTTTAGTAACGCACTTGTTCTTGCATGTGGGAATACTTCACTTGTCTGGAAATTTGGTTCCCCTAATCTTGTTTTCGCTGTTGCTGGAATCGACGCTTGCTTCGATTGACGTGCTCGCCATTTTCTTTGCGTCCGGCGTTCTCGGCGGCGCATTGTTTTCTTTCCTCAACCCATCAGCGTATTTAATTGGTGCTAGCGCTGCGGTTTCGGGTTTGATGAGTGCGGCGACGGCATTGCGGCCGCGTCAAGCGCTTGCGTTTCTCGTAGCAACTCCCTTACTCGTTTCATTCATTGTTTTTCCAATCGTTTCCTCGTTTGAACGCGCTCAAGAACGCTCGCTCGAGCAAAAGCAAGCGGCGCTTCAAGCCAACTTGAATAAGTTGATTGAAGAAAACAAGACTGCCGAGGCCGCGCGAGTGAACGCTTCGCTTCAAATAGTTGAAAAGCAAGCGATGCAGACGCAGGAGGGCCGCTTGCGCGAGGAAACAACGCCAACCGATTTTCTAGTGCATGCTTTCGGCGCGTTCGTCGGCGTGGCCTTCTTGTTTTTCTTTAGAAAGAAAAAACTAGTGGAAGGCGCGAAAGAGTTTGAAGTGTTGGGCGCTTTGCTTTTCGCTTTCTTTGAGTGGTTTAAGCGCCGCGTGCGAGTATAGCGAGTTATATGCGGCAAGCACATGCAGCGAGTATAAATACTTTTTTCGTTAAATTATTTTTGTTGATTTGTGTTGTTTCGTAGTCGCGGCCAAGCCGCCTTGCAGGGATTGCGTTTGCATGAGTTGAGTTTTTGCGTGACGCACTTAAGGCAGAGCGGCCATGCGCCCGCCTGCAGGTGTTGTTCCTGCACTGTTGCGTGGGTGCTGGATGCAGTAAGCGGGTTAGGCGAGTTCGACTCTCGCTCCCTGCTTTATCGCGCTGATAACGCGCGCGTTAGCGCGCTTGGCTTGCTCTTCGTTTAAGCCTTTCGTAATCACGTTGCCGTTAGGCAGCAAAACTATCTTGCCTGGACGCGTTTTTAATTCGATGATGCGTTTTGTTTTTAAGCCGCGCACGTTGTTTTGGAAAAAGTATTCTTTGTTACCGCATAACGCGAATGCTGGCGTGGAAGCGTCGTCAGCCTCAACGATTTCCTGGTTTTTTTCGGCAATGTTTTTTTTTGTTTTTGGGCTGCGTGCACACGCGACGCACGCCAAGTTTTTTTGTAGGTTTATGGTTGTTGAAGCGCCAGTTTTCTTGTCAGCGTAAAAAAGAATTCCGGCGTAACGCGGCTTGCCTTCAAGCAAACTAATCAATTCTTCAACTTGTTTTTTCGCGGCTAAAGCGGTTGCAGTTGGAGAAATTCCTTCCACGCTGCAGCTTCGCGGCAGCGTTTGTTTTGGATTCCAGCAAGCAAAGCAAGGCGTTTTTTCTGGAATTATTGTTGAAATCATGACTTCGCTGCGTATTGCGGCAGAGAAAATCCATGGCTTGCGCGCGCGCAAGCAGTACTCGTTCAAGACGAAGCGCGTTTGAACGTTGTCTGTGCAGTCTAGCACGATATCCGTTTTTTCAAGCAATCGCGTAACGTTCCATTGGTTTAAGTGTTCGGTGGAGGCAATCACGTTCGCGCCAGACTTCTCTAATTTTTTTTTGGCTGCTGCGGCTTTGAGAAAGCCGACGTCGCCAGCATCGAATAGTTTCTGCCTCGGCAAGTTGTTTTGTTCGATAAAGTCTCTATCGATTAAAACAAGTTTTTGGAAGCCTGTTCTCGCTAGTTGTAATGCGGTGTTCGCGCCTATCCCGCCGACTCCGACTACTGCAACTACTGTATCCAGTGTTTTTCGCATGCCTGCACTGCTCTACGAAAGCTTTTATTAAAGAGTTTGAAAAATAATTTTTTAGTAATTTTTAGGGGCTGACACTTTAAACTAATTACTTTACTGAAAACGAGTTTTGTTTTACGGGGAGAGTGGAATTCGTGGTTGAGGAAATAGAGTTGAAAGTCGCAGAAGCGATGCAGATTGATTACGCTAAGCGCATAGTGCGCATGGACTCGAACGCGCGCAAGGCGCTTGGAGTTACTACCGGCGACGTTATCGAGATTAAAGGCAAGAAAACAACTGCCGCGATAGTTTTGCCAGCGCACCCGCAGGACGAGGGTTTAAACATAATACGCATGGACGGCATCCTGCGGCAGAATGCCAGCGTGGGTTTAGGCGACCGCGTCCGCGTGCGGAAGGCGGAAATCAAGGAAGCTAAAAAAATCGTTCTCGCGCCGAACCAGCAAATGCGTTACGCGCCGGGATTCGACCAATTCGTTAAGAAAAACTTGGTTGGCAAGCCGCTTTCGAAGGGCGACATTTTAAGCGTGAATGTTTTCGGCACTTCGTTTCCTTTCGCTGTAGCACAAACGATTCCTGCAGGACTTGTTTTAGTGGGCGCAGACACCACACTCGAGTTGCGGGAAGAACCAGTAAAAGAACTCGGGAAAATAGCGACGATAAGCTATGAAGACATTGGCGGGCTTAAGGACGAGGTGCAGAAAATTCGGGAAATGATTGAATTGCCGATGCGTCACCCCGAGTTGTTCGAGCGCTTAGGCATAGAACCGCCGAAAGGTGTTTTGATTTACGGTCCGCCTGGAACAGGCAAAACGCTTCTCGCGAAGGCGGTCGCGAACGAGAGCGAAGCGCATTTCATCACGATTGCTGGACCAGAAATAGTTTCAAAATTCGTTGGCGAAGCTGAAGAGAAACTGCGCAACATTTTCCAAGAGGCTGAAGAGCACGCGCCCAGCATTATTTTCATTGATGAAATCGATTCCATCGCGCCGAAACGCGAGGAGGTAATCGGCGAGGTTGAAAAGCGCATAGTCAGCCAACTGCTCGCGCTAATGGACGGCTTGAAAAGCAGGGGGCAAGTGGTGGTAATCGCGGCGACGAATCGTCCGAACGCGATAGACCCCGCGCTTCGCAGGCCGGGTCGTTTTGACAGGGAAATAGAAATCGGCGTTCCAGACAAGAAAGGAAGGAAGGAAATCCTGCAGATCCACACTCGCGGAATGCCGCTCGACGACGACGTGAATCTTGATGAGCTTGCCGCGCTCACGCACGGCTTCGTAGGCGCGGACATGCAGTCTTTAACGAAGGAAGCAGCAATGAAAGCTTTGCGTCGAGTGCTCCCGAAAATAAACTTGGAGGAAAAAGAAATCCCGCAAAAAATTCTAGATGGACTTAAAGTCGTAAAACAGGATTTCATGAACGCATTGCGAGAAATCCAGCCTAGCGCATTGCGTGAAGTGTATATTGAAGTACCGAACGTTAAGTGGGAGCAAATCGGCGGGCTTGATGAAGTCAAGCGCGAGTTAAAGGAAGCGGTGGACTTGCCGCTCAAGCACCCGGAGTCTTTCACGCGCTTAGGCATCCGCCCAGTCCGCGGAATACTCTTGTACGGCCCGCCTGGAACAGGCAAAACGCTTCTTGCGAAAGCGGTCGCTACTGAAAGCGAAGCTAATTTCATTGCAGTGCGCGGCCCGGAATTGTTGTCGAAGTGGGTTGGCGAGAGCGAGAAAGGCGTTCGCGAAGTTTTCAGGAAAGCGCGCACTGCAGCGCCGACGATAGTGTTTTTTGACGAGATTGACGCGATCGCGCCCGCTCGAGGCGGCGAGAACGAGGGAACGCACGTTACCGAGCGCGTGGTGAACACGTTGCTCGCTGAAATGGACGGGTTACAGAATTTGAAGGACGTAGTGGTAATCGCCGCTACAAATAGGCCTGACATGCTTGACCCGGCATTGTTGAGGCCAGGACGGTTCGATAAAGTCGTTGAAGTTCCAGCGCCTGACGAGGCAACACGCCTCGCGATTTTGAAGGTGCACACCGCGAAAATGCCGTTGACTAAAGACGTTGACTTGAAGGCGCTCGCGAAAAAGACTGACGGTTACAGTGGAGCTGATTTGGAGGCGCTTTGCCGCGAAGCTGGAATGACCGCGTTGCGAGAAAACGAGAACGCGCGAGAAGTTACAGCAGCGCATTTCAATAAAGCGCTTCAATCCATAACGCCGACTCTCTTAGTTAAAAAACGCGAGGAAGCGAAACTCCCAGGGTACTCTTGAAAAACTGGAAAACAAAACAATGAAAGCGAAACGAAGTAGTCGAAGCGGCGAAGTGAATCTGAAATGAATTTAAGGATTGCTTGGAACGCGTTCATGCTTTACGTTGCAGCTGCGCTTGTGGCGTTTGGTTTAAGTGGCTTCGTGAATCAAGCGTTTGGCTGGCGCGAGTCGCTTTTGAGTGACGCGTGGAAACTCGTCGCAATCGCGGTTGGCGGAGCAATAGTCACAGGCTTTGTTTACCCGCTTCTCCGCGGCGTTAAGAAGGGCGACGTGTTAATCACTCTAACAAAACGAGTTGTCGCAGGACAAGAATTCGTTGATTACGTTGCAGTAACTGCTTTGGAAGACGGCAGGGTCGGAAAAACAATCCGCGTCCAACTTTCAAACGGGGCGATTGCTGAAGGCGTAATCACTGCTTACGCGAGCACGTTGTCGCCTCCAACAATTAATTTGGCTTGGGTGCAACAGAACGAGTCAGCAATCTCGTTCAAGTAACGCGGGCGAGGTACGCAGCTGGTACGTGGGCGAGGTACGCGGGAAATGCGTTTGATTGAAGCGATGCACATCACGATTTCTGTTCTCACGATTACGCTCGCTTTTTGGTTCTTGTGGTCTGACGTGCGGCTGGGCTCTACGCCGAACGCGCTTGACCCTGCCCTCTTTGCAGTAGTTTTTTTGACGATAGGGCTCGGCTTTATTTTGCATGAACTCGCGCACAAGTACGTTTCCTTGCATTACGGAGTGCACGCGGAGTACCGCGCTTGGACTCTCGGCTTGTTTCTCGCAATAGTTCTCGCTGTCACAGTCGGCTTTATTTTCGCCGCGCCTGGCGCGGTTTACATTCTCGGGCGAGTGAATAGAAAGCAGAATGCGATGATTTCGCTTGCGGGCCCAACCATGAACTTGGTTCTCGCAGTTGTTTTCGTCGCGTTGCTGCCTTTCTTAGGTTGGGTTTCCGTGATTGGCGCGCAAGTAAACTTGTGGCTCGGCTTGTTTAACATGATTCCGTTTTTTCCTTTCGACGGGCAGAAGGTTGCTTCTTGGGACTGGCGGGTTTGGTTGAGTGTATTCGTGGTTTTCATCTTGTTTTTCTTTAGTCTCGTGTTTACGCCTACACCGAGTTTCTAGTTTCTCTATTTTTTTAGAGTTTTTCAGGGTTTCTCGCAGGTTTTAAAAGCGTTCGCAACGTAACAAATTCATGAAACTGTTGGACGACGTGAAGGCTTTCCTGCGTGAAGACCGCGCGCAAGTGAGCGCTGAACTGATTATTGTGATTGCGGCTTTGATCGCCGTCGCGATAGTCTTGATTACGCAGTTACAGAACACCGCTAAGAAGGGCAGCAAGGTTCTTGCGCAGGAAACAGACAAGGCATTCAAGGAAATAAGTCAAACCGTGAATTCGTCTTAATTGCTTTAAGCTGCGCTGGTAAGAACCTTGTTTGCATTGCGCGGGCAAGCTAGTTTGGAAACCTTGATTGTTTTAAGCGCGTTGTTCGCTTTCCTACTCGCCTTCATTCCAGTAGTAATTCAAGCTCGCGAGTTGATCGAATTCGCGAAGACCGCTGGCCAAGCACAGGTTTTCGCGGAAAGGCTTTCGTCGGACTTGAAGCAAGCGCAGTTGCTAGGCGGCGGGAACGCGCGCGAATGGGTTTTTTCCCTAACCGGCGGCGAGATGGCCGTCTCCCTCGTTTCTTCCGCCTCGGACGCGAGCATTCTAGTAGTAACTTCTTCTTACGCTGGCCATTCAAAAAAAATCGAGAGGACGCTGGGTTTTCCGGCTTCAGTCGCCGGCGAAACGCGGTTGACTGCCGGGAGTTTTATTGTTCGCGTAAAAAATGATGCGGGACGCGTTGAAGCAGAAATCTTAAAGCGTTAACAAGCGTTAACGCCGCCGCGCCTGCAAGCGCGGGCGCGCTTGCAGGCAAGTAGGTTGCTGTGGGATGGTCGTTGGTAGGTGAGTTGTTGGAAGCAGGTTGTTGTGTTGGAAGCGTATTTTCTAGATTTCTAGAAATTACTTGAAGTAAGTAGTGCCTTTTAGTTTCACGAACTCGTTTTTGTGGTAGTCGAACGCGATTGCTTGCGCGCTCACGTAATTCTTTGTCTTGAGGCAGTTGTTTGACTCGAGCTTCTCGCCTTCAGCTTCTAAAACAAAGCAAGCTGCGCCAGTTTGTTTTAGTAACGCGTCGAATAAGGTTTGCAGTCTTTCTTTCGCTTGCAGGTTTCCATTCATGAACTCTACGAGCAGTTCGTTGGTCGCCGAGTTTTTCGTCGTTGTTTCAAGAAAATCTTGTGTTAACTGCAGTTGGTAAACGCGTGCGTAAGAAAACTCTTCTTGGACTGGAGCGCGGAAGAACGTAATCAACGCAACTGCTGTCAACAACGTTAATAATGCTTCAAGAGAAAAAACAATGCCGCGCAGTTTTCTTTCCTTAATCATTCACACCGCCTTCCACAAACACGCAAGCCCGCAGCACTACGACTTCGTCTTCGAAAAAAGCAGGCCTCGAAACGCAGAATGCGTTTGCGCTCGCGCTCGCATTCGCGCTTGAATTCGCGCTTGCATCAGCGCTTGCTGCCGGCATTCCGCGCGTTTGCAGCACTCGCCCGTCAAGGCTGCGGAGTTCAAAACCAAACCCGTTTCTCAAAACGATTTCTTGGACCGCGCGCGAGTCTATTTCCTTGACGCGGACGAGGGTTTTCTCGCATTCGGCTATCCCGTCAGGCAAACAGTTTTTCAAGAGCAAGTCCGCAAAGTAAACCGCTTTTTTTTCGAAAAAAGTGTTTTGGGAAACGCTGGCGAACGCAGCCGCGTTCATTTGAAAGGAAAACACTATCGCAGTCAACGTGATTACTGTCAGTAAAGCTGCTATCAACACGTCGAGGAAAAAGCTTGCTTTCCTGCGTTTTGGGTTTGCCTTCATGTAGGATTCCTTGTCGTGTAGGATTCCTTGTTTTATGTTGGTTCGAACTCGTTTTGTTCGACTTCAAGGTTTTCGAGCGAGCGGATGCTCGCGTGACACGTCGCGCTTGCTGAAACACTGTTTTTACTAAGCACTAGTTCGCGTCCGCCGCCGCTTAACGAGAGGTTTTCCGCGCCAGCTTGCGTGAAGTCAAGCGGAAACGCGGTGTTGCGCCCATCTAACGCGAAGTAATCGATTAGAAAACAAAGCGCTTCAGCGCTTTGCTTCAGCGACTGCGTCGAGAAAACGTTTTCCGCGTTTTTTCTCGCTTGTGCGGCGAATGAAGTGAATGCTATTACTAACGCGAGGAAGGCTGCGAGCAAAGTGATGAATTCTAACAGCGTTTGCGCCCTGCGTTTTTCTCTGTTTTCTCTTCGGTTCATTGCTTCACCGCGTGTTTGCTTCACTGCTTCGCCGCTTCACCGGCGTTAAACAAGTTTTCTTTTTTCTCTTAATCCTTCCGGCAGCAATATTATTGTTGAAGTGTTTTGGTCGGGATAGTAAGTGCTTGCCCCAAAGCCAAAAGTTCCTGGAAGTAGTTGTAGGTAAGCGAGTTGCGGAACTCGCACCAAACCGTTTTTTGAAACGCTTAACTCGTTTTTCTCTGGAGAGAATTCAATGAAGGCAGTTGAAGCATAGATTGGTTTTTCGTCTTTGTCTAAAGCAATCGCGTTCAAGTCAAAGCAATTCATGCACTTTAAGGCTTTTTTTTCAGAAAGCATTCTTTTTTTCAATAAAGAGATTTCTTGCTGCGTGACGACGCCGAACCAAACGTCTACTGAAGCGTTTTCTTTAAAAAAGTTTTTTTCCGTAAAGCTTTCCAACGCAGCTAGTTTTTCGGCAGCGTTTTTCACGACTTCATCCCTCTCGCTTCCGCCCGCGTTCCAGAAAACTTGTTTGAACGCGTTTTTGAAAGCGCGTTCTTCGAATTGTTTTTTCTCGATGAAGAGCGTTTTTTCTTTTGTAAAGGAAACGGTTTTCGCCGCGTTGGATTGAAAGGCGTTGAATGACAGTATTGCAGCGAAGAGCAGCACTGCGAGAAGGAATGTTATCAAGCCACGCATTTTTGAATCACCGCGTTCAACCGCATTCAATCAACAAGCACTCTTTTAATAATGTTTGTTCAAAAAAAAATTATGGTTGCCAGCCCAGCGGCGAAGCCGCTTAAACTGTTTTTTTCCTTAGCCGCGGCGCTGGTTTTATTGGTTTTAACGCGGCTTGCAGGAGCTTACACTGATTATTCATTCACTACCACCGCGCAGGTTGACGTTGACGGAAACGCGCACATAATCGAGAAAACTGTTTTCACGCTTGACACGAATGATGAGCGAAGCGAGTTCGACTACTACCTCGGCTTGAGTAAGACGACGCTTGCTGATTGGCAGAAGTTCAGTAAGAAAATCAAGTACCACTTTACTGGCTCTATCACGAACTTGAAGATTATCGCAACGCGAGAGTTTTCAATCAGTTATTCTGCGGCTTCTGTCACTATAGAGTATGACGTAAGCAAATTGTTTTTGGGAAACCAGACTACTAGCCGCATCACGGAATACTCGCTCAACCACAATGCTTTAGCGTTCAGTTCGACGCGGAGTGACGAGATTTCGCTTGGCACTGGGATGCAGTTGACAATAATCTTGCCTGATGACGCGTTGAACATTCGAGTGATTCCGAGCCCCGGCTTGCAAAAGGAAAACAAGACATTAATTTGGTTTGGGCCAGTCAACGGAAAGTGGGACGTCGTTTACGCTCGTGAAAAACCGTTGAGCGCCGAAGTGAACGAATTTTTCCTTCAGCTTTACGAACAGTTGAGTACTTCTAGAGTATTGTTGATAATGCTCGTGGCTTTACTCGCACTCGTTTTGTTCAAGATAATTAAAACCCGTCATTAACGCGTTAAACGCTCAGGCTTTGAATGCCGCTAGAAATTTTCTTTCAGGCTCGCTTAATTCCAGGAATTCCGCTAGTTCACGCAAGTTTTTCGAGTCTGACAACAACATTGTTTCAAGCGCTTGTTTCTTCGAGCAATGCATTCGCGTAACTATCTTCTTGAGAATGTTTGCCAGAGTCGCGCGAGCATTTTTTGAGTCGCTGAGTTTCTTGATCGCGGTCGGGAACTTGTATTTCGCGAACTCGACTTGCGCGGGCGCGGAACCGCTTTTCGCGAGCACTGCAGTGCCGCCGCACGCGAGGGCGCGCGCGTACTTTGAGAGCGAGTAATCTTGTTTTTTTGTGGTTCGCCCTTCGAAAACGTCTGCTTTCGATAACGCGTCAAAGCTCTGCGCGAGTGAGCGTGAATCACTGGCTTCAAGCGGCAGGTTTTCCTCAATCCACTTGACGAACATTTTCAGTTCAACGTCAACAGAATCGCTTTCAGAGATCGCTAGAGCGAACGAGCGCGCGGCAAACATTTTTCGCAACGCGTCGAAAACGTTTTGTTTTCTCTCGCGCTCGCTATAGAAAAACTCGCCGCCGGAGACAGTTGTTTGCAAGTCAATCAATGCGCTGCGGATGTCGCCCCCGCTTGCGCGCACGATTTTCTCGATGCTTTGCGCGAGCGCGCTGCCAGCGTCCACGCGCACGCCTTCCCGCTCGAGTATTTTCGACATGATTTTCTTGATTTCAAGCCAATTTATTTTCTTGAACTGCACTAGCGTGCATAAGGCGCGAATGGGCGCGAGTTTCTGGTTCCAAGCGTCTTCAGCAATCAACACGGTCGGCTGGTTGGTTTCTTGAAGCAGTTGGCTTAAAGCCGGGATTTCGCCTCTATCAAAAACAGCGTCGACTTCTTCTACGACGAGAATCTTGCGGGTACCGTACAAGTCGAGTCCGCTTGCGTGTGGAGCGAAAAAACGATTCAAGTTTTTTTCTCCGCGTTCTACGTTCGCGCTGAACGAGACGAGCGTCCAACCAAACTCGCGCGCCAACGCGTTTGCGAGCGCGGTTTTACCAACCCCGGCAGGCCCCCAGAAGAGTAAGGGCTTGCCGCGCTTGCCGCGCTTCCAATCAAGAGCCCATTTTTTGGTTAGTTCTCTGGCTTCGCTGTTGCCGGCCACTTCATCAATCGTCTGCGGCGAGTGTTTCAAGTACCACAAATCATTGTTTTCATCGTTTTTTTTAATCAAAAAAATCAAGCACCTCCACTACGCAATAAACCTCACTAAACCCACAATATAATAAAAGCATTCGCGTAATTAATATTCGTGTTGGTTGGAATAGTTGGTAAGCCGTCGACTGGAAAAACGAGTTTGTGGAACGCGTTGACGCACGGGCACGCTGCAGTGGCTTCCTACCCATTTACTACAATCGACCCAAACAAGGGCGTTGCTTTCGCGCGCGTCAAATGCGCTTGCGTTGAACTCGGAGTAAAGTGTGCTCCAAGAGTTGGAAAATGCGAGAATGGCGAGCGGGAAGTACCGGTCAACGTAATTGACGTTGCCGGCTTAGTTGAAGGCGCTCACGAAGGCAAGGGACGCGGCAACCAGTTTCTAAACGATTTGAATCAAGCTGACGCGTTGGTGTGTGTTGCGGACGCTGCAGGCGCTACTGACGACGGCGGCAACCTTACAGCGCTCGGCTCGCACGACTCAACGCGGGACGTGGCAATAATTGAAAGCGAGTTGGACCACTGGATTCTTGGCGTGCTCAAGCGTAATGCAGCGAAAGCGAAAGGCAGGAAGTTAAGTGACTTCGCGCAGTTGTTGAATGGTATCCGCGTTAACGAGGAAATTCTCAAGCAAGCAATAATTGATTCAGGCGCTAGCGAGGATTTCTCGCGTTGGAGTGATGAGCAAGCGTTAAGCGTGGCGAGAATGCTGAGGGCGAAAACCAAGCCCATCGTTATCGCCGCGAACAAGATTGATTTGCCTACAGCGCGCGAAGGCGTGAAAAAACTGCGGGGCGCTTTTCCGCAGTATACTGTAGTGCCTACAGCTGCAGACTCGGAGCTCGCTTTACAGCGCGCGAAAGAAAAAAAGTGGATTGAGTACGACGGCAAGAAATTCAAGATTGTAGCTGAAGGTTTAGACGAGAAAGTGTTGCGCGCGCTTGAAACGATTGAGAAAAACGTTTTACGCGAGTACGGCTCGACTGGAGTTCAAGAATTGTTGAACGTCACGGTTTCCAACGTACTGAATTTGATTGTCGTTTTCCCGGTGGAAGACGAAAAACATTTTTCAGACCACTTCGGGAGAGTGTTGCCGGACGCAGTCTTGTTGAAGAAAGGCAGCACTCCAATGCAGCTCGCTGAAGCGATTCACACTGACCTCGCGAAGCACTTCCTGCACGCTGTTGACGCGCGTTCTGGAATGCGCATTGGCCGCGAGCACGAGTTAAAAAACGGTGACGTGATTAAGATAGTTTCAACCAAGTAATCCTCGATTGATTCCCGGTTTCGGTTTAAGCTTGTTTTAATCAGGCGAGTAAAATGCGTTTCGGGCCTGGCGGAGTCCCGTTGGGGAGTAAAAAGAGAGATAGTCTAGCCGGAATTCAATACTGTCACGACGTAGGGCTTAAGGCTGAAGAGTTGGAATTCGTGCAAGGCGTGCGCATGAACGCCGAACTAGCGCGAAAATGCGGCGCGCTTTCAAAAAAGCTTGGCGTGCGTTTGAGTGCGCACGCGCCTTACTTCATCAATTTTCTTTCGGAAAAGCCTTCCACGCGTGGTTTAAGTAAACGCAACGTTTTGGAAACAGCGAGAGTGTTGAGTGCTGCAGGCGGCGGACGCGTTGTTTTCCACCCTGCTTATTACGGAAAACTCTCGAGGGAGGAAGCCTTCAAGCAAATGGTTACAGAATTAAGGAGTGTGTTGAATGAAGTAAAGAAAAACGGTTTTAGTAACGTCGTAATCGCACCCGAGTTGACGGGCAAGCGAAGCCAGTGGGGTTCGCTCGAGGAACTGCTGAAAGCAACAAAAGAAATCGATTCCTCGCTGAAGACGCTGAATCCGTGTTACGATGTTTCACACATTCAAGCGCGGGGCGAGAATGCGATGCGTTCACGCGAAGACGTGGAAAAGTTTTTCGAGCAAATCCGAAAGAGCTTGGGTGGAAAAGCGTTGAAGCAAATGCATTTCCACGCTCAAGACGTAGAATTCACCGAATCAGGCGAGCGTTTTCACAAGGTAGTGGGTCAAGGCACTATCAATTGGAAGGAATTCGTTCGCGCGCTCGTCGAATTCGAGTGCGACGGCACAGTAATCTGCGAGTCTCCAATTCTCGAGAAGGACGCGTTAAAGCTGCAGGAAATGTTTGTGAAAGCAGGCGGCAAGCTTTCTTGAATCAATTTCACCGGCAGGCCGGCTTGCGCAAGTTTAAAACGCTTAAACCCAACAAATTATTCGAGTGCTAAATTATTTGAGTGCTTTGAGTTAACGACGGAGGGCTGGTTTTGGTTAGATTCGCTCACCTCGCTGACGTGCACTTAGGTGCTTTCCGCGAGCCGTTGTTACGCGAACTCAACTTGAAGGCTTTCGAAAACGCTTTAGCAGCGTGCGAACGCGAGAAACTAGACTTCGTAATCATCGCAGGCGACTTGTTCGACATTGCTCTACCAGACTTGCGCGTGGCGGACGCGGCAGTAAAAGCGTTAAAGCGCTTGCGTGATTCCGGCGCGCGAGTTTACGTGGTTTACGGCTCCCACGATTACTCGCCTACTGAAACAAGCGTCATAGAAGTAATCGCGAGCGCGGGCGTGCTCACGAAAATCCCATGCGAGTTTGAAGGCGAACAAGCGCGGTTAGACTTCGTTACTGACAAGCCAACTGGCGTAAAGCTGGCGGGAATGCATGCGCGCAAGCGCGGACTCGAAAAAACGTTTTTCGAGCACTTGAATAAAAGCGTTTTAGAACGCGAAGACGGCGTGAAAATATTTGTTTTTCACAGCGCGCTTGAAGAATGGCGGCCCCAATTTTTGAAGGAAGGCGAGTGTATTTCAACAGAATTACTGCCGAAAGGGTTTGCCTACTACGCTGCCGGACACGTGCATGAACGCCGCGAAGGCGCCGTCAACGGGAAGGAAATTGTTTTTCCCGGTCCCTTGAGTGCGAGCGACTACCGCGACCTAGAGCAAATCGCTTTAAGCAAGCACAGCCACGGGTTTTACTTGGTTGAACTCGATGCTTCACGCAACAAAATCGTTTCAAAAAAATTTCAACCAACAGAATTCCCGCAAGTCGAGCTTGTCGAACTCGACGCGGACGAAAAAACCGCGTTGCAGGCCAGCGAAGCGCTCTTGCACGCGTGCTCGCGCGTTGAAGCACGAAACAAAATAGTTTTGCTTAAAGCGCGGGGCGAGCTTTCATCTGGCAGGACGAGCGACGTCGACTTCAAGAGCGCGCGAGAAGTTCTCGAAAAAGCAGGCGCTGTCGACGTCGTAATCAACCGCAATGCGTTGTCCGCCCGCGAGACACTCCAATTTTCAACAGTTACAGCTTCAAAACAAGAACTAGAGGAAAAATTGTTTGCAGAAGCACACTCGAAATTCAAGTCTCCGAACGCTTTCCTACGCGAGAAAGGCATTGAAACAGCGCGGGATTTGTTGAAAGCGATTTCACGCGAGCGCGGAGAAGGCGAGTCGAAAAGCGATTACGAGGCGCGCGTTACGCGCGAAGGCTTGAAAACTCTGCGAGTCGAAGGTTAACTTCAAAGTTGTGAAAGAAAATGGTTGAGAAAGAGTTTTTGGATGTTGTTGACGAGAACGATAACGTAATCGGGAAAGCCAGCAGGATAGCTTGCCACGTAAACAATTCATTGATTCACCGAAGCGTAGTCGTCTTGCTGTACGACTCCAACAATCAAGTGTTTTTAGTGAAGCGCAAGGAAAACAAAACCGAGTATCCTGGGGCTTTGGATTCAAGCGTGGCAGGCCACGTGCATTCAAGCGAATCTTACGAGCAAAGCGCTGAACGCGAGTTGCAGGAAGAATTAGGCGTCACTCAAGTCGAAATAAAGAAAATCGGCAAGTTTGACTGCTTTACTGCTTCAGAGCGCGAGATTGTATGCGTTTTCGCTTGCAAGTTCGACGGCGAACCGCACTCAAAGGAAGCTGTTTCAGGAAGGTTTTACACGCTGAAAGAAGCAGGAGACGCAATCGCTTTCGGCAACGTCACGCCTTGGCTTGAAGGCGGCTGGAAGTTGTTCAAACAATTCTTGTCGGAAAAGCAAGAGTGCGAAGCGCGCGAGCGCGAAAAGCAACGCGCGCAAAAAGGTAAGCAAAATGTTGTTGCGTGAATTAGAACTCGAGAACATGCGGAGTTACAAGCATGCAAGCGTGCGTTTCGAAGACGGCGTCACGCTCTTCGAAGGCGACATAGGCGGCGGCAAAAGCACGCTTCTCTACGCAATCGAATTCGCTTTGTTCGGGCTCGGTGACTTGAAAGCCGGTTTCTTGCTGCGGAACGACGCGGAAAACGGTTTCGTGAAACTAAAGTTTGATTCCAACGGCAAAAGTTACACTATAAAGCGTTCACTCACGCGCAAGCGCGGCAGCGTGCAGCAGGGAAGCGCCTTCGTTGAAGAAGGCGGGAAGCGCAGCGAGTACTCGCCCGAAGAAGTGAAAGCACGCGTATTACAGATTCTCGAGTTTAACGAAAATCCTTCACCGAAAGCAACCTCATGGATTTACCGTTACGCTATTTTCACGCCGCAAGAAGAAATGAAGCGAGTACTCGAACTCGACGATGAAGAGCGAATGCAGACGATACGTAAAGCGCTGGGAGTAGAAGAGTACAAGACAGCGCGCGAGAACGCAGGCGCGATAACGCGCGAGTTGCTCGCCCGCGAACGCGTACTCGAAGAAGCAACACGCGACTTGACGGAACTAGAAGACAAACTCACCGCCCTTTCAAAAGAAAAAAACAAGGCGCTCGAACAAGCGCGTTCAGCTCAAGAAAAAGCGAGAGAGTTGGAGGAAAGAGTTGAAAACGCGAAGAAGGAACGCGAGGCACTGCGCGCGCAGTTGCTGGAGTTCGAAGCATTGACGCGTGAAATCCCGTTACTCGAAAA
The DNA here is from genome assembly GCA_037444485.1 of Microcaldota archaeon. GTDB lineage: Archaea > Micrarchaeota > Micrarchaeia > Norongarragalinales > Norongarragalinaceae > JBBIMI01. The sequence goes on from JBBIMI010000001.1 coordinate 103,640, forward strand.
ACAAGCGAGCGAGAAAAAGCGTTTACTGCAGCAAACGCGAGTAGAGGCGCAGAATACGCGGTCGGAAGCGGTTCCTTACGATACTGAACTGCAGGAAAGGCTGGCCGTAAAACCGCCGTTACTAAGCGAAGAGCAAGCTCGCGCCGCGCTCTCGCAGGCGCGCGAAGCATCGCTGAAAGCGAATTCGGAAGCGAGTGCTTTGAGTGCGGAAGCACTGCACGTCGAAGAATTAATTAAGCAAGGCAAGTGCCCGAATTGCGGCCAAAACATTCCCGGACGCGAGTTTTTACGCAAAGTCGAAGACTTGAAGAAAACCATTCTCGAAAAACAACGCATTGCAGGTGAAGCAGCAGCGCTCGAGAAAAAAGCGGAAGCGCAATTAGAGGAAGCAAGGAATTTCACTCTCACGCAAAACCGCATCAAAGAATTAATGGCGTGGCTCGAGAAAAACAGGGAACGCGAAAAACAAGCGCGCGAGCGTGAAGCCCGCTTAACGTCAGAAATAAGTGTTTTAGAAAACGAGTTGCTTGAAAAACGAGTTAAAGCAAAAAAATTCGAGTCTTCAAAACAACAACTCAACGAGAAGGAAGCCGAAGCCAAGCGTTTAGAATTCGAACTCCGTGCAGCCCTGCAAGCGAAAACAATGGCGGAAACGCAAGCTCGCGCGCTTGAAGTTCAAGACACAGAAGCAACACGCAAAATCAATGAAAAGAAAGCCAAACGCGAGGCATTACAAGACTTGCGTGAAAAACGCGAATGGCTTTCAAACTGCTTCGCGCCCGCACTCGAGAAAATCGAGCAAAGCGTTCTCGCCAAGACGCACGCGGAATTCAACGCCTTGTTTCAAAAACACTTTCAAACGCTCGTCGAATACGGTGATTTGAGCGTGCAAGCAAGCGAAGCCTTCGCGCCCATCGTAACGCAAAACGGTTACGAACAAGATTTCAAGGCGTTAAGCGGAGGCGAAAAGAACGCGCTTGCGCTCGCGTACAGGCTCGCGTTGAATGCGGTGGTGCGTGAGAACACGCCGAGCCTAAAAGACAATTTATTGATTCTTGACGAGCCTACTGACGGCTTCAGCAAGGAACAACTCGCGCGCGTTAGGGACGTGATTGATGCGGTTGGCGCGAGGCAAGTGTTGTTGGTTAGTCACGAGCGGGAGCTTGAAGCATTCGCAGACCGCGTTTACAGAATAGAGAAAAAAGCAGGCGAATCACGCATAAACGCTTGACGTGCGACGCTTGACTTGCGCAGGCGAAAACGGTTTAAACCACGCTGCGCTTTCTCTTTTTTCATGAAAACTAGAATTACTAAAACCGTTTCGAAAAGCGTTTTAAGGAAGCTTTACTCGCCGCCGAAGTCGTCGCATAAAGGCGAAAACGGGGTTGTAACGATAGTCGGCGGTTCGCGTCAGTATCACGGTGCGCCGATTCTAGCAGTGCGCGCTGCAAGTCGCTTCTGTGACTTGGTTTACTTTCACTCGCCTTTCGGTTTAAACAACTCGCTCGTAAAGAAAATGAGGTTCGAGGTTGCGGAAGTAATAGTCGTTGAAGCGGGAAAACTCGGATGGGCAGTAAAACGAAGCGATTGCGTGTTAATCGGTAATGGGATGGACGTCAACGCGAAGACGAAGAGACTCGTGAACGGATTGCTTGAAAAATTTTCGTTAAAAAAATTCGTGTTGGACGCGGCTGCACTGCGAGTCGTCGACAAAAAACTGTTGTCGCCGCGCGTGGTAGTAACGCCGCACGCCGGCGAGTTTAAAGCGTTGTTCGGCGTAGAGGCGAGCAGAGAACAAGTTTTCAAGCAAGCGAAGAAATTCGATTGCATCGTGCTGCTGAAGGGCCCGGCGGATTTCATTTCGGACGGCAAGCACCTCTTCGAGAACGAGACTGGAAACGCTGGAATGACGAAGGGTGGGACCGGCGATTGTCTCGCGGGTTTGCTGGCGGCGCTCGCATGCAAAAACGATTTGTTGACTGCAGCGTGCGCGGCTGCGTTTGCGAACGGCGCCGCAGGCGATTTGTTGTTTAAAGAAAAAGGTTTTAATTATAATGCGAGTGATTTGGTTGAAGCGCTCCCACGCGTTTTTAAAAGGTGAGAAAAAATGGCTAGTGGTTTAAGTGGGTTGCTTGCGGTTGCCGAGGCGACTGCAACTGCGACTGCAGCGCAGCCGAGCGGTTTTGGAATAGTTGGCTGGGTTATTGCTGCTATAGTATTCTTCGCCTTAGCGTTTCTAGTAATAAGGTTTTTAAAGAAAATCTTGGTTAATACCGTCCTCGGAGTCCTTGCGTTGATTGTAATAGATTACTTTGGCGCGTCGTTAGGCTTGAAGATAGGCGTCAACATCGTGACCGTAATCGTAAGTGCGGTGTTCGGCTTGGCGGGCGTCGGGCTACTGATTTTATTAGCTCTCTTCGGAATACGTTTTTAATTTATTTCTCGAGCTGAAATTTTATTCTCCCATTCACCCGCTTGCCTATCTTCATCTAGTCGTTTTTCCAAGTACTTGCGGAAAGAAGTTTGAAAGAAATTGTTTTGTAATGCGTTTGAAGACCACAAATTGCTTCTAGTTTTAGAATTTTCAACATCGAGAGAACCCCAATCGAATTCGCTTGGCTTTTGTAAGTAATAAAGCAATAATTTTGTCGCTTCTTCGTTTAGTGCATTATTGCGGTTAATGCCTATTTTTGAGAGAAATTTTTTTGCGCCTTTAACGGTTTTTAGTTTGCCGTCTAGTTTCACTTCAACTTGATATGGATATTTGCCATCCCAAGCTTCAGGCACTATATCTTTCTTGCCGTCTGTTTTTGCTTTAAAAATTCCATGCAATGAATCTGAATCTAGATTAAGCAAGAATAAGAAATCGTTTTTTTGACCGCTAAAGCTTTTTCAGCATACGATTTGCTCGTTGAAAAAAGCATTCTATCAAAACATTCTTTTTCAGTCTTATCCGTGCATACAAAAATATGTCCTCTTACCACAGAAACTTCTTGTATTTGTTCCACCCGCTGTTATCCCTCGCGATATTAATGTAAACTCTAATTTTAATACTTTCAAACAAATAAAAAGGGGAGAAAGGCGCAAAGCGCCTTTAGAGGTTTAGTCTTCTACGTCCGCGATTCCTTCTGGCGTCACGCGGAACACGCATTCGGAATCCGGCAAGTCCGGCGCATCAACGAGTTTCGCGATTCTGCGGTCTTCCTTGCTTCTGCGTAAATAAAGCCTGTAGCCGCTGATGTGCGCGAGTATGTTTCCACCTACTGGCGCGGTCGGGTCACCGAAGAGAATGTCTGGTCGTTCCATTACTTGGTTCGTGATGTAAACCGCGATGTTGTGCAAGTCCGCCAGGCGTTGCAGCGTGTGCAAGTGCTTGTTGAGTTTTTGTTGGCGTTCTGCGAGAGTGCCGCGTCCAACGTAATCGTTGCGGAATGCGGACGTTAATGAGTCGACGATGATTAGCTTGATGTTGTGTTGTTTGATTAGTTCTTCAGCCTTGTCTATCAAAAGCATTTGGTGGTCTGAATTCCAAGCGCGGGCGACGAAAATGTTTTTGAGGACTCTCTCCGGGTCGAGTCCCTTAGCGCGAGCCATTTGCGCAACGCGTTCAGGCCGGAAAGTATTTTCAGTATCGACGTAGAGGACTCCGCCTTCAAGCCCTCCAGCAGCGCGGGGAAGCTGGACGTTTACGCACAATTGGAACGCGAGTTGCGTTTTTCCGCTCGAGAATTTGGCGTAAGCTTCGGTAATCGTTTGCGTTTGAATTCCTTTTCCGCCGAGGAGGTTGTCGAGTTCCTTCGACCCCGTGGTAATCGTGTCGATGAGCAGCCTGCGTTCGAGGACTTTGTCGCCGGTTTCGTAACCCATTTCAAGCGCTTGACGCGCTGAATTGATTACCTTGATTGCAGTGCCTTCGCCGATGCCAGCAACTTCAGCGAGTTCAGCGGGCATGCTGACCGCAATCATTTCCAGCGTGTTGTAGCCAGCGTCTTCGAGCTTGCGTGCGGTGGCTTCGCCGACTCCAGGCAGTTCAGCGATTGTCTGGATTCGCTTTTTGCTTTGCTTTTCGTTCTTTTCGCTTTTCTCTATTTCGACGGCAAGAGCCTCGAGAGAGGCATTTTCGCCTTCTTTCTTCGCCATTTTTCTTCTCCTCCGGCAGTAAGCCTGCTTTTGCAGGCATTTTCGCCCAACTAGTTGAAAAACATTAGAAAAAAAGGGTTTTTAAACTTGAGTCAACCTCGCTGCCAGTGAATTAAATAAGCGGGCCCGCCGGGATTCTCGTGCACTTTTTTCTTAAATTTTTTTCTTTTCCTAACAGTTTTTTTTTAAGTCTCTCCAATTCTTTCTTTTCCAAGGTTTTTTCTTTTCTTTAAAGAAAAAAGCTTTTTTCCAAGGTTTTTTCTTTTCTTTAAAGAAAAAAGCTTTTTTCCAAGGTTTTTTCTTTTCTTTAAAGAAAAAAGCTTTTTTCCAAGGTTTTCTTTCTTTCCAAGAAAGAAAAGCTTTTTCGAACCCGGGACCACGGCTGTCCGCAAACACGCCTGCTTTTTCAGCGGTTTTCTTGCGTCCGCGTTTTCCGCAAGCCGTTAGTTTATCCAGGCTAGCCTACGGGCCCGTTTTGCAAACAATTTTTGGCGTTTCTTGATTAAATAATGTTGTTGTAGGCGAGTGGGAGTGGCTTATAAAAACTAGTGAGTGCAAAACTTTTTGTTTATTTTCGTTTTTTAGTAAAGGTTTAATTCCGGGTTTTTTGTTTTTTCGGTGGGTGGTTTATAGTGAAGGTTTGCAGTAGTTGTGGTAGGCAGTCGAGCGAGTTCGTTGAATTCTTTTGTCCTGGCGAAAGTTGTAGTGGAAAAATAGTTCGCTGCAAGGCGTGCCGTGAGAACAGCATCAAGTGGAAGTGTGGAAAGTGCGGGGCGAGCGGGCCGTAAAACTGGTTATGGCGTCCGGCGTTTTCGACGTTCTTCACCCCGGGCACGTGGATTTTCTCTCGAAAGCGCGGGCTTTAGGCGACGAGCTTTTAGTGGTCGTTGCACGCGATTCAACTGTGCGGCGAGCGAAGAAAAGCGAGCCTTTGTTTGACGAGGACGCGCGGCTGGCGCTAGTGCAGGCTTTAAAACCGGTTTCGCTTGCTGTGCTCGGTAACGAAATAAAAAAGAAAAACGATTTTTTTGAAGTCGTACGGCGATTCAAGCCAGCAGTAATTGCGTTAGGCTACGACCAGAAAATCAACGAGAAAGAATTAAAGAAAAAACTCGAAGAACTTGCCTTGAAAGTTAAGGTCGTGCGGCTCCCTGCATTTGAGCCGAAGCGCTTCAAGAGTTCGTTAATCAAGAAACGCGTTCGTGAAACGGTGCGGTTGGCGTGAGGGGCGGTGCGTTAGAGGAGGTGAATTGGTTTTTTGGGTAAAGTGCTTACGCGGCTAAAAATTTTTCCTAAAGAAGACGTGGATTTGAATGAGTTGCTTGAGCGCGTGAAACGCATTCCTGGAAACAATTCCGCGAAAATCGTGGACTACGTTTTCGGAGTAAAGATTATTGTCGCGAGCTTCGTGTGTGAGGATTCGGAAGCACACGATTTTGAAGATGAAACACGCAAACTAGAGGGCGTAAGCGAAGTGCAAGTCGAGGAAGTCGGTTTGATAACTTAAGATAAACTTAAGGTTCAAGAAATGTTTCAAAAATTGTTTAACCCCTCGTTCCCGCATTTTTGGAGGAAACTAGTCGGCGCTGAAGCGAAGCAACGCGAAACCGCGATTCGACGCGAAACCGTTAAATGCGAAGCCACGATCCAGCAATTAAAAACGAGGGTTCAAGAACTGAAGAAACGCGTTGAAAAAGAAACCGCCGCGCGCTTGTTTCAACAAATTCCTTTAATTGAAAAACAGTTTCGAACACTGTTCGAAACAGTGAAAGCGCTTGAAAACGCGCAGGTAAGCGAACAAACTGCTGGCTTCAAGATTGCTGTGCAAGAGAAAAAAAATTTTCTTGAGAGGTTCAACTCGTTAACCAACAACTTCACGTTCCCTGAAAGCGAGGAAAACGCGTCCAAATTCGTTCACTCACTAAACCAATTCGTGAAGGCGACAGCAAAAAACTTTTCAGACAACAAGTACTTGTACGCTTTTTACAGGAACGAAGCGCGCGCAGTCGGCGAAGCAATAAACGCGTTGAATGCAGCGCGCGAAGAGCTCGAGCAAATTGAAAAGCAAGGCGAAAAACAGGCGGGCGAGTGTGCTGCACTGCTCCAGAAAATCTCGTTTTTAGAACAAACGCGTGCCTCCGCAGCCAAAGTAGAACGCGAAAAAAACGAACTCGAACACGAAATAGGGAGACTGCGCGCTGAAGCAACTGAAGCTGGAAAGCAAGCCGAACAAGCGGAGAAAAACGTTCAACGCTTGCGGGAGGAACTCGCTGCAACAGAGAAAACAGTTAACGCCTTAAAGCAAGAGGCTTACAGCGCGTTCGCGCCACTCGAACGACCGCTACGCAAAATACGGAAAAACGTTTTAGTCAAGCGCCTCGCGCGCGTAACAGACGCTTGCCTGACAAGCTTTTTAAAGGAAGCTGAACGCGAGTTACGCGAAGAAGGTTCATTGAACGACTTAGTTGAACTCGCCGCGTTGCTGGAAAACAAGTTAAACGAAGTAAACAGACTCGCCCGCGACGCGAAAGACGAAACGAAACTACGCGAGTCAATAAACGCTTTGCGCGGCGGCAGCGTAGAGAAAGCGTTGAGGAAAGCGCTTGATTTTGAAGCGCGTGCGAAACTCGTTTTGAAGGAAATGCATTTGTTTGAGGAAACCGTGGCGCGCGCCGCAAGCGTGAAAGAGAAGATTGCTGCGCTTGAAAAACGCGTTAGCGATGCGGGCGAGCTTTCAACTCGGTTAAAGAAAGATTTTCAGGCTTTGAAGGCTGAAGTCGGCGAAAAAGCAAGCGCGTTGTTCGGCGAGGGAATAGTGTTGACTGACGTGTTTTAACGCGTTCGGTGTTAACGCGTCACGCTGATTGTTTTCAAAACGCGTTGTATTTCAGTAACGTGCGTGCCCTTCCAATAAAGTTGCCTGCATTTCTTGTTGTTGCACCGCCAGAACGCGCGTGCGCGCGCGTAAACGCGGGGGAAAACTTCGCCGCGCACGCTCGCTTTTTTTACGCGCTTCAGTTTTCCTCCACATAACGGGCATATGGCTAAGGAAACGTTTTTAGGCAAACGCATTTTGAAGGCTTTAAAGAATTCTTTGAGTTGTTCGCGCAAGTAATTTGATTTGATTAAGAGCGTTGGCGCGTAGCCGCCTGCCTTTTTCGCGAGTTTTTCGTCGCGAGTCAGGAACACTGACTTCGTTTGCAGGATTTTCTTAATGATTTCGTCGTCTTCAACGATGCCTAATTCTTTCACGTAAAAAACTTTGATTCCGAGGAGGCGTAGCCAGCGAACGAGTTTTCCTAACATCGCGTCAGCAAGGAATAGTTTTTGTTTCATTCTTGGTTTCATTCCGCGCGCTTGGTTCCAATGCACTTCGTTCACCGTGATTCCGCGTCAACGCAGTTCTTTAACGCAGTTCTTTTTTGAAGAAGAAAGAGTGTAGTTCTCGTGCAGCTTGGTCGCTTAAGTTAATCAAATTGAAAATCTCGTCGTCTTTAAGTAAAACCGTTTTTTTAATCGGGTTTTTGAAGTATGACGCTATTCCGAGGGTTTCCGGGTTTTTGAACCCGCGTTTGAGGAACTCTTCAGCGTTGTTGTTTTCGCGGAGTTCTTCAACGAAAACCTTGCCGCCTTCAATGAATGGACCTCTCACCGCTTCAGCGTGTTTTGCAAGAAATTTTTTGACTGCCGCCGCGTCGTTGGCAGGCGGGCCGCTTACGCGCACCAGCGCGCTTCTCTCAAGCGTTGGAAGCGTGAGGAGGATGTAGGCGCTGGACTCGTCGGTGAAACTAGTTGCGGCGAGGACTTTAAAGTCGTTTAACTCTAAGTGTTTGCGTATTGCGGCAGTCGTTTTTTCTAGTTGAGGGTAAAGAACGTCTTCAACTAAATCTGGTTTAGGGAACTTGAGCAATATTATTTTTGTGGCGCGCCAGGCTGCAGAGCGTGCCCGGCTTTCCTTGCGTAAGCGCGCTAAGTCAACGCGAATTCGCTTGATTTCAAGGGGTTTTGTTAGGAAAAATCGTTTCTCGCCTGGATTCGCGTAAAGTGTTTGGCTTAAGGCAATGAACTTGTAAACATTGGTTTCGCTTACTGCAGCGGCGACATTGCGGTTGCGGTCTATCGCGTCTACGAAAATGAGGGGTTGGTTCGGGAATTTCTTGAGTGCTTCTTCCCTAGAATAATAACCCTCCAAGTCTATAACTACTGGCGGACGCCACTTGCTTGCATTCGCAATCAAGTTCCAAAAGCTTCTATAGTTTAGAGTAAGGTACTCGCACAACAAGCCTGAAAAGCCTTTAATGCGGAGTTCAGCGCCGTAGATTCCAGCGTTTTTAAGGAATTGTTTTAGTAAGCGGACGTCTTTCTTTTGCTCGCTGTTCAAGCGTTTTTGCAAGTATTCCATGTGTAGGGGCGAGCGGTCTACAGCGCTCTTGAGGGGCTCGTGCGGGTTTGCTTGAAAGCAGGGAATAACTTCAACTCGAAAGCCGCGCACTAACGCTTGAAGGTAAGGGTGTTCAGCGTAGTGCATCACCCACTTTGCTTTAATCGTTTTTTTCGTTGCTGTAATCGTTTTCTTGATGATGTAATCGCGTGTCTTGTCGCGCGGGAACGAAACGAACAAATCAATGTCTTTGTCGCCGGCCAACCCTGTGTCGCGCGCGGCGCTGCCAACAAAGTGCACCTTCGCCTCCCTGCCGACCGCTTTCTCGAGCTTGGCGCTTAACTCGCGCGCCAACGCTTTTTCTAGAACCGCGTCGCGCGGCGAGGGACTAATTTTTTTTAAAACCCAAGCGCGCAGGCGCTTGAACGCCATCGGTTCTCCAGCTTTTTCGCTTGAAATAGTTTGTTCGAGTTTCATGAAAACCGTTTAGTAAAGCGACGGTTTAAATCTTTCGATAACCAAAAATATTGTTTCAAGCATTTCAAAGGTTTCTGGAATGGATTTAGGTCAAGGCATTCGCAAGGCGCTGGCGAAAATCACTGGCGCGGCGCTCGTCGACGAAAACGCTGTTCGCGAGCTCGTGAAGGAACTGCAACGCGTTTTGATTACGAACGACGTTAACGTGCGCCTGGTTTTTGAATTAACCAAGAAAATCGAGGAACGCGCGCTCAAAGAGAAGCCAGTCCCAGGCTTGACTACGCGCGAGCACGTGGTTAAAGTCGTCTACGAAGAACTGCAAAAAATTCTAGGCGGAAAGTACGAACCTAAACTCGAAAAAAACAGAATCTTGTTGTGCGGGCTCTTTGGGAGCGGAAAAACAACTACTGTTTCGAAGCTCGCGAAATTCTATCAAGACCGTGGCTTGAAGACTGCCGTCATCGCCGCAGACGTGCACAGGCCCGCTGCTTTCGAGCAACTCAAGCAGTTGAGCGAGCAAGCCAAATGTGGTTTTTACGGAATCAAGGGCGAGAACGACGCAGTTAAAATCGTGGAAGGCGCGTTGAAGGAACTCGCGAAGTACGACGTCCTCATTCTAGACAGCGCTGGACGCAGTGCTTTCGATGAAGAACTCGTTGACGAGTTAAAACGCGTTACCCGAGTTTTCGCGCCGGACGAGAAACTGCTCGTAGTCAGCGCTGACTTGGGGCAAGTGGCTGGCAAGCAAGCTCAAGAATTCAATAACGCAATCAGCTTAACCGGCGTTATAATAACGAAGATGGACGGCAGCGGCAAAGGCGGGGGCGCGTTGTCAAGCGTGGCGGTAAGCGGCGGAAAGATAGCGTTCATCGGAACCGGCGAAAAGCTTGGCGACTTCCAGCTTTTCGACTCGACCAAGTTCGTGGCCGAACTCGTGGGCTTTCCAGACCTCGCCACGCTTTTGGAAAAACTCAAGGAAGTCAGCGACGCTGAAATCGCGGAGAAAGCCCTCGAAGAAGGAAAACTAGATTACGAGAGTTTTCTCGCTCAAATGCGGGCAATGCGTAGAATGGGTCCATTAAAGCAAATCATGCAAATGCTTGGAGTCTACGACTTGCCTGAAGAACTCGTGGGCAAGAGTGAAGCGAAAATGAAGCAATTCGAAGCAGCCGTGTTGAGCATGACTCCACGCGAGCGCGCGAACCCTGAGTTAATGAAGCACCGCGACAGGCAGGAACGCGTCGCGCGTGGCGCGGGGTTGAAGGTGGATGAAGTACGCGAGCTCGTCAATAACTTCGAGAAAGTCAACAAGATGATGAAGGACTTGCGTAAGAATAGGGGGTTGCTTAAACAATTGGGGAAACTCGCGCCTGGATTCATGAAAATCGGGAAGTAAAGTGGTCACCAAATGGGTTTGCAAGCGTTTTTCGCTGATAGAAAAAAAATTGGTTTACTGCTCTTGTTCTTCGTTA
>JBBIMI010000002.1:0-73793 GCA_037444485.1 Microcaldota archaeon
GACGAGCTCATTCAACTCTGGGTTGTTGTTCAAAAAATTTTTCACTCTTTATTTTTTGTTTTTAGTTTTTTTTCATTTTTCATTTTTTTTCGTTTTTTGTTTGTTTTCCGCTTTTTTCTTTTTTCTTTAGAAAGAAAAGCTTTCACGAAAGAACTTCTAGAATGCGACATTTTATGCGCGCTTTGCCGCCGGTTGGTTCTACGAGTGTGTTTCCGCACTTGGCGCAGTTGACGACGCTCTTCGAATCGCCGAAGACAACCGCGTCGGCGCCGCACTCGCATTGAATCCTTAAGAACTTACTCATTTTAATGCACCTTTATTTTCGTGATTGTTTTCGTGATTGTTTTTCTGGTTGAGCGTGTTAATTCCCCCACTGTTTTTGAAAGCGTTTAGTATACTTGAAGCGCGTTTGCTTTTCTTATTCTAGCGCGCACTTTTTCAAGCAATTTTTTCGCGTTTGCTTTTTTCTCCAAGATTATTTCGAGCGCGTGAACCAGTGGTTCTCCGGATTCCGTTGCCCGCATTCTTTTTCCAGCCGGCGTTCGGCTTTGCAGTGATTCTACGTGTTTGACTGCCGCACTTGTTTTTTTCCCGAGAATTTCTATTATTTTCTTCAACGTTTTCAAACCTTTTTAGTCTTGTTTTTCTTTTAGTCTCGTTTTTCGAGTTTTTTAGTGTTACTTCGCGGTTTCAGCTTTTTTCTTCATGCGCCCGCTCACGACGCGCTCGTGTTTCTTGCCGCAGTTCACGCATTCCAGCATTATCTTGTTTCGAATGCCTTGTTTTTTGACTTTCGCTTTTCCTTTGACTTTACCGTGATAACCCGCGAGCTTGCGTTCGTGCTTGCGCGTTCCCCAAGCGAGAGAGCGGCCTGGCTTGTACTTGCTTGTTGAAACTCGCACCTTGTGCTTCGAGTGTTTTTTGCAGTGCGGGCAGTACGCGTTTACTTCTTTTGGAACTATCACTTTCAACATTCACCTCAAAAAAATGGGGAAAACCAATAAAACAGTTAAAAATAAAAAAAATTTTTTTTCTTTCAGACGAGTTCGATTGCTTTGCGTTGGTTGAGGAAGTCCGCGAGTTCTTTCCGTAATTCCGCGACTTCGCCTTTCTTGAAGGGACCGTACTGCGCGGAATCCAGCCATGGAAAGCGCGGCAAGTCAAGCAGGAAACGCGCTTTAACGCTTGAAGGCGAGACGACGGCCTGCTCCGCGCTTTCACCTTCAAGCCCGCGCATTGGAACAGGAGAATTGGCGTACAGCGCGCCGGCTTCGAATTCTGTAAATAATTTGGTTAAGGAATTATAAAACTCTTTTTCTTCGCGCGCGAGGCCGTCAGTAGTCACCGTTCCCGCCTTCAAGTCGCGGAATGCCTTAAACAAGATTTTTTGTGCCCGAATGCTCACAACGTTTTTGAATACTTCTTCAAAGTTTTCTGCTTCGCGCGCGATCGCTGAATCGCTTTGCTCGCCGCGCTCGCGGTGCTCGCGCGCTTGCTTCAAGAAAGCGCGGCACTCGCTAAAGAAATCTTCGCTGACGCTCGCGAGTTGCGAAGACTGGCGTTCCTGCAGTTGAACGCGCCTCAACGAATCAAACAAGCTAGCCAACCAATACCCACCATTAAGAATAGCTGAATAAATTTAGGAAACGGAGGTTAATAAAAACGAGGGGGAAAGTGGGAAAAAGAAAAAGGATGAAGCAACCGTTTTTCACAATCCGCGTCTTTTCTTGCGTCGCTTGAACGCCCAAAACGCCAGCGCGAGCAACAGCAAGACGAGCAGCGCGATTAACCAAGGCGAAATTCCGCCCGCCAAGAGAACGCGTCCGAATGCGGTGGGCGTTTTGAACGCGCTTGCTGCCGCGTGGCTTAAGACAACGTTGTAGAAAGCGTTTTCCTTCAGCCTCGGTTCAAGCTAGAACCGCTTTCTTCTTGCAAAGCAAGAGTAGTGCGAGTCCCTCACACAATTCGTTTTCGCCTTGTTTCACGCTTTGCGTTTCGCCCGCGTACTCGATTTCAAGCGGGGTTTCAGTCTTTATTTTGATGGTGTTTGTTGAAGTGAATGCGATTGCGTCGCGCAAGGGATTGAATTCAGGCAGTTTGCTTAACGGGATTTTTTTCGCTGAAAGGGCGGAGTCGCCGTGAAGCGTTCCGGGAATGCGTATGAGGCGCGCTGCGTCGAACGTGACGCTTCTGTCTACCGCGACCGCGTGTGCGGCAATGGCTTGAGGCACGAGTTTAACCCAAATTTTTTCGAGTCCCGCGACAGCACTCCAGTTTCCTTCGTCGAGTTTTGCAAGCGCGTTTTCCCGCAAGCTAATAATGCGTTTCGCGGTGTCGGAGCGGAGCCCAAATTCGCGGAGTTGTTCGAGAGTTGCATTTTCCAAAAATTTTCTGCAATACGCGTATATCTTCTTGCCCCAACCGCGCTCCGCGCCGCTTGGGCCTCGCATAGCTGAATGTTTTTCAACAACGAGAACTGTTTCTGCGTGCGGTCCTTGAATGCAGTCGAGGAGTTGCTTGCGCGCGTCTTGCGTTAGTTCTTGCGCTGCCCGTGAGTTTACGTGCACGTGAATGCCTTTCGAACCGCTGAAGTTGACTGAAACCTCGCTCTCCGCGAATCCGAAGTCTCTCTCGAGGAATTCTTCAACGAGCCGCAACGCGTCGTTTTTCACGACTTTAAAGCAAAACGCGCAAAAGACTTGGTTGTGCGCGTGTTGTGGAACGCGGGTTGGCGCGTCAAGATCAAAAACTAAATCCCAGGCGAGCGACTGTTTTTTAGGCATCGGCGTCGCCGCCGGAAACCTGTAGTGCGCGGTAGAGTAACTCGCGTAAAGCGGCGCTTGCGTTACGAAAAAGTTTTTGAGTTCGCTTTCAGTTGCGAACGCCTTGTGCCTGTAGTCTATCTTGTCTTCCCAACCGAAGCCGAACTCGCGTGACTCGAAATCAGTTGGTGGTTCGACGCCGGCGCGCGCGTAGTAATCGCCGAACTTTCTCTTAACGAAAGAAAATTCTTTTGATTGAGTGGAAATCATTTTATTGGCCTCCTTGATTTGAAGCTTGATTTGAAGCCGCTTCCGCCTCGCTTCAAAACACAGTTGGCGCAATACTCGTCTTTCTCAAGCAATCCGCGCTCGCGCAGCATATTACACGAAAACCCGATGGTCGGATGCTTGTAAACCCAGTCGAGAGTTGCGAGTGCCTCGCGTTGCGTGAACGGCCTAACGCCCCTACAGTTCAACGCGTATTCCTTCAATAATTCGACAGCTTGCTCGCGCGGCAAACCGTCTTTCACGCAAGCGATTGATAATGCTACTGCACCGTAATACCTGTGGCCTTCAGGAACGCCTTTCATTAAAGCGCGAACGCACTCGAGACTCAAGTACTTCGTCTTGAACGCGGGCGTGATTCGCGCCGGCAACGCGTCGCGAAGTTTTTGAGCAACTTGTTTTACTGCCGGCGGAATGCGTTGAATAGCTTGCCCGCCTACAACAGTAAAGTCTTTCACGCGCGCCTTAATGCCTTCCTTCAACAACAACAACAATTCGTCTTGACTCAAGAAAACGCTTCCAGACTCGAAATTAGACGAAACCAATTGTAGTCCAACATCAGGTTTAGAGTACTTCAAAAAATCCAAGAGCGAAACTACGTACTCGCCTGCATGCTCTTGAAGAGAAGGAAAGAAATCGCGTGCGACTTGCACCAAATCTCCGGAATCGCGTAACAAAGCGACTGCGTTCCTCGCGCGTTGCTCAGCGTACTTGGCGAGGAGAAAAGCGTCTCCGAAAGCGTAAAGCAGCAAGCGCGCTAACGCGTGCTGGCGGACCGCTTGCCTTGCATCATCCGCACTTGCATCTGCATCATCTGCGCCTATTACTTTATTCGTTATGCTTTGCTCGCGCGTCAAAACGCTTTTTATGAATGAAACCGTGTTTTCGAGTTCTTCTTCTGAAACCGCGGCTTCGTCTAGCGCGTTGCGCGCGCTCGACAAAAACGGGTATTTCGCGAGAAGTTTGTCCGACATTTTCTTTACCCACAACCAGAACGCTTTGACCCCTAACAAATCAGACTAAAAAATGAAAGAATTCAAGAAAAAAAGGCTTTGAAAACATTTTGACGAACTATACAAAGTATTTTGGTTGAAAGCGGTTTTAATGCGTTTGCTTCAGTCAAGTACGACGCCAAAACTTATTAACCTTAAAACCCGGCCTCAAAACCCTGTTTTCCGTTGTTTGGAGATCTGCGCGCGCTGGAACGCTCTCCCACAACATTCTCGGTTAACAACCAATTTTCAGAATTCAAAATTTTCAGAATTCAAAAGAAACAACACGAACCCAGGCATCCAAAAAAAGCGAATACCTGAAAAAACAACACAAAAACAAAACTAAACACAAAAACTAAAGCCCGCTGAAACACAAAAAACAAAAAAAACCAAACACAAAAATACTCTAAACAAATAAACAAACAGAATTCCAGCAAAAAAAAATTCAAACAAAAAAGTTAAAGAAACAAAAGTTAATGAAACGCGATGACGAGAAAAAAATTCAAACAAAAAAAACATTAACGAATTATAATGGATTGCTGCACGCGAGTGGTTTACTTCAATCCTTCCGCCTTTTCGCGAACAAATAAGACGATACTGCGGCGAGCAGCAATGCTATCAACAACAACAATTCAAAGAGTAAAACGGCGCTTGACGCTGCCAATCCTATTTTCGCTGAAACAGTCGGAATCGTGAAATCGCTTGCCGAGAAGCGTCCGGGCAACAAGTAAGCAAAACTCTTCGACTCTCCTGGCGCGAGCGCGCCAGCAAACCAAACTGCTTTCCCGCCTTCAAACAATGCAGGCGCGTTAATAAAGCGAACGCTCGCGAGAAACTCTCGCGGAACGTCGTCGCTCACGCGCACTTCCTCAAGCACGCGCGCGCCCTTGTTCGTCACAGTCAAGTTCACGAGCGTGTGCAGCGCGCCGTCAACTGCAAACACAGTCAAAACGCGTTTCACTTCAAGCTCGCTCGCAACGCCTGCAACGCACGCTGACTCGCGTTCTGCGACAGTTGTAGTGGGCCGAGGTGAAGCAACAGGCGGAACGCTGGTGGACGCGACTGTTGCTGCAGGCGAAGCTTCAGGCGAAGGCGAGGGTGAAGCGCTCGCTGCAGGCGTCGGCGTTCCACCTCCACCGCCGCCGCCTCCTCCGCCGCCTGCGCAGCCTTGCGTTGTGAAAGAGTAAGTTGTGCTAGAGCCAAGATTTCCGACTTCGTCGAAACCCCAGAGTTTATAGTAGTAAAGAGTGCACGCCGACAATCCTGCGAGCGTGCGTGCGTGGTTAATTGCGAAAGGATTTGCGCTTGAATTCGTTCCAAAAACAGTAGTGGAACCGTATTCAACCCAGCTTGTCGCGAGTTCGCTTGCAACCCAAGTTATGGTTGCTAGGTTCGTCATCACGTCCGTCGAAGTAACATTGAAAGACGGCGGAGTGCGGTCGATTTTGACGACTCTGTTTGCAGACGAACCCGTGTTTCCGACGCTGTCCGAACAATCTACGCGCCACGTCGTGTTTCCTTCAGGCAGCCAAGCGACAGCGAATTGCGTTGCAGTGTTGTTGAACGTGGAAGAATTTGTTTCGTTAAGCGTTCCGTTCAAGAAAAGCGAGCAATTCATTACTGTAGAAAAAACGTCGGTTGCGGTGAAAGAAAACTGGGTCAGGGTTTCGTTGCTCGCGTAACCGTTTGCTGGAGTGGTTAACGCGACTTCAGGCGGCGTTGAGTCGATTTTCAGCAAGCGTGTTTCGCTCGTGTTCGACAGCGAGTTCGTCGAGTAGCACGTGATGTTGTAGTAGTAATAACCGTCGCTTGCTGTTGAAACATTGAAGTAGAAGGGCGTTGCGTTTACGACGTCGCTCGCGTTTACGGTGCTTGAATCATTGTAGTTGAGTGTCACGTTTACTAACGGCGTGGTGCTCGAGTTACATATTCCAGTAACGTTCAAGTACTGTTGGTTCGTCCACGAGTCGTTTGCCGGGGTGAGAATCGCGACTGCGTAAGGCGCTACAGCGCCGCCCAATTGTTGGAGAACTACCGTAACGAGTGAGTCTGCAGTAATCGGGAAAACAACGCTTGACGAGTTATAGCCGGTTTTCGAGGCGTTAAAATAGTGTGGAGTGTAGTTCGATACGCTCGCGTTGGTTTGAAAATATTCAGTAATGATTTGCCGCGGAATCCAACCAGTAGAGTTTGCAGTCTCGTTAAGCAAACTCGTTCCGTTAACGTCAGTAATGTTTACTTCAGCGCCTGCAACCACGTCACCAATCGTGTTCACGACCCGCACGCCAACAAACCACTCGACCGTCAAGTTGCTGTCCGAATCGCTTTCATTAAATACTACGGCACTCTTGTTGAAGCTAGTGTTCAACAACGTTATTGAAGAATTGCCTGTTGGACTAGAATAATAGAAGTCGCCGAATGCGAAGTCAACCGCGCCAACCGCACTCGAAATCACGTCGTTGGTTGAAGTAAGATTATAAGAGTTTAAATCCAAGTTGAACGCGAAACGCTTCGAGTAATTAATCAAGTTGTCGTGAAACACGTTGTTTGACGCATAAACCGTGTACACGCTTACGTTCGCGTCGTGAATAGCGTTGTAACTCGCGTTCAAATCGTTTCCCAAAACAAGGATTCCGGTATCTGTGTTTTTGACGGTGTTGTTGAAAACAGTGGAATTTGAAGAGACTTTAACTCCATACCCATAATCTTTCTCGTAATAATCGTAAATCAAACAGTTTTTGATGGTGTTGTTAACGCCGAAATCAATACCAATTGCGTAAGAGTATGGCGCAATGCTGCCGTTCATGACGCTGCCGGCACAGTCAAACAAGTTATTGCTGCTGTTCGTTCCCCACAAGTTAAAACCACCGCCGAACACGGTGTTGTTGTAGAAAACCGAATCGTACACGTCCCCGGAAAACGCAAGGCTTCCATTAAAAAAATTGTTTGAAACATTCATTCCCGAAAACGTGTCAGGATATGAAACGGCGAAAATTGCCGGATATGACGTGTATCCGTAGAAAGTGTTGTTGTAGATTACTGCTTGGTAAAGGTAAGAACCATAAAACTCGATTCCTCTTTGTGTGAAGCTGATGTTGAAGTTGTTATGGCGGATTGTTAAGTTGCTGTAATTAGAAGAAACACTAATCATATAACTAATTGCATCATTGCCCAAGCGGTGCTTGAAAGTGTTATATTCTATTATAATGTTTTTCGGCTTGTTCGGCACCGGCGGTTGGTAGTCAAAGTAAATTTCGTAAATGACATCGTCGTTTGGAGGGCATACGCCGTTAAAAGCGTTGCGCTTGATTAACAAAAAATCCGCATCACCGCTGACGTTAATGCTTGCCGCGCACCCGTGGTCAAACCAATCATCGTGAACCCGCGTATAATTCGTATTCATTAATAAAAGGTTTATGTTATTTCCTGAAATGTTTGAGTAACTCACGTTCGTGTTGTTGCTCGAATTTACGAAAACGCCGTAAAACCAGTTCGTAACGTTACAACGGAAAAGCGTGAAGTTGGACGTAGAGTTGACGAAAACACCATAATTTCCGATTGCAGTTCCATTAATCACGCGATTGTCGCAGTCCAGCGTCACATTTTGTGCGGTAACATTCATGCAAACATCTAGGTTAGTGTTGATGTCTGCAGTCAAGTTGTACCAAGTGTCAGCTTGGTCTAGAGTAGCGCAATCACTAATGTTTAACGCGGTTGCAAGGCTGGCTAGTAAAATCAATAAAAAAAATAGCGCCAAAACCCGAATTCTTCTTCTTCTCGAAAATACCGTGTAATGACACCCATTAAAAAAATGAAGAATGCAAATAAAAAGCATTCGAAAAAAAGTTTTTTAATGCTTTAAAAACTTTAATGCTTTAAAGACTTCCTGCAATCAATCCAGAAATCCGCGAGTCGCTTAAAGTTTTCCGCAATCGCCTCGACAGCAGTTCGTTCACTTATTCTTCCAGCAAGCAATCCACGTAATGGCTTGACGAAAACCGTGCGGCCGACAGCAAACCCAATCACTCCACGCGTCCGCGCGCCGACTGCAAGCCATTTTTTGACGGTTTTTTCGTTCTCGCCGCGCCCCAAAATAATTATTCGCGCGTCTCGACCGCCTGTACGCGCTTGTTCAACTAATGCTTTTGCTTGCGCAAGCGTATTCACGCCTTCAAGTTTCCAGACGCTTGGCGTGATGCCGTATTCTTGAATGGTTTTAATTGCTTGAAGCACTAGCGTTGGCCGCAAGCGCGACTCGAATCTTTTCTTCCCGAATTTTTTTAATTGTATTGCAGTGGGGGATACAATTAATTCCAGCAGCAGCTTACGCCGCGTTTTCTTCAAGAAGCCGCTCAACAGCTTCAAACGCTCCAGTTGAACCACATTTGTTTTCTCGAGTTCCGGCGCGGGGTTGAAGCGTACGAGCGCTTTCACGAAGTCGGGATCGAATTTCTCGACGAGTTTTTCGAAATCATCTTCAAGCTCGAACAGCAGCGTTTCGCTCTTCTCGACAGGCATTGCGGTTTTTACGCGCAAGCGCTTTGCTTCGCGCAGTATCCGCGCTCCGTACTGCGCGTCCACCAGAATTGCGGCTGAAGCGCGCGGCACGCCGTGCGCGAGCGCGAATTTAAAGCCGTTAAAGATGATTTGTTTTAAGTGCGGGAGTTTTTTTTCATCGCGAATGCCTAGTTCGCGCAGCATGCTTGTACGGTGGTCGAACGGCAGTATGAACAGGCTTTTCATGATTGATGCTTACGCAAGGTTGTAAAAAAAGGTTTTCGCACCGCGCTTAAATCGAGGTTTTGCTGAAGAAATAGCCTGCTACCAGAATCGCAAGCGCGTCGAAGGCGAGAAGCAGTGCGAGCGGCGTGAGCAGGTTGACATAAGAGTTTTGCACCAGTAGGCTGCGCAGCGCAGTTACGCCCCAGCTTAATGGGTTGACTGAAGCGACGTCGGCAAACCACGCGGGCAGCTTGTCTAGCGGGAACAACGCGTTGGAGAGGAAGAATAACGGGAAGATGATGAAGTTGACTATCAACTGAAAGCCTTCCACTTCGTTCAACAGCGACGCGATTATTATTCCGACCGCCACGAAGCCCGTAGCAACCAGAATCATGAAAGCGATTGCAGGCAGCGCGTTCGCGAGCGCGAATGCCGGCAGTCCGAAGAAAAGCAGGCCGATGGCGAGAATCAAAATTCCTTGAAAGACCGATGCGGTCGCGCCGCCGAGAACGCGTCCGAGCACTATTGAAGTTCTGTTCAAGGGCGCGACTAGCATTTCCTTTAGAAAGCCGAACTCTCGGTCCCAAATTACTGAAACGCCTGCGAACACCGAGGAAAACAATAGGGTCATGGATATTATTCCGGGAATTATGAACAGCTGGTAGTTCAAGCCGGAAACTATCGAGCCGACTCCGAAGCTTAATGCGATTAGAAAGAAAAGCGGCTGTCCCACGCTGCCCAAAATCCTGGGCTTCGAGTTGAAGAAACGCTTGACCTCCCGCAGCCAAACCGCGTAAACCTTGTTCAAATCGAAAATCATTTTTCCAACTTCACCGCCTGCCCCACATTCTCGCTCGCATCCGCTTTTCCACGCCCACGCCGCCCTCTCCACGAATCGCTTTTCCGGTATAGTGAAGGAAAACGTCTTCAAGCGAAGGCTTGCGAATCTCGACGGATTCAACCGCAATGCCGTTCTTCTCCGCAATTTTCACGAGCTTGGGAACTAACTTCCCGCCGTCCCGCGCGTTGACTGCAACGAGACCTTCCTGCAGAACGCTTCCTTTGAAGCCAGCTTTCTCAAGCGCCGCCGCGAGTTTTCTCGCGCCGCGCGAGTGCAGGTAAACCATAGTCTCGCCTACCGTCTTCTTCAACTCGTCCGACGTTCCCAGCGCCTTTATGCGTCCCGAGTCGATGATCGCGATTTTGTCACACAACTCGTCCGCCTCTTCCAAATAATGCGTCGTCAACACCATCGAAACTCCCTGCGCCTTCAATTTCCGCAAATACTCCCAAATGTGGCGCCGAGTCTGCGGGTCTAGGCCTAGAGTCGGTTCGTCAAGGAACAAAACGCGAGGAGTGTGCAGCAAACCCCGCGCGATTTCCAGCCTTCGACGCATTCCGCCAGAGTAAGTTTTCACGAGCTTGTCCGACCAGTCGCTTAATTCGACGAGTTCGAGCACTTCCTTGATTTTCTGCTTTCGGTCGCCGCCGCTCATTCCGTAAAGCCTGCCGTGAATGTCAAGATTGTCAAAGCCGGTCAAGTGCGTGTCGAGCGTAGAATCTTGAAAAACTATTCCAATGCTTTTGCGCACGTCAAGCGGCTTTTTCACGACGTCGAAGCCATTCACGACAGCATAACCGCTGGAAGGCGTTAAAATCGTGGACAGCATGTAGATAGTCGTGCTTTTGCCAGCTCCATTCGGCCCGAGCAATCCGAACAATTCGCCCTCGCGAATGTTCAAGTCGATGCCGTCGACTGCGGTGAAATCCCCGAATTTTTTGGTCAGCTTAACCGCGTCAATAACGTTGGATTCTTGCACTTCAAAACACCAGTCTAATTGATTTGCGCAACTTGACTTGAAATTAGCAACTTTACTTTAAGACCTTCCCTGTTTTTAAAAACCACAGACACAAATCCAACTCTCCCTGCGTCAAACGCGTTTTCTCACACAACCCCTCCAGCTTTCGCTCGATCTCCAAGTACCTTCTCGGCGTTACTGGCATCAATTTCGCTGAAGCAATTATCCCATGCTCGCGCAGCGCGCGGAGCACGTGCCTGTCGAGAATCGCCACGTTCTTGAAGCCCACGTTCCGCAGAAAGTGGCTGGCTTCCTTCCAGCCGACGCCGCGCGCGTTCGCGACAAGCCATTCCCTCGCGCGCTTCTCGTCCCGAAAGCCAAGAATTTTTTTCTTCAACTCGCGCGAAGTGAATTTCTTCCGCGCTTCAACGATGTACCGCGCTTTCTTGCGGTAAAAACGACATCCGCTCTCGCGCAGCCATTTCCGCAATTGCGCTTCGCTCGCGCTGCGCAGCCTGCCGGCGGACTTTTTCTCGAAGCGCAAGCCCGCTTCGGCTGAAGCGTTGGCCGTCGAAATGCAGAAGCAGAGTTCTGCCAGCCAATTCTTGTTTTTCTCGAATTCCCGCATTCGCTTTCGAATCAAGCGCGCTACACGCGTTTTCTTCAAGGCAAGAATTTTCGCGGTTATGTCATTCAAAAAAAAGCAATCCTCCACTTATTTAAATTTGCTTGACGTAATAAAAAAATCTTTTCGAACATCAAGCCTGTCTGTGATTTGTGAGGTGGTTTCGTGTTGGGATTCATGCAGGAATTCAAAGAGTTTCTGAAAAAATACCAGGTTTTGGGTCTGGCAGTCGCATTCATCATAGGCGCTGCTTCGACCAAATTCGTTACCGCGCTCGTGAACGACATCATAATGCCCGTGATAAGCGTCGCGATTCCAGGCGGAGACTGGCGCTCTTCTGTTTTACAGCTCGGGCCCGTCAAGCTGCTCGTCGGCGATTTCGTAGGCGCGCTCATCGACTTTCTCATAATCGCTTTCGTAGTCTTCATGATAGTCAAACTCATCATGAAGGAAGACGCTGCCAAAAAGAGGTGATTGACTGAAAAGCAAAGATTATTGGAAGCTCGCCGCGAGCGTGTTCGTCAGTCTCTCTGCAGGCGTTATAGGCGGCTTCTTTACTTCTCCCTCGATCCCCGCGTGGTACGCTTCGCTCGCAAAACCGTATTTCAACCCTCCGAATTGGGTGTTCGGCCCCGTATGGACGATTCTGTACATCCTGATGGGCGTGGCGTTTTTCCTAGTCTGGCGCAAGAGCGGAAGAAGGGAGGGAAAGGATGGGAGGAAAAGCAAGTACTTCAACACCGCTGCAGCGTTGTTCGGAATACAGTTGGCGTTGAACGCGTTGTGGTCCATCGTGTTCTTCGGAATGCATTCCATCGGCGGAGCGCTTGCAGTAATAGGCCTGCTTTGGCTGGCAATACTCGCGAACATTGTGTGGTTCTGGCGTTCTTCCCGCGCCGCGGCGTTGCTTTTAGTGCCTTACATCGCGTGGGTTAGTTTCGCGTCATTCTTGAACTACGTCATTTGGACGCTGAATTGAGTCGAGGTTTAAAAAAAATCGTGGGAAAGACTGGCGTTAGCTACAGAAGACCGGGGGGTACGTGCCAAGCGAAGCATGGCCAAGGCAGTTGAATAATCTTGAATTCTTACAACAGCAGTTGGAGAAGACCATCCGCTCTAGACGCCAGATTCATAAGAAGCTCATGAATGCAGTTCTTGATTCGATTAAAAAATCGGCTGACAGTAAAAACATCACTGTCCACAATAAGGCCGCCGATCTTTTGCTTCTTGCCGCCAAAGCGCCTGGAACGCACCTGCCTAAGGTGGTTAAGTATGCCGCGCTCGGACTCGAACAAAGCAATCCTTACGTCGCGCACTGTTCGGCGAGTGTTTTGAGCGAGGCTGCAAAGCACAGAGGAAAGCATTTGGATGGCGTGCTGAAAAAAGCCTTCAACACCGTCGTAAAAAAAAGATATATGGACTTGAAGCTGGACGCTCGAATCCGCGCGAAGTGCGCCGAGGCGCTGGCGAACATCGCCAGTTTTGGCGACAAGCGCGCGGGAACCGCTATTCTTGCGCTGGTTGATTACGCCGAAAGCTTGGGCAGCCTCGATGAAAGAAACTTGGAGCAAAAACGGCGCGTCGATAACGGCTACAGCATAGTTCAAGAGGGCTTCAATAAATTGGGAAATAAGAAAATCGGCGAAATCGTCGAAAAATTTTCGCCGAAAGACAAGCGGCGGTTTGAAAACCTGAAGAAGACGCTTGCCGAATGGAAGAAAAGAATTCCTCCAGAGTCCTTAATTTAAACGAATCGAAATCCGCCGGCGGGAATTAGAAAAAGAAATCAGACTTTGTGGGAATAAGCAGATTCTTCGCCCCACCTGCACTTGGGGTTCTGCGGTTTTTTGCGCTTGCTCGGATAACTCATGGAAAACCCGTTGGTTATTGTGAACGTCCTAGCATAATAAGGTACCGAGAGAGGCATTTTCGCTTCAAGCGCGGCGAACCCCGACGAACCGTTTACCCTAGCATCTTGGCTAGTTAATACGACAATGATGACAAAAATGACGCGAGGAGATCTAGAGTTATGATTGATATAGATTTAATTGTAAAATTTCTTTTTTCGCATTTGGAAGAAGAAGTTATAGTAATACTATTCTTAGTGATTATTTGGTTCATTTACAAATGCGTAGTACGCAGAGTTTGCTAAATATAACTTTAGAGGAGTTGGCGGGCGCTGAACCTTTTGTCAAAGCGCCTTGGCCGGGATTTGAACCCGGGTCTCGGGCTCGACAAGCCCGAATGCTAGGCCGCTACACTACCAAGGCGCTTCGAGAACGAACGAGGATTACTAGCTGAAAATTTTTAGAGTCTTTCTTTTTAAAACCGTTTGGGGCGCTTTTTTCTCTTTTTCGTTTTTTCTTATTTTTTTCTTTGTTTTCTCTTTCTTTTTTCTTTTCATTTTTTCTTGTTTTTTCTTTGTTTTTTTTTGAAGCATTCTTAATTTGATTTTCTTTAGTGCCTTCAAACGTTGTTTAAGGAATTTAAACATGGGTTCGTCAACAACTAGGACTTGTTTGAGTGACTTGGTTCCGTGCGGGCCGAAATTTACTAGCGCGTAAGCAAGCGAAAGCAATCCGCCAAACGAGGTTGAAGAAACGTTGAAGACTCGGCCGCGTGCTTTCCTAGGTGGTTTTTCTGGAGGGTGAACTATTACTGTCAAAGGAGCTTGTTTTTCAGGGTTTGGAGCAATTAAGTCAAGAGTTTCAAGCACTTGCCCTGGCTCGAGTTTTTTTTCCAAGACAGCTTCAGCCACTCTTCTCGCGACCTCCTCTGAAATGCGCGCGTCTGAACAAATTCTTGCGGAAACAAAAAATTTTTTCGGCAGGTTGCTTAAGTTGGTTGCGCCTACAAGCTTGGTTTTTCCTTCCTCGTGGGAGTAAACAGCGATTATTGCCCGCAACCCGTTTTTCTCCGCTGTTTCAAACAAGTTTTCAGCGTGCTTTTGAGCGTCGTCCGGCAAGTTTAACTCTAAAACTTTTTTCAACAGCGATTCTTTACGCATGCCAAAATACTTGCTTGGATTCAAACCCAATTTTTTTAATTCACTCCATAGTTCTTCAACGGTTTTTTTCGCGTGTTGCTTGTTCAAGTGTTCGAGCGCGCCGCAGCCGACGCCTGAATTAAACTTGCCTTCATGCACTAAGTATACTGTAACATGGTTTTTTGGTGGAAGGTTTTCTGGCGCTATCGCTGTTCCAGCGATTCCGTGAATCGTCTTCAACTTCAAACAGAATTCCTCCAAAAGCTTTGTTAATTTTTTTAAACTCGTTTTTTTAGTGAGTCCCGCTGGCCGGATTTGAACCGGCAACACCCTGATTTCCGCGCTCGCGCGCGTTTTCTTTAACCAAATTTTCTTTTTTCTTTTTTTGAAAAAAGAAAATTTGCAGGCTACAGTCAGGTGCTCTGCCAGATTGAGCTACAGCGGGAATTTCGCGGAGTTATAAAAGCCTTGTGAAAGACGCATATTTTTTGGGTGTAATTCCTTAAAAAGAATAAAGATATACAAATGAATACCTTAAAAAACGAGTAGCAACTCAATTTTTTTCATGAGAG
Organism: Microcaldota archaeon; assembly: GCA_037444485.1. GTDB lineage: Archaea > Micrarchaeota > Micrarchaeia > Norongarragalinales > Norongarragalinaceae > JBBIMI01. The sequence continues at coordinate 14,744 of JBBIMI010000002.1, forward strand.
ACCCGCTAGAAGCCGCGTTGTCCGCAGCCGCAGTGTTAGCGCTTGCTTTCATTCCGTTGCTTGCGTTTTCCGGTTTTTCGAATGCTTTAACTGCAGAGGAAGCCGGCGGTTTCTACGCGAATCCAGGCGAGAGCGTGACGGTCACGCTTTTTTCAAGCGAAGGAGTTAATTATGCGATGGTTAAACTCGGCGGGGTTGAATCAGTAATCCTGCGCGAGGTTGACGGCGATTACCAAGCAGAGTTGGATTCCGCAAAGTATTCCGTTCTTGTTAAAGCGTACTTGAGCGCCCAGTTCGACGCGCTTGGATTTGCGTCAAAAGCAGCTGGCGTGAAGTCAAACTTTAACGCGATTCAAAACGAGGAAGCGAATTGCATTAAGGCCGCGAAGACCTTCTTAGTCCGCGTGCACACGACGGTGCCTTACGTCTACATTTACGCTGCTGGCGTAACGACGTTCGCGGCGGAACGAAACGCGACTAACGACTTGAATGCGACGCTTCCAAGTTTCGAAAGCGCCTTCAACAGCTTGAGCAACAGTGTTTCTGTTCTCGACCAAGCGGTTTCAAGCCGCGATGTTGAAGTGACGGTCTCAACGCTGTCAACGATAAACGCGAAAGCAAAGGAATTCAAGACGCTTTTCCAAAAGGTTTCAAGCGACCATGCAGTAATAATACCAAATTTTCCACACGCGTTTTTTTTGAACGGAAACCCGAACAACTGCGCGCTTGAAGCCAACGAAAGCACTGCAATCGACGCGATAATTTCTTCGAGTGACGTTGGTCCACTCAAAAGCGTGAGCGAAATGGCGGCTTACATTGACTCGAAGACTAAGGAAAGACACTCCACTGCTTTAAACAAAATGCTTGCTGCGAGCCAAGAGCAAGCGCTTGCAAGCTATTCAAAGAAAGTGAGCGACTTGCGTGACGCTTACAAAACAGTTGCAGAGAAAGCAGGATTCAACGCGGTTTCCCTCGACGCGCTGTTGAAAAAGTACGGTGAACTCAACACGCTTTACCAAAGCGTGAAAAACGCGAGCGGCGGCGAAAACACTGGCGCGGTCAAAGAACAGTTTAAAGAGAAAAGCAGAGAACTCGACTCGCTTGCTTCCTCTTACAATGCAACCCTCGAAGATTACAATGCGAGCTTGGTTGCTGTAAGCAACGCCAGCACGCAAATCAACAATGCGGTTCGCAGGTACGGGACCGGCGACGCGCGCGTTTCCGGACTGCAGAAAGAACTTCAGGAACTGCGATTGTCACTCAAAGCAAACGAAGACAAGTTGAAAAACGCGTTGTTCACGCAAATCGCTTTCAAAGCGCTCGCGCAAAACGCGTCGAACCTCGCGCTTCGCGCGGCAATGCTCCCACCGAAGGAAAGCGAGTTCGACTTCGTGCTGCTCGGCGGGGTTATCGTGCTCGTCGCAGCGTTCGCTTACGCAATATTTTATCTGCGCAAGAAACGCCCGCCGCGCGAGACAGGCCTGCCCGTAGGACGCGTTGAGTTCGCGGAAAAAATTCAAGTCGGACCAGGCAGCAGCGGCAGCAGCAGCGTTTAAATTTTTTCTTTTTTTATTTTTCAACTTGGTTTTCGTTTTAGTTTTCTTTAGTTTTCGAGAGAAGGCGATTAAAAAGTGGGGAGACCGAGATTCGAACTCGGGTCTCCAGCTCCCAAAGCTGGCAGGATGCCAAGCTACCCCATCTCCCCCAAAAACTTGCAGTAAGTTTATAACATCATTTATAGCGTCGCGTGGTTAAAAAAAGCGCGGCGGGTTACTGGAATCACTTTTTGCTTGCTGCAACGCGTCCGCGCGGCTTGGGAATCTTTAACTCCGGAAACGCGGAGTTCAATGCGTCTAAAGTCGCGAAAGGCGCATAGCCGGAATACTCGAATACGCGGTCTAAAAACAATTGGAGCGCGAGCCGCGGCTTGCGCGGGCTTAACGTAGAGATTTTCGCTTCCACGCCTTCGCCAGCAACGCATGAAAGCATTTGCTGGAGTTTCGAGAAAGACTTGCGTTCGCTGAAGTTCTTCAAAAACGATTCAACGAGCGAAGAGAATTGTTGTGCTTGCATTGTCGAGTCGAAAGCGAGTTCTGAAAGCTTTTTTTCTATCGAGAGAAAGCTCGAGGCGAGAAAGTAAAACGTTTCCTTTAGTTCGGCGCCTGCGGCGGCTTTCTTCACTACGCGCCAGGATTCGAAGTCTGCAGCGAGCATGCATTTTCCGCCGGCTTCGCTTTTGGCTGTAAATCTTGAAACGTCAGTTTCATTCGAAAAAAGTTTTTCGTAAAACGCGTTAAGAAAGCAAGCCCACGCGAGCGGCATCGCATCCCGCTTTTTCGGAAGCGAGGCTTTCGCGTCAACTGCGACTGCAGCTTCGCTGCCTTCGCCAGCATGCGTCCGGAATTCAGGCGAAAGAAAATTTCGTAAGTTGCCTTCAACTTCTGATGGCTTCAACACGCTTAAAGCATTCGCCAAGCCAGAGAGTGTTGAAGCTTGCGCTGCGTGGGGCGCGGCGAGTGCTTGAATCGCGCGCGCGTCGAAAGGCGCGTAATCGAATTGTTTTGTGAGGCAAATCCTGCGCGCGTCTTCAAGGAGTGAACAAACGTTTTCGCGCGTCAGCTGGACGCCTTCAAGTTTTTTTTCGAAAACCAAGTTTTTCAAGCGGGCTTGAAACAAGACGAACATTTTTGATGCGCCACCTTCCACTCTTCAAGCTTGACTTGCTTTACTTGATTGGTTTGTTGACTTGCTTTACTTGCTTGGGTTTGCTTAGCTTTATCGACTTGCTTGGGTTTGTTGTCGAGTTTGAACTTGGCTGCTGATTGCTTCAATTATTTTTCGCGCTGTGGAACCAACAGTTGTTTCTGGAACGAAGGCGCCGCCAGCAAATTCAGTGTTGCAAGACTTGCAGCGCCATAACGCGAATCCCACGCGCTTGACGCGTTTTTTTCCGCATTGCGGGCACGCATGCCGTGCTTTCAGCGCTTCAGTCGCTTTCTTTATGCGTTCCCTGATTTTCTTTCCGTACCGCGAAACCATTGTTTTTTCTTCACCTTGTTTTCGAAAACAAAAAATCAATAAATCAATTTTTTTTCGAACGCGTTTAAATTTTTCAAACGCGTTTAAACGCTTTCGACTTTCAAACGTGTTCGAGCAGTTCCTTCCGTTTTTCGAAAGCCACATCAATCAATTCAAGCAACTCGCTTTCAGTAAACCCAGCTGCGCCGCTTTTTTGAACAGCGCAAACGTGCTCGTCGTCGGCAGTCGCGATTGAAACGCGTCCGGAACTCGCGACTTCCTCCTCGTTAGTAGCGTCTAGAACGATTTTCCCGTCGATTTTCTCGAAGGAACTCGTCACGACAGTCTTCTTTAACTCGAGGGGACCAACGAATTCGGTGCGCACTAGCGCGCCATTCTCGTACTTCGGTACACGCGCGCTTGCCAGCGCTGCTGCAGCGGCGAGTGAAGCGCAGTCTACGAGGTTTCCAGAGTGGTCGAGAACATGCAAGTCGATGAATACGCCCATGACTTTCTCGCCTGGAATCCCGATTTTGCCGAGCGCCTGCAAGTCGATTGCTCCAGCGCTGCGGATTCCCCTGTCTATTACGCGCGCGAGTTCAATGCTGTTCTCGTTTGGAGGGCCTGGCTCGAATTCCGGGTGCGCGATTGGCGAGAATTCGGCGTTGACTATGAACACGCCTTCGTCAAGACGGTCCGGGAAAGGCGCAAGCAAATCGAATTTTACTGCAGCGATGACTTTAGTGTCGCCGATGCGTGCGAACGCGCTGCCCTCGTCGTTCGGCAAATAGTTTTTCTGCGCGCTGACTTCCCGGTATTGCATGAATTTCCTTCCGTCCAGGCGCTTGTTCTTCGACAGCAGGTCTTTAATGAAAGCTTCCTTTACTTCGTCTAAAATCATTTCTTTAAAACCACCTTTTTTGAAAAGCGCGGTAAAATAAAAATGCGGTAATCATTTTGTTATTGAAAACCATTTTCAGCATTTCACGTTCACTTTTTCCCTCGCGCCAGAATTCTTTTCCCACACCAACATTTCATTTTTTTCTCGCACTTTACTTTCCCTTGCCTTACTTTCTTTACTTTCTCTTACCCTTTTCTCTCCCTTGCCTTACTTTCCCATCGCCTTAACCTCTGCACCCGCTTCGCCGCCCGCTTCACTGCCAGCTTCACCGCTCGCTTCGGCGCTCGCTTTCGCGGCGATAGCCTCATACTTTTCTTTTAACGCGTTTACTTGAAGCTCGCGGATTTCTTTCGAAGCACGCAACCCCATTTCGATGCACTGCGCGATTTCGTTGCGCGAAAGCATTCCGTCCATTTGGTAAAGCAAGAGTTCGCCTGAACGCGGCGCGAAAATCATTGGCATGTCGCTCTCGCCGAAGTTATCCTCGTACTTGTCTAGGTCGACTACGAGTTGCCCCTCGACTTTGCCAACTGAAACGCCGCACGCGAGATCACGCAAGGGAATTCCAGCGTCCGCCAGCGCGACGCTGGCGGCAGTAATCGCGGCAACACGCGTTCCGCCGTCGCTTTGGAGAACTTCCATGTGCACGTCAATCATGGTTTTCGGGAAATCCTGCGTCAAGATAATGTTCTCGAAAACGTGTTTAGCGACTTTACTGATTTCAATGCTTCTGCGGTTGGGTCCGGCGCGTCCGTGTTCTTCAAGCGAGGCGAACGGAGTCATTATGTAACGCGCGTTGACGAGCGCGCGGTAAGGGTTCGTCAAGTGTTTGGGAAACACTTCGTGAGGCCCGTAAACGCCTGCGACTACTTTGTTTTTACCCCACTCTATGAATGCGGAACCGTCCGCTTGCTTCAAAACACCTGCACTGATTTTGATTGGGCGTAGTTGCGTGAAGCTCCTGCCGTCCGCCCTCTTTCCACTGGAAATGAGCGTGGGTTTTTCTTTTTTCAGTAAAACGATTTCCTCTTCAACCATTTTCAAGACCACCTTTTTCACGAAAAAAAATCAAAGCAGAATCAAATCACTTCGGAATCAAACCGCTTTGTTTTTCGCGGATTCCGCTTGCAGGAACGCGGTGATGCGGTCCGTCAAGCCGCTCAAGTGTGCTTCCCTGCAGATTTTCAAAATCGCGAGCGTGGCGAGCGCGACGTCGCCGCCCTTCAAGTAAATGCGGCCGTTCTTGCCGACGAGAATGTCTGTCCGCGTATACTGTTTCAGCGTGGTAAGCATGCTCGCGTTTCTACCTATCACGCGCGGCACTTTCACTGGTTCAATGTCTAGAATCTCGCCACCCCAAAGCCTGCGCGGGCGTCCGAGGACAGCTTCATGCACTTCGTTTACGTCGATTATTTCAGCGGAAACGACGTCGGCAAGTTCGAATGTTTCACGCGACTCGCGCGCGTTCAATTGGCCTTCGTAGGGCGAGTTTATGTCGAGCACGTAACCATTGAATTTTTCTTCTTTCACGATTCCAATAACTAAATCGCCTAATTTCGGTAAGTAGCGTCCCTTTAAAGGAATTATTCGGTCTTCCCGCATTAAAGAAATCGTGGAAGCGAACGTCTTCCCGTTTTCAATGAAAGTTCCTTCAACGCGCTTGGGCGAATCGAACACTAGCTCGCCTGGAACAACTATTTTTTTTCCAATCAACTTCAAAAAACACCCCCTTCAAAACCAAAAAACAAAGTCAAATAACAAAAAACAAACGCGAGGCAAAACTCAAAAAAAACCAAAAACTCAAAAAAAACAAAAACAACTTTTTTAATTCAGCGTTTTCGTTTGCGCTTGCCCTGCAGTCGTTTTGTTTAAGCGGTCTGAAAACTCTCCCAACATTCCTGCTGGAAATTCGCATACGCACGACAGCGAACCGTCCGCGCCCCACTCTTCATTCCGCATTCCGTACTCTCTCAGGAGTCCGAACGTCTTGCCAGCGAACTCTGCAGGCACTTTAACTGCAATCCTTGTTTTTTCCAAGCTTATTGGAATGATTTCGCGAATCTTTTCGATTGCGGCGACTGCTTGTTCTTCAGCGCTCTTGAAAGCATCAACGTGAAAACCTGCTTCTTCAAGCGCTTTTTCCACGCGCGCTGGCGGGTGCGGTGCTTTCGTCCGCGGGTCTACAGCCTCGCGCGAGATTAACGCGATTATCTTAGCTTTTTTTTCTTCAACGAGTTTGCGGCGTTGGTCGGTAGTCAACTGCAGCTCGCCTTCGGCGAAAATGTGGCGGGCGACTTCCATCACGTCCGTCGTGCCGAAGACTTTCTTGAGTGCACTCGCATTCTGTCGCTCGCCTTTCCGCGCGTCGCTGAACACCTCGTCGACGACGAGAACGTTCTCGAGCGTCTTGCGCGCGCCTGTCTTGTACTCGTAAGAAAGTTTTGGGTCTACGAGAATCTCGAATTTCTCGCCGCTTTTTTCTAAACGCGCAATTATCGTGTTCTCTATTCCAGTCATTTCACGTCATTTCACTAATCCGGCTTTTTTCAGTTTTCCAGTTTTCTCTGGTTTTCCTGTTTTTTGATTTATTTTTTGATTTTTCTGATTTTCTAGTTTCCTGTTTTTTGATTTTTTTGATTTTTCTGATTTTTTTCTCCCCGATTTTTTTCGAGTTTTTCCGGTTTCCTTTCCCGATTTTTTGGCTTCAACCTTTCTTTTCAGGTTTTTCTGGTTTTTCAGGTTTTTCTGTAAAGAAAGCTGTTACTTCAGCTTGCGAGAGTAGTTTGACTTTTTTTTCTTCGGAATAAACTATCGCGATGTCAACTGTTTGCGGAAGAATTTTCTCTTCAGAGCTCTTGCGCAGCGCGCGCAACGCGAGCCGCACACCGTCCTGCAAGCTCAACCCCTCGCGGTATTCCTTGTCGAAAAACTCTTCTACAACTTTTTTTCCAGCTCCAATCGCAGTTGCCTTGTACTCAAACAATGCGCCGCTTGGGTCTGTTTCAAACAAGCGCGGCTTACCGTCTACGCCGGCAAGCAAAAGCGAAACGCCGTACGGACGAACCCCAGCGTACTGCGTAAACATTTGCACGTGGTCGCCTACTTTTTTTGAAAGCATTTCGATGCTAATTGGCTCATCGTAAGTCAACCTGTGCTTTTGCGCTTCGATGCGCGCGAAGTCCACAAGCTTTCGCGCGTCTGCAACGAGTCCGGAACTCGATGCAGCAATGTGGGAATCGATTTGAAAAATTTTTTCGTGCGACTCGCCCACGAGCAAGGCCGATGGAATGCGCTTGTGTGCTACCAACGCGACTCCGTCAGTGCACACTATTCCGATGCTCGTGCTCCCAGTCTTGACGGCTTCCCGCGCGTACTCTACCTGAAACAATCGCCCGTCGGGAGAAAATACGGTAATCGCGCGGTCGTAAGCAGCTTGGCTTGGAGGATACATAATCAAACTCACCTCTTTCTTTTCAGGCGTTCCACAGTTTCGCGAATTCCGCGAATTCAGCGTCACGCAATCTCTGCAATCTAATCAAACAATTAACCCTGCAAGTTAATAAAAACTTTTAAAAACTTTTTTTTGGAGAAAGTAGAGTTGAAGCGACTCGTCAAAAATCGAGCAATCCTTCAACTGATGTTTCCCGCATTCTTTCCTCTTCCGAAAGTATTTATGAAAAAACTGTTTTTAAACGTTTCAACAAGACTCTAGCGAACGAGTTTTACGAGTTTTGATAATAACCCGCTTGCCTTGCGTACTCTTAAAGCAACGCCAGCGCGCTTGCCGGTTGCGAGAGAATGGAAGCGCTTGAGCGCCAACGCAGCCACGATAGACTCAAGCGAATCCGTGCGGCACTTTAAAACCGCGCGCTGCGTGCGCTCGTCGAATGCCTTGAAACGCAGGCCGGCTTGTGCTGCTCCCAACTCGCCAAGAAATTCGAAAGCAGCAGCGTAAAGCAAGTGTTTTGCTTCGCGTTCTCCGAGCTTTCCACCGCCTTCAACCGCGATTTCAACCAGCAAGTAACGCTTTTTTTCCAGCATTGAAATCAATCTTTTTATTAGTACTACTCGCCGAACTTCTGGAACGCGCGGCCGCGCCAGCATTTCCATCCAGTCACGAAAATTATTTTCTTCATTTTTTTTATTTCACGTTATTTTCTTTATTTCACGTTCACGCTCTCGCATTCATCAAAAACCGCGTAAGCGCTTCGCTGAGCGCGAAAACAGCTTGCTCTCGCGTCAAGCCAAGGCACTCGCCTACCGCGATTATTTCGCGGGGCGACTTTAAGTCGAACTCGCTCTCCGCGCGGCTGGTGAAAACGAATGGCGCTTTGAGCTTCAAACACTTTTTGAGAAACGCGGCCGCCTCATCGAACAGCTTGGCGCGGTGAACGTGCGCTGAGTGCAGAAAGTAATACAACGGAATTTCGAAAACGTTTTCTGATTCGGCGACGACGCGGACCAGCCCGTCGTCGCGGTGAAAGTTTTTTACTAGAAAAGCGTTTACGAGCGCGCGGCCGCGCGCTCGCTTTGCAGCCTTGCGTAAGAGTTCGGAGTCAACTGATTCAAGCGCGTAAAAGCCATCACCATCTTCGCCGCGGATTGCATTCAAGTCGCGCTGCGTCTTGATTTCAACTGCCGGGGGCGTAAAGGTTTTCGTGAAGCCTAAGGCTAGCGCTTGCTTTTCTAGTTGCGAATTCCGCAAGTTCAAGTCGAAAAACTGCAATCCGTTTCTCTACTCGTTTGCTTCAAGCAGCAGGCGGCGGGCCGTAGCCCGCTTTCTGTTTGTCACGGCATTGAACTAAGCGGCGTTTAAACGCCTTACACTCTTTGAACGAAGCGCGTTTCACCCTGCGAGCCGCAACGTCTCGCTTTCGCGTTCATCCTGCGCGAATGCAGGCATCGTTTCTGTTCTTCGTTCCCCGCCTTAAGCGGCGGCGCTTGCGCGCCTTTACATCGAATCGAGTGAGCGGAGCTTCCTCAGCAACCCCTTTTTTGAAGAGGGGCCACCGACAGCCGTGCACCCTCCGCCTGCCTAATAGTATTATGCGTGTGCGATTATTTAAATCAGTTTATTTTAATAACTACGCCTAAAGGCGCAGGATTCCAGCATGTTGCATGTTGCCCGGCTTGCGCTGGATGGCGTAACTATCAGCGCGCGTTATGCGTGCGTTCGTGCGCGTAACGCGAGACGTCAAGGCTTGCGCCGCCTACGCCTACGAAGCCCGCGCAATCCCTACAAAAACTGGCAAACAACTGAAGAAAAACAATTTGATTCATTGCCTTGAAGAACAACGGATTCCTCAGCCAAACATATTAAACAAGTTTTTTCAAAAACAAATGCGTCAAAAAAGTGAAAAAGTGGGCCGGTAGATCAGCAGCCAAGCCCTTAAAGCGTTGCAAGACGCTTCAATGGTTTTGCTAAAGATCGCATGCTTCGCAAGCATGAGGCCGCGGGTGCAATTCCCGCCCGGTCCACTTTCCTCTCGCTCTCTAAAAAAGGAGTTTGGAATTGAAGAAAAAACTCGCCATTGTTTTAAACGCTGTTGTAGCCGTCCTCTTGTTTTACTTGTTCATTACTCGATTCGAGTTCGCAAGCTTAACTGCCCAAGCAAAACAGGTTAACCTGTTTTGGCTCGCGCCCGCAATCGCGTGCTACTTGGCGATGAACTTCACTAGCGCGCTACGCTTAAAGAAAATACTTCGCTTACCGCTTTCCGTGACGCGCGTTTTCTTTATTCACATGCAAGCATTGCTGTTCAGCGATGTTACGCCTGGCAGGAGCGGTTACGCGTACCTCGTTTACTCGCTGCGCAAGCACCAGAAAACGTCTGTAAACGCGCGCGTTCTCGGAATCGTTCTCGCAAGCGATTTTCTCGTCCGCGCTTTCCTAATAATCGCTTCGATAGCTTTGTTCGCGAAAGGCTTTCTCGCGGCCGGCGTTTTCCTAGCAGTACTCTCCGCCTTCGCGTTGTTGTTGTTTTGGAAGCGCGTTGCGTTGGTTGAAAAAATTTTTGCGTTAATTCCTTTCGCTGGCAAAAAGCTTTCTGAAGCGTACGACGAGGTTTTCGTGCATCACATGCATTCAAGTGTGATGCTGTACTCGCTTTACGTAAGCGCGGTAGGCGCGGTTTTGCGAGGCGCAGCCTGGTGGTTCGTGTTATACGCGATCGGCTTTTCCGCCCCGCTTTCAGCGTTCGTAGTGCTCTGCGCGTTGTTGACGAGCATTTCATTCATTCCGCTATCGATTGCTGGACTCGGGGTGCAGGAAGCGACTGGCGCATTCTTGTTTTCGGTTCTCTTGGCTGTTCCAGCGAGCGCAGCAGCGTTATTAATGGTGTTGATTCGCGTTGTTGAAGCTGGAACAGACTTGCTGGGCTTAAAGGAATTCATTCGTTTAGAGACTTCGTAATTCAAAATAATTCAAAAAAAATTTAGCTGATTTTCACTGTTTTTCACTGGCAGGGTGGTTAAAGCAAGTTTTTAAGTTGCTTGTTCCAGCAAAATAATGGTCATGGAACTAGAAACGATTTTCGCTGGAGAATTAAGTTTAAACGACGTTCTTCTCAAGCTAGGCTACTCCGCGCTTAATCCCATGCAAGAGCAAGCGCTTCCACTGCTTTCTGAAACGCGTTTGCTAGTCAGCGCGCCCACAGCCAGCGGCAAGACACTATTAGCATTACTGAAAATAGTGAAAAACTTTCTTGAAACCAAGACGAAAGCGCTTTACGTAGTGCCGCTCCGCGCGCTCGCCAACGAAAAACACGCGGAGTTCGAACGCGCGCTGGCGAGCTTCGAAATGAAGGTTGCAGTAAGCACTGGCGACTACGATTCGAATAGTGAAGAACTTGCTGCCTTCGACGTGATAATAGTTACAAGCGAAAAGCTCGACTCGCTTTTGCGTCACAAGGCAAGATGGTTGAAGGACGTTGGGTTAGCTGTAGTCGATGAAGTGCACTTGCTTAACGACGACGAGCGGGGAGCAACCCTAGAAATCGTTTTAACGAAACTAGTGCAAACGCAGGCACAGTTGCTTTGCCTCAGCGCGACAGTTCCCAACAACAAGGAAATCGCGGAATGGCTTTCAGCCGAACTCTTCACGAATTCCTGGCGTCCAACGCCACTAGAAATAGGTGTTTGCGACAAGAAAAAAATTTTCTTTGCGCAAAAAAGCGAGAAGATTAGCGACGAGAAGCTCGCACTCCAGGAACTCGTAGAAAAAGCGCTTTCAGAAAACCAACGCAAAGGCCAAGCACTAGTGTTCGTCTCAACGCGCAAGAACGCTGAAGCGCTAGCACTCGAACTCGCACAAACGACAAGCAAGTTTCTCACCGAAGAAGAAAAAAAAGAGTGCGAGTTGCTCGCCGCGCGCGCTTTGCGCGCGCTCGGCACCCCAACGCGCCAGTGCAGGCTGCTTGCCGAGTGCTTGAAGAATGGCGTGAGTTTTCATCATGCGGGTATCGAGTCGAAGCAAAGACAGTTGATTGAAAAGGGCTTCAAGCGAGACCGCTGCATTAAAGCGATTGTTTGTACTACGACGCTAGCGATGGGTGTTGATTACCCGGCGAGTTGGGTTATCGTCAGGGATTTGAAGCGTTTTAACGGCGCTTTTTCGGAGTTTATCCCGAATTTAGAGTGCGCTCAGATGACCGGCAGGGCAGGGCGGCCGCGCTTCGATGCGAAGGGAACCGGGATTCTCGTCTGCAAGCCCGGCGAGCGGCGGAAAGTCGTTGAAAAATACGTTTACGGCCCTCTCGAGAATATTTACTCGAAGCTTGCGAGCGAGCCGGTGTTACGCGCGCACGTTCTCGCGCTGATTGCTGAAGACTACTGTAAGAATGCGGGCGAGTTGAAAAAATTTTTCGAAAAAACTTTTTTCGCGTTCCAGTATGGGGACTCGCGGGATTTGATTGCGAAAGTCGAGCGAGTTGTTGAAGAACTGAAGGACATGGATTTCGTGCGCGAAAAGCAGAACACGCTTTTGGCCACGCCAGTAGGCAAGCGGACCGCCGAGTTGTACATTGACCCGTTGACCGCTTACTCGTTTTTAAAGTTTATAGACGAAACTAAAAAACGCGAAAAAAACGAATTCGCTTTCCTAATGGCTTTAAACAACGCGACCGAAGCACGGCCGCTCATTGAAGCCGCGCACGACGAGGAAAACGCTTTATGGGAAGAATTGTACGCGTTGCTCGATGATTTCGACATTCAAGCGGCAGAATTCGATGCTAGCACGCTCGACAAGTACAAAACCGCGAAAGTGTTGAACGCGTGGATTAATGAAGAAAGTGAAGACAACATTTTTAACCAATTCAACATTCCACCCGGAGTCCTGCATGCGAGAATGCGGAATGCCGAGTGGCTTGCTTACGCGCTTCAAGAACTCGCGTTCATGCAAAACGCGACAGACGCGTTCAAGAAAGCGAGAATCCTGCGGCGAAGAATCAAGCATGGAGTAAAACGCGAGTTGCTTGAACTCTGCCGCGTGCGCGGAATCGGGCGCGTCCGCGCTAGACGGCTTTACGCTGCCGGAATCCGCACGCTCGACGAATTCCGCGCGAAAACCAAAGACGAAATCAAGAGTATTCTGAAGACGGGCGTCGAAGACGCGGGCGCATAAATAGCGACGCATAATAACTTAATAACTAATAGTGTAATAGTGTATATACTAACAATTATAAACGTCTAGCTGACAAACATCCAACAAACAAAAATATTATGCTGGCAATTATAAACGTCTAGCTGACAAACATCCAACAAACATCTTAACAAACAAAGAATTAGTAATAATAATCATAAAAAAAATAAAAAAAATAATGACTAATAAACTAGTAATAATAACTATAAAAAAATAAACTAGTAATAACTATAAAAATGATGACTAATAAAGAATAATAATAAAAATAAAATAATATAATAATAAAAATAAAATAATATAGACCTCTATAGAAAAATAATGATTAATAACATAAATCTCTAGCGCGAAAAAATTATTTTACTCGAAAGCTTATTTGGAGGAACCATAATTGGGTGCTAGACCACGCAAGTGGAAAAAAAAGGGGCACATGCGCTGGAAGTGGATTAAGAAGAAACGAAAGCGCTTGAAGCGCATGCAGAAGCGCCGCGTCGGCGAGCTGTAAGCAACGCGGGCGTCAGCTTTTATTTTGCTTTCTTCCTACAGTAATTCATGCAACTAGTTCACGCGAACGATTTCCACGCATTCGAAAAAAAAATTCGTGAAGCGATTCGCGGCGGGGAAGTTTTCATCTACCCGACGGACACTATTTACGGGCTAGGCTGCAACGCGCTTAAAAGCGAGGCAGTAGCGAAAATCCGTTTGCTGAAAGAACGCGAGCGAAAACCATTTTCAGTAATCGCACCTTCCCTCGCGTGGATTGAGGAAAACCTTGAAGTCAGCCAGCAAGCACGCGAATTCATTCAAGAAAACCTGCCGGGAGCTTTCACTATACTCTTGAAAATGAAGAACGAGAACTGCGTTTCGCCTGAAGTCGTGAAAGGCGGAAAGCCAAGCGTTTTAGGTGTACGTATTCCACGCCACTGGTTCACGCAAGTAGTGCGCAAAGCAAACGTGCCGTTCGTGACTACGAGCGTCAACAAGTCCGGCGGAAAATTCATGACGAGCATCCGCGACTGCGACAAGACGATTCTCGCGAATGTTGACTACGTGGTTTACGAGGGCCCAAAACACGGAAAACCCAGCACCATAATCGATTTCACTAGCGGTAAAAAGAAAACCGTGAAACGCTGACAAACACCGACAAACAAACAAAAAAAACAAAAAACAAACAAAAAACCATGAAACGCTGGCAAACACTGACAAACACTGGCTTTACTTCCGCCAAGTTACTTTCACGGCGTCAGTTCGCTGGTAAGGTAAAATTTTCAGTGAATCGTAATCGCGCGTCGCCTGCTTTTTTTGAAGAATTCCCTGCCAAGCAATCATCGCTCCATTGTCTACAAGAAACTCGTTTGGTGGCACAAACAGCTTCGCGCCCCGTTCTTCGCACATTACTCGCGCTTTTTCTTGCAGGATTTTCGAGCACGCTACACCCCCGCCGAGGAGGAGCTCATTCTTTGCGCAGTGTGCAAGCGCGCGTTCGGCGACTTCCACTAGCATTGAGAAGGCGACTTCTTGAAGCGAGTACGCTAAGTCTTCTTTTGAGTGCTTGCCGGAGTCAGCTAGTTGCTTTGCGCGAGTGAGTAGGCCGGAAAACGTTAAGTCCATTCCTTTAACGGTGTATGGAAGCGATACAAAGTTTTTTGCTTTATAGTATAATTCTTGTAGTTTCGGGCCGCCGGGAAAGCCGAGTCCCAAGTGACGCGCGAACTTGTCTAGCAAGTTGCCGGCGCCTATGTCGAGTGTCTCGCCAAAAATTCTGTAGCGGCCTCCCTCAAAAGCAATCACTTGAGTGTTGGCCCCGCTCACGTAAAGTAGTACTGGATCTCTAGCTTTCGTCAGCAGCCGCCCGATCTCGAGGTGCGCGCAACAATGATTGACTCCGACTGCCGGGGTGTTCAAGCGCTTGGCTAGTTCGCGAGTTTTTTCTAGTCCGACTTGAAGACAATTGCCTATTCCGGGTCCTTGAGAAAAAGAAACCAAATCGATTCGCGATTTGTTCAACCCGCTTTTTTCAAGAGCTGATGCAAAAACTTCGTCTGCGCGGCGCCTCAAGAAAGCTGCGACTTCGCTGGGAATTATTCCTGTGCCGTCGGAAGCAAAGCTTGCTTTTTCGTTCACTAAAATCCTTCCCTTGTCTGAAACTACTCCAACCCCGAACGTGTGAGCAGTTGATTCTATTCCAAGGCAAAACATTTAAGACACCATAAGAAAACGATGAAAAACCATAAAATTGTTGCAGGATTTATTGCGGTGTTGCGGGATTTATTGCGAATGCGGAATTGTTTAACAGAATCTGTTCCTGAAGCAAGCCACCAAAATTTTTACTGCACGCAATTGAAAGAAAAATTAAGCAATCTAACTGAAAAAATTAACTGAAAAAATATTTTACGAGATTTCCACCGCGGCAGATAACGGTTTACTGGATGACGTCCCACCAAGGTTGAAGCCTCAAGTTTCCTTAACGCGTTACGCGAACACAGTTAAAAGCGTTTTGCCTTGCGTCAAGCGCGATGCGAGGCCCGCGCCTGCGGTACTGCGGCGGACGCGGATTACTCGCCTGCAATGCTTTAAAGCCTGCGACGTGCGCTCGAACTCTCAAAAGCGTTTCACGTTAACGAACGCGTACAACGTTTAGTAAACCAGCTGCAGCGATAGGTTTTTTAAAGAAAACCCGAAATTACTTAAACAATCCAAAACTCTAGGATACTTCAACATTTGACAACAGTATTGTATTTAGTATTGTATTTAGCGCACCACCGCAACGTAGCGTACCACCGCAAGGCTCACTACCGTAAGTGGTGCACGCTGACCCGGAAAAAACTGGCTCACGCCGCCATCTCCTGCGACGCGCACAACAAGAGCCTGCGTCAGCGAGCCCGCGCGGCCACTACAAAAAACTAAAAAAAATTAACTGAAGCGAAAAAATTAAGGGCGAAAAATTAGCGAAATAATTAGGGTTGATTCACCCGTGACTTCATCCGTTGCGTTCAGGCAACGGGTTTCTCGATGCAACGGGTTTCTCAGCCAAACACGTTTAAATGAAACATGAAAAACGCGTTGTAATCGGTGGAGGGGCGGAAGCAATCATTTACCGTGCAGGAGCACGCGTGATAAAACACCGCCCAAAAAAAAGCTACAGGCACCCGAAAATAGAATTAGAGTTTAGGGTAGCCCGCACGCGGCGGGAAGCGCGCGTGCTCTCAAAGGCAGCAGCCATCGGCATCAAGGTTCCCCGCGTGTTGTCGGAAAAAGCGCGCGAAGGAATTCTTGAAATAGAGTATGTTGCGGGAAAGAAAATGCGTGACGTGCTTGATGCAGCGCACGGTGGGGTGACGCCCCGCATTCTCGCTTACTGCCGCAAGATTGGAGAAGGAATTGCTTTGCTTCACAAGCACGACATCGTGCACGGCGACTTGACCACATCAAACTTTATTGTTAAGGGCGACGATGTTTACTTCATTGACTTCGGGCTGAGTTTTCATTCACCGCGCTTCGAAGACAAGGCGGTAGACCTTCACTTGTTGAAGCGCGCGCTTTCCAGCAGGCACTACGAGAATTGGGTGAAACTCTTCAACGCAGTACTTGAAGGCTATAAAAAAGTTTTCGGTAAAGAAACCGATTTTGTACTCAAGCGGTTGGAAGTCGTTGAATCGCGCGGGCGTTATAAGAAAAAAACGTGAATTAAGTGAATAAAAAAATCAAGGTTTTAATTAAGAATAAAAAAATCAAGGTTTTAATTAAGAAATACGGCGGGCTTTACAGCACTGCGCTCGGAATAAACTTGCGCGGCGCGCGGGAAAGCGAAGTCTTCAAGTGGTTCCTTGCTTCAATGCTTTTCGGCGCACGCATCAGCGAAGACAAAGCTTTTTCGACTTACCGCGAATTCAAGCGAATGCGCGTTCTCTCGCCTGACGCGATTCTCCGCACTGGTTGGGACGGGCTCGTGGGAATTCTCGATAACGGCGGTTACGTGCGTTACGACTTCAGCACCGCGACAGACTTACTCGAATGCGCGAAAACCTTGAAACAAAAATACGGCGGCAAGCTCTCTCGCCTCTGCACGCAAGCTAAAAACCACGGTGAACTAGTAGCGCGGTTGCTTGAACTCCGCGGCGTCGGGCCAGTGACTGCAAGCATTTTCTTACGCGAACTCCGCGGCGAGCGAGAGTGGTGCAAAGCACGACCGATGCCTACGCAACTCGTCCTGCTCGCAGCGCGAAAACTCGGAATCAAGAACATCGCGAAAACGCTGGAAGAACTCCCGCCCCGCAAGTCGATTACACTTGAAACCGCGCTCGTGCGCGTTGGAAAACTCGCGCGACACGGCAAGAAAATCTGACAAGAAAATTGTCTGTAAATTGTCTGTAAAGTCTGTTAAACGACGGCGGTTAAGCGTCGGCGTTAAGCGTTCGTTAAGCGAACAACTGCGGGAAATGCAGAGCGAGTACTATCGTGAAAATGTTGTAGCCAGCGTGCGCGAGCATGCATGCATGCAAGTCGTTGTTCCTGCGAAGTTCAAGGCCCAATAGTACTGAAATCAAGAAAGCCGCAATCACCTCGACTATCGAGCCGTAACCCAAGTGCAGAGCGGCGAACAAAACGCTTGAAAAGATTATTCCGATTCGCTTCTGCAAGTAACCGCGGAAAAACAATTCTTCACCAATCGGGCTCACGCTCACGGCAATAAAAAGAGTTAATGCGTTCTGCGCGCGAATGAAGTCTAACACTTTCCGCGAGTCGAGAAAACCAAAGAAATTGGAAATGTTCGCAAGCAACAATAACACTAAAAGCATTAAGACGAACAAGCGAACAGCGCGCAAGACCGACTTCACTGGATTAAAGTATTCTAGAGATAGCAATTTCGGGAAATCGCGTAATCGCTTGCGCTCGAACGCGAGCAGAACGAAGGGCAGAATTAAAATCAAGAAAGGCAATAATGGTAACTGGATTCCTGAAGAAAACGAGGAAAACAATTCTCGCACACCAGAGAAACAAGTAGAAAAAACCAGTTAAAAAAATCTGGGTTTCAGAGTTTTTCCATGTAGCCGCAGCGTCCGCAGCTTCGGCGGTCCTTGTGTTCCGCAAGCGCGACTCCAGGCCCGCATTTTGGGCAGTACTTGCGTGGCTTGAAAGGCTTGAATGCTTTCTTTTTCCCTTTTCCTTTTTCTTCAACCATTAACTAATAATTTCCCCCTTCACGCTTATTCACTTATTACTTATCTTATTACTGATTCTTCGCTTGCTTTCTTTTCAGCTTCTTCGCTTACTTTCTTTTCAACGCTTTCCTTTTTTTCTTTATGCTTGCCGCGCGCGAGCTTGAAAGAGCGTTCCGTCTTCTTAAGCGCGTTTGCGTTCGAATAGATTTTCGCGTTTACTATCGCCTGCCGTTCACCGAACTTTTGCGTGATAGCGTCTATAACGATCGTGTCCGGACTTGCTTTAAAGAATTCGCTTAACTGCTTCAACAATTCATCGCGTGATGGTGTTGCGTCCACGCGTTCGACGAGTACGGCGACTTCCTTGCGTGAAAACAATGGGTTTTCATTTTGTTTCAAAACCTTCATCGAATTCCCACCGGTTTTCCGCTCAGTTTTCCACTCGATTTTTTTTACTCGGTTTTCAACTCACTTTATTTTTAATGCGTAGCGTCCGGGCGCGGTTGCGCCTAACGCTTTCGCTATTTCAGAATTCTCGATGTTCATCAACACGATGTAGCCTTCCCACGTTTTCGTCAACTGAGAATCCTTGCAAACTGGGCAAACGTCGCCTTTCACGATGAGCCGGCATTTCTTGCACGCTTTCTCAACCAACTATGTTCACCATATTCACTAAGGTTCACTGAAGAAATTTGGTTTTATCATTGACTTTATCGAATTCATTTTTCACTCTCGATTTAATTAATTTTTGATTAATTTTTGATTATTTTTTATTTTTTAATTTTTTAATTTTTTTCTACTTTTTCTTTTTCTTTTGCGCGCCAGCCGCGCCTTCCGCTTTCTCGCTTTCTTCGCCTGAGGCAGCCGCAGTTTTTCCAAGTCCCTCGGGGCGCATGGTTAAAGCGATTTTGCTGTTGGGAATGTTGTCCTTCAAGCTAACGGTAGCGATTTTCACGCGAACTTTATCGCCTTTGCGTAGGAGTCGCTTCGAATCGCGGCCCACGAGCGCGCCTTGCTTCTTGTCGAAAGTCATGAAGTCGTTCGCGACTTGCGACACGTGCACTAAGCCGTCGATGGGTCCAAGCCGCACGAAAGCTCCGAACTCGACTATTTCGCTGACTTTTCCGTCGACAACCTCGTTAATCTGCGGCGAAAATACGAGTGCTTCGCACTCTACGTCAAAGTATGCGGCCCCGTCGCCGTGAAGCACGCGGCCTGGCGACTTGATTTTAGCGTTGTGCAGGCTTACAATTATTCCGAGCTGCTTGTCGACGGTGCGTTCGTACTGCTCGCGCAGGATTTTCAGCGCTGCCTTGTTTAACGGCATTCCAAACAAGTTTGGGGGAATGCGCACGCTTTCTTCGAAAGTCAAGAGCTTGTACACTTGTTCACCTTCCGATTTTTTCTTTTAACTAAACAAACAAAAAAATTTTTGGGAATAAAAAAAATAGTTCGAATAAAAAAGGGTTTTAAGCTAATACGATTGTCTTGTTTCTCAAGGTTATACTTTGCACTCCCGCCTTTTTTAATCTTTGTCTCAAAACATAGTCGAGAGTCGCGACGATAGCGCCGTGTTCGCGCGCGAAGTCGAAAACCGCCTTGTCAGCTGACTGCACTGCAGTCGCGATTTCATCAACAGAATTCGCGCGCAAGTATTCCTGGATTGCGGGAAAAGCGCGTTTGCCTTCGCTCAACGCCTTTAACTCGTTCAGGCACGGCTTGAGCACCACTAAGCGCACTGGAAAGTCGAAGAACTCGCGAATCAATGCCGCGAAGTCGACTTTCTTCTGCGTTAACGCGAGGAGAAAATTCGTGTCGAGCACAACGATTTTCTGGATTTTTCGTAAAGCCAATCCCTGTCCCTTAACGTCTCTTAACGATTCTGTTAATAAATGAATAATAAATGTTATAATAAACTTAATTAAATCATTCCAAACTTAATTAAATCCGCTTGAAAAAAAAATTTAAGCGCGTTGGGCTCGTAGCTCAGCTTGGCTAGAGCGCCTGGCTTTTAACGAATTTTTTGAAAGAAAAAAATTTGAGTGAAACCAGGAGGTCGTGGGTCCGAATCCCGCCGAGCCCGCTAGTTTTTGGCTGGTTTTTATTGCTAGTTTTTATTTTCTAGAATTGGAATAGAATTTTGCAGCTGATTCGTTCTCGCCCAGCGACTGAAGTCGCGAGATTTTTCAGCCAAACGCGTTAAAAAAACATAAACGCGTTAAAAAAAACACTGTTTTATAAAATATTTTTTATAAAGAAACTTTTAGGTTTAGAGTTTTGAGTTAGAGTTCGGGTTAGTTAGGGGTTTTTCAACGAGTTTTGAATCCGCAAGCCTCAAGCACTCGCTTGAAAACTTTCTCGACGGGCGCTTCACCATTCACTTCGCGCAAGATTTTTTTCTTAGCGTAGAAAGCAATCAACGGCTTTGTTTGTTTCTCGTAATTCTTTAAACGCGTTTTAATGGCTGCTGGCTCGTCGTCGCTTCGCTTGAACAACTTGCCTCCGCACTTCGGGCATGGCTGCGACTCGCGAATTTTATTAGAAAGAAGACTGTAAATCGAGCCGCATTTTCCGCATTGTCTCCGCGCGCTCAAACGCTTGACTGACTCGCGCCGCGAAATCTTTAGGTTTACCACAGCGTTAGCTGGAGGGAGTTTCAAGCGCGCGAGAAGCTTTTCAAGCAAGCGGGCTTGATTGACAGTCCGCGGATAGCCGTCGAGAATGACGCCGTTGCGCGAGTCGCGCATGCGCAACCGTTTTTCGAGAATGCTTGTGGTCAAGTCGTCCGGCAACAACTCTCCTTTCGAGATTATTGAATTGATTTTCTTGCTGAGCCGAGTTTTCTTCACGGTTTCAGCCCGAATCAAATCACCTGCAGAAACGTGCGGGATTCCTAGTTTTCTGCTTAACAACTTTGCTTGAGTGCCTTTACCGCTTCCTTGCGGTCCAAACAAGATTATTGTAGGCATTCGTTTTTTCACACGATTTTTCCGGCTGCGTACAACCTCCAACGGTTGTTGACGCGCCGCATGAGCGCAACGCGGTCGCCTTTATTCGCGCAAACTGGTTTTTTAAAGGTTAAGTGCAGCACGCCCCTCTTGCTAGCTGACGGAAAACCGATTGTGGTAGAGGTTCCCACGCCAACGACGATTGGCTC
This sequence comes from Microcaldota archaeon, assembly GCA_037444485.1. Classification (GTDB taxonomy): domain Archaea; phylum Micrarchaeota; class Micrarchaeia; order Norongarragalinales; family Norongarragalinaceae; genus JBBIMI01. The sequence continues at coordinate 35,617 of JBBIMI010000002.1, forward strand.
GGTCGGAGCGATTGCCTGCGGAAAGCTTTCTATGACGCGCTTGAGTGGAGTGACTTCGATTGCGAGTTCACTCCACACCGGCGGCAGCGAATTCTTTTCGCCGAGAACGCAACCGACAAGAGAATCGCTTTTCGTGAGCGCTGGGTCGAGTTCAGTCGAAACCCCTATTAGGCCGCCTGGAAACGCTTCGTTTACGCGCTCGCCGCCAGCGTGCAGTGCAACTATCTTCGTAGAAATTGTTTCGTAGTATTCTCGCGTTTTAGACTGGTGCAGCACGCCCGGCGAGATGGTGACTTCGCTTCCTTCGCGTAGTTTTCCTTGCACTAGCGAACCGCCAACCACACCACCCACAAGTTTTTTGTAATCGGTGCCTGGCTTGTTGACGTCGAAACTCCGCGCGACGAGGAACTTTGGTGCGGCGTTCAAGTTGCGTTTTGGAGTCGGAATGTGTTCTTCAATCGCTTGAATGAGCGCGTCTAGGTTCAAGCCGTAATTCGCTACTACGGGAATTACTGGCGCGTTTTCGAAAGGTGAGTCGCGCAGGAATTCCTTGATTTGCTTGTAGTGCTCGAACGCTTTTTCTTTGGAAACCAAGTCAATCTTGTTTTGAACCACGACGACGTTCTTCACGCCGCTCGCTTCCAGCACCGCGAGGTGTTCGCGCGTTTGCGGTTGCGGACACTTTTCGTTGGCGGCGATTACAAACAATGCGCCGTCGACGATGCTGCTAGCTGCTATTACTGTTGCCATGAGAGTCTCGTGCCCAGGCGCGTCGACGAAGGACACGACGCGCGTAACGCGTGTTTCACTGCCGCACGCTGGACACTTTTCTTTTGTGGTGAATGCTTGAGGCTCTGGACACGATGCGCACTTGCGGAACGCCACGTCAGCATAACCGAGTTTTATTGTAATGCCTCGCTTGATTTCCTCGCTGTGCGTATCAGTAAACTTGCCTGTGAGAGCAGCCACGAGAGTAGTCTTGCCGTGGTCCACGTGACCCGCAGTCATCACATTCAATTCAGCTTGAGTCAAATCACTTTAACCCTCGAATGAAACTAAATTCGATAAACAAATTTCAACAAACAAATTTCAACAAATTCGCTTGCAAGAACAGGCTTGAATCAAAAAAAATGTAGTTCAAGGCAACAAACGCTCGCCGCGCTCGCGCGTCTCGCGCTCGCCTTCAGTAAACGCTTCTTCTGCCTCGCGCTCGCGGCGAGACAAGAGGAAAATCGCTGAGGCGAGTAGAACGAGGGCGATTAACGCATATAACACCCACGAGCTGCCAACCGCTTTTTCTTTTGGCCGTGCTAGAACGCGCACTTCACTTAAAGCGCCATCCGGAGAATCGAGGCGTAGCGAGATTGTCGAATTTTCAGGCAAGCCGCTGGGCACTACAACGCTTGCAGTAAACGTTTTTTGTTCTCCTGGCGCGAGGTCGAGCGCGCTCGGCTGCGAGAACAACGCGTAACCGGTTGCAGAGAGTTTCACGTTCTTTAAGCCGACTGTTCCGTTGTTGCGAACAGTCACTGAAACGAGAATCTCGCGCTTGTCGCCAGATTGAAAGTACTGCGCGTCTAACGCGCTTGCTTCAATGCTGCGTACTGGAACAAGCAAAAGCAGTGAAGCGTTTTGTTTGACGCTCTCGCCTTCCACGGCTGAAAACGCTGTGAATTCGAGTTCGTAAGGCTTGAGTTCAAGGTTTTGCGGAATGAAAAAGTCGGCTTGGTAAATCCCGTCTCCGTTTTCCGGAACGTCGCGCGAAGACGGTTGTATTGAGTACCACGATGACGGGATTCCTGATAGTGTAAGCGAAACAGCGTGGAACGGCGCGTTCTTGGAATTCTTTACTTTAATGAAGACTGTCGCAGGCATGCCTGGCGTAACGCGCAGTTCAGGAACAGAAATCGAGAAAAATGATTGTTCTGAACGATTGCTTGAAACAACGTTTATATTAAAATAGTGTGCTTGCTTTATGCCGCGAGAGTCAGCAACGAGGACTTTAATGGTGTTCCTGCCTAAGGGTGTGCGTTCAAGCGAAGTGCTTGCAGTCAAGCGCACGAGCTTCTCCTCGCCGGGCGATAAGGTAAAGCTTTGGGGAAGCGCTTGCACGAGCATGGTTTCTGGAGGGAGTACCTCCAAATCAAACGAATTCGTTGTCGAACCGTTGTTGACTACAGTGAATTCGATGGGCGTAACGATGCTGCGCACGACAGTGTACTCGTCGAGTTTCTTTACGAAAAAACTCGTCACCGCGTTTACAGTAAAACAAAATTGTTTCTGCATCACCGTAAAGTCCAAGTACTTCACAAGAAGGTTGAAGTAATAATCGTCTAACGCGACGTTTTTCTTCGGCTTGAAAAACAAGCGAAAATATTGTTTGTCTCCAGGCGCGACTTCGATGAATTCAGACGATAACTTTACCGAGTCAAGCGCTTCAGAAACGCCTTCGAGCTCGAGTGAGAAGGGTCCTTCAAGTTCGCCGTTGTTTCGCAGCGCGAGTTCCCAAACGGTTTCATTCTCGTGCTGCGTTTGAATGCAATTAACAGGCTCGTTTTCGAGCTGCAAGTCGATTGTCGGCGCGAACACGAAGATTTGAGAGTAAAGCTGTAACGGATAACGGATTCCGCCAGCGCTCGCAGCACTTATTTGAAACAAGTGGTCGAAAACACCGCCCGGCGCGCCAGGCGGAATTCTAACGCGCGCAGTCACGCGCTTGGTTTCGAAAGGCGCGAGTTGAATAGTTGAAGTGCTGAACACCGTGTTTTGCGTGAAAACGCCGACTGCCTTAAAGCTCGCGTAACCTTTCTCGTCAGCATTATTGAAAATGCTTATAGCGTACTCAATCGAATCGCCTGGACTCGCGCTTTGGTTTCCGCTTGGTTCAAGCGTTGCCGTGAATCTCGGTCCAGGACTCGGCGTTACTGGTTTTACTTCAAGCTGCAGGTAGCGTACGTCGCACGCGGTCGTCTGCGTTCCAAGCGCAACGTCTAAACGAATAGAGTAATTGCCTGGTGCGGCATTCGCAGTGTCTGCGATTAAGTTGAATACCTTAGTTTGAGTTGGATACAGGGTTTCAAAAGAAACAGGGTCAAAAAAACAAGTCAAGCCATCCACGCACTCGCCGCTGAGCTTGACTAGCTCGTCATTAATTCCAGTGTTCGTGACAGTAATCGGGTAAACCGCATTTACGCCTTTGAAAACAGAAGCGTTTTCAACAACACTAATGCTCAAAAAAGGGCAGTCTGCAGAGACTAGCGGCGTTAATGAAACAAAGAATGCGGCGAATGCGGCCGCGAGGGTTAAAGCAAAGCCTTGACTTGACATGAGTAAAGATATTGCGCTTCAGCTTTTAAAAAATGCGTTTTTTGAGTTGCGACTACGAGTTGAAAAAAATTTATGTTAAAAGTCTTGAATTCCAAACTGTTTTTTACGTTTTTCAATGATTACTTCAATCTCGTTTCGAGCGTTAGTGTTCAACCATCATTCGACTTCCCGCCCAGTCTTAACGTCTGAACGCAAACGAGAATTCAACACCTTCAAAGACCTAGATTCAGAGATCTAGAACAACTTTTTAAACAAACTTTATCCTCGAATGCGGGGGGGAAAACCGCGTGGAGGGAAAAACTGTTTTGAAGAGTTTCAGCTCTGACAAGCACTCTTTTTTCCAGCAATTCGCCCCGTAACGAAATCTAAACTAACTTAACTATCAGCTTTTTTTCTCTTGTTTTTCGGCTTGAACGCGTTTTGCTTAAATTGCTTCACTCCCGCCGACTTCGCCGCCCTTGACGTCGTACTTTTCAATGAAAGGTAAGAGGAGAACTTTCAAACCATTCAAACCGCTTTAATTTTTCTTGTTTCCTCGTTTTTTAGTTTCTTGTTTCCTCGTTTTTTTGTTGTTTTTGTTTGTTTTTTACTCTGTTTCCTCGGTTTCTTTTTCCTCAAGCGAAGCTGGCTCAGTTTCAGTCTCGGGAGCTTCCTCGCTTTCAGAGCTGGGAGCGCTCGCGCCGCTTGTCGCCTCGCCGACTTTCTCTGCTACTGCAAAGCGTTTCGCGACTTCCTTGACGCGTATCCTGCAGGAGTCTCCGCGCGTTGTTCCGGGAACGAATATGATGAATCCTTCGATGCGCGCGATTCCGTCGCCTTTAGCAGCGACGTCAGTAATCTGCACGTCGTACTCTTCACCAACTTTCACCGGCGCTTGCCTGAAGCCGCCTCCACCGTACCCACCGCCGTAACTGCTTTCCCTTCGAAAGCCGCCGTGTTCGCGTCGTTCTCCAAATCCGCGGCCTCCACCGCCGCGTTCTCTTCCATACTTCATTTACTTGCACTCACCCTATACTTTATGCTTTAACGCACACGAAAAGCGGTTTTCCGCAGGCTGGAGAAAAAGAATTCAAAAAAACGCGTTTTGCAGCAGGATGGAAAGCAAGCTAATTAACTTGAAATTAAACGAAAAAAAGCTTTCTAGAAAAAGTCTTTCAGTTTTTCAGAAAAAACCTTTTCGCCCTTTTGCCTTCAACGCTTTAAACTTCTCTAGTCTTAGAAAACACACTCTCCATAGTCGTTAAACGCTATAAAACTGCTGAAGCAAGTATTTAAAACCCGTTGTTGTTAAAAAACACCCAAATTTTGTAAGTGCGCGCCAGCAAGAGTTTCTTGAAGAAAGGCAGCGTTAAAGGCATCAAAGTTGAAAGCATGAACGCGACTGCAGAAACCATGGCGTTAAAGCCAATCTGGACGTTTAACACTTGCAAGTAAAACCGACCGCCAAAGTAAGTGAAAACCAAGTAAGTGAAAAGCGCGAGTAGAAAGTGAAAAGCGCGAGTAAAAGCCTGCGCGCAAAACTTGTTTCCCAAGCTTTGTCCGCCTCTACGCGCTTGTTTCACGCTTCCAAGCGCGAATTCTTTCTTCCACTACGCGATTATTTCTTCCGCTTGCTTCAAGTGGTTTTCACTCGTTTTACTCGCTTTGCTTGATGGAATTAATCGTTTCACGCCAATCACATTTTTGCTGGGGTTTGAATACCGAGAAGGCGCAACCCGTTTTCAAAAACCACGCTCGCGGCTTCGAGTATCGCGAGCCGTTTTGCTTGTTCTTCGCGCGTGGCCGCCTTGAGAACTGGGCTAGAGTCATAGAAAGAACTAAACAACGCGCTTTGCTTGAGTAGAAAATCGCAGACCACGTGCGGTTCGAGCGACTCGGCAACGCGGCGCACGACTAGAGGGAATTCAGCGATGCTGGCGAGCAAAGCGCGTTCCGCGCAATTGAATTCAAGTTGGTTCGATTCTTCGTGGTTCAAGTCTTTGGGCTTTGGCAACTGTAAACCTAATTCTTTTGCCTTACGCAAAATGCTTTTCGCGCGGACTAGTGAATACTGCACGAAAGCGCTAGTGTCGCCTTCGAATGACGTCATTGCTTTGAAGTCGAACATTATTTCTTTCTCGGGTGAAACGCGTAAGACTGAAAACTTTACTGCTGAAACGCCTACGCTGCGCGCTATTTCCTCCGCATCCTGTTTCGAGTACTCTTGGCGTTTTTCGACTTCTTCACGAGCTGCTTCGACTGCTCGCGTCAACACGTCTTCGAGTAGCACGACGCGGCCAGCGCGGGTGCTCATCTTGCCTTCGGGCAGGTTAACGAGTCCAAAGCCAACGTGCTTGAGTTTGTCCGCATACGGGCGGTTCAAGAGTTTGAGTGTGAGGAAGAGTTGTTTGAAGTGCAGGTTTTGTTCGCTTGCAGTAAAGTAAACGCTTTCGTCGAACTCGCACTTCTCCCACTTGTAGTCTGCAAGCGCTAAATCAGTGGTGAAGTAAAGAGTAGTGCCGTTCGAACGAAGTAGAATCGTGTTCGGAAGTCCATGTTTTTCTAAGTCGACGACAACAGCGCCTGTTTCAGGATCTTTGAAAGCGATTTTTTTCTTTAAGCACTCTTCAACGACTTCCTTCGCGTGCTTTACGAGCGTGCTTTCCCACACGACGTCGTCGAACTTCACGCCAAGCAATTCGTAATTTTTTTCGAACGCGTTCCAACTGAGTTTCTTGATTTTATCTAGTTCTTTCACGAAGCTTTTCTCGCCCGCTGCTAGTGCGGCGAGAACATCCTGCGTTTCTCTCTTTAGTTTTTCATCTTCTTCAATCGCTTTTTTTATTTTCACATAGTAAGCGATGAGGTCTTTCTCGTCTTCAACTTTCGGCAAGTCCTTGAATTTCTTGAGCGCGACGAGTAGTTCAGCGACGTGCGAGCCGCAGTCGTTCATGTAATTCATTCGAAGAGTCTTGCAACCTTGAAAATCCAGTAGGCGCGCTGCGACGTCTCCGAGAATCGTTGAACGAATGTGACCCAAATGCATGGGCTTGCCTGGATTCGGCTGCGAAAACTCGATTACCTTCTTTTTGCCCTTCAAGAAATCGCTTGCGCCGTACTCTTTGCCTGCTTCAAGCGCTTGCTTGAGGGCCTTCTTGAAGAATTCGGGCGTGAAAAAAAAATTCACGTAACCGCCTGCTGGTGTTGGTTTGAAGAATAGGTTGCCTGCAGGGGTCTTCTCGCAAATGCGTTTCGCTTCATCGAACGGCTTTTGCTTTTTTTCGCGCGCGAGTTCGAATACTGGAAACGCCCGGTCGCCGAAGCTTGCGTTCGCAGGCCGCTCTAAAACGATTTCCTTTGATTCGAGTGCAGTCGCTTTCGCGAGCGCTTGCGAGATTTCTTTTTGAGCTTCTTCAACAACATACATTTCAGTGTTCCTTAAACAGCTTAACGTTTTATTAAATAGTAGCTGCGTTCTTTTATATTCTTTTATAATAAAATTGGCTTGAAAGAAAGAGGCGGAATTGTTTTGCCGGAAGAAGCTTGCGGCGTGTTCGCGGTTTTGAAGCCGAAAGGCGAGAACGTAGTTCTGTTCGTGCAAAAAGGTTTGGAGGCGTTGCAGCACAGGGGCCAGGACAGTTCGGGAATGAGTGCCCTAAAGAAAAATGGTTTATTGACGCGCCGAGTTGCCGGACTCGTAAGCGGGCTTAACCATTATCTAGGCGAGTTGGAAAGCCACGCAATTATCGGGCACGTGCGCTATCCGACTACGGGCAAGAGCCGGGTGGAAAACGCGCAGCCAATTCAATTCAAAGACTTCTCGCTGGCGTTCAACGGCAACATTTCCAACTACAACGCGCTCCGCGAAAAGCTTGAAGCGCAGGGCGTGAAGTTCAAAAGCGACGTCGACGTTGAAGTCATAGGACACCTTGTACAAAAGCAGTTGAATAAATTAAAAGTTCAAAGACGTGACAAAAAGTTAAGCGAAAAAAAGAAAGAAGAGTTTTTCGAAAACGCGTTTGTAAAAGCATTGCGTGCTGCAATGAAAGAATTGAAGGGCTCTTACAGCATTGTCGTGCTCTCGAAGAACGGCAGGCTTTTTGCAGTACGCGATCCGTTCGGCTATAAGCCGCTTTCGTACGCTAGGCACGTTAGCGAAAAAAAGAATAAAAAAAAGAACTACGGTTGGGTGGTTTCCTCAGAAACCTACGCGTTAGACGAAGTTGAAAAAAAACTTGGAATCAAGTTAAAGAAACGCGGTGAAGTAAAGCCCGGCACAATTATTTTCTTCACGACGAAAGGCAAAAAACAATTCAAGGGATTGACTTCAAAACACCTTGCGCACTGCGCTTTCGAATGGGTTTATTTCGCCCACCGCAATTCGAAACTGGCTGGCGTGAGCGTGAAAGACGCCAGGCGCAGGCTGGGTGCCTTGCTCAGTAAACTGCTTCAAAAAAAAGGAATTGAAGGCGATTTGGTGGTGCCTGTTCCAAATTCAGGCATTCAAGCAGCACACGGCATCGCAGCTGGATTGAATATTCCGCTTGTTCACGCGATAAGGAAAACAGGGAAAGTCGGAGAAATGCGCACATTCATCGCGCCAAGCCAAGAAGCAAGGGAAGCTTTGAGCCGCGAGAAGTATGAACTCGCCGATCCGGCTGCGGTTAAAGACAAGCGCGTGATTCTCGTAGACGACAGCATAGTGCGCGGAACCAGCATGCCCGTGCTCGTGCGAATGCTCAAGGAAGCAGGCGCCAAAGAAGTGCACATTACTGCCAGCGCTCCGCAAATCGTCTCGCCCTGCTTCATGGGAATAAACTTTCCCACAAAAGAAGAACTCATTGCCTGGAAGAGGACACCTAAACAAGTGCTTAAGCAAATCAATGACGCGATAATTGCCGAAAAACTCGCTGGAAGAGTGGTGAAAGGAAGAAAACTGCCAAAAACTTTAAAACAAATTAGTAAAGATAAAGTTGAAGAATTAAGGAGAGAACTCGGCGCGGATTCGCTTACTTACACTAACATTACTGATTTAATCAAGGCAATCGGCTTACCGTGCAAACTATGCCTCGCGTGTTTTACTGGAATATACCCTGAAGAAAAACAAAGGCCTTTAAAAATTCTTGCCAAGCGCGAGAAAAGTCAAGAAAATAGCGAGCTGGTTTGATTGAGGATTGTTTCGCTCTTGCTGCTCACTTCCTTCGCTGCCACGCAAGCGCTTGCGTTGCTCGCGGGCGCGAGCTTTATTGCGCAGGAAGTTTCCGTGGTGGAAAACCCGAGCGAGCCGGGAAACGCGTTGTTTTTCTTTGCTTACGTGGTTGCAGCTAGCGTCGCATTGTTGTTAGTCCTCCACTTTTATAAAGGCAGGAAGTTGTTCTTGTTCCTCGAATACCTTCTCGTGTTCGCGACAGTCCAGTTGTTCGCTTCGCTATACCTCAATAAATTGTTTTCACTCGCGCTCGGCATTATCGTGCTTTCAACGCGAATAATTTTTCCGAAAACCCGTTTTTTCTTGCTGCTTTACTCGACTGCGATCGTGGGCGCGTTGTTGGGCGCATCACTAGACTTGCTTCCAGCTGTCTTGCTTGCTGCTTTGCTCGCTGGTTACGACGTGGTAGCAGTTTTTTGGAGTAAACACATGATTACGCTTGCCAAGAGTCTCGAAAAACGCGGCGTTGCCTTCGCGTTACAGTTGAAGCGCGGAAAAGAGTCCGTGCAACTCGGCACTGGCGACGTTACGATTCCAGCGATGGTTGCAGTTTCTGGCTTGCGGCTGGCTGGACTGGTTGGAAAAGAAAGAGGCGTCGACGCGTTCCTGCCCGGCTTGTTCGCGTTTGCCGGCAGCCTTGCTGGACTCGCGTTAGTCGTACTCGTTCTCGAACGCAAGAAAGGCTACTGGCCTGCTCTTCCACCCATCGTGTTCGGCGCGCTCGCTGGACTCGCAGCTTACTGGCTGGCGGCCAATTGGTTTTAAATAATTGCGATAATTGCGCGAACTTTTTATTTCCGGTTGGTATGCTTTTTCAAAAAAAGTAAACGGCTTTATGGATTGTTAGTCCCGCAATATTCCAATGAAGGGAAAGAAGTCGAATACCACGAGATTTGGGATGCGAAAGTAAGGAAAACAGCGAGAGAACCCACCGTACTCAAGACCGCCAAAACTCAGACCACCAAAAGCCGTTGGGGTATCCACACGAAGAATTATGAAGAATTATTCGTAAGGAAATGATTCACGTCAGAGTGTATTACACCATATTGCACGAAGAAGCAACTTAAAAATAATCGAATTTACTCTCGAGCACTACAACAACAAGCAGTAATGGCTTACGAAATCAGCAGAAACGGAAATCAGCAGAAACGTTATGGCGGAGCACAAAAAAATAAATTCTTACAAAAATAAATTATTAAGATTACAAAAAATAAATTATTAAGACATCAAAAAAGTTGCATTTAAATACTCGTTTCCTCAAAATTTTTTTGCGTTGAAACTCATTCTTTCTTCGAGAATGGGGAGTTGACCCGGACGCTGGTTTCGGGTAGAGAACCATTAAAGCGTTTTCAGGCTTTAAACTTTATAGCGCCTACGGTTCGTGCAGGTTCAGTTGTTGGCGCTCGATTCAGAATTAAGAAAAAGGTTTTAGGATTGAATTTAAGCAAGTCGATTCGCCTCGCAGTTGATTCAGGTAAAGTCGAGCTAGGCGTGGACAAAGCGAAGAAAATAGCGTTGCGCGGCGAAGCAAAGTTGATAGTCGTAGCACGCAATTGTCCGAGCGAGAATGCTGCCGACTTGAGGCATTACTGTCGCCAAAGCGGTACGCCGCTCATCGAATTTCCAGGCACTTCCATCGAGCTCGGCACGGTGTGCGGAAAACCGTTTTCAGTAAGCGCGTTAAGCGTTCTCGAGGAAGGCAACTCAGACATTCTGCAGGCGGTCAGAACGTGAGAGCGTACGATGTTCAAGATTACGAATGACGAAATAGTTTTGGTGAACGCGCTTGAACAAATTACTGGAGCGCGGGCGAGCGACGTGGTGGTGACTGACACCAGCGTAACGTTTATCGTGCGGAAAGGCGATTTGGGGCGTGCGATAGGCAGAAGAGGCGAGAATTTAAGGAAACTCCGCAATGCAGTCTGCAAAAACGTTGAAATCGTCGAGGAAAGCGACGATTTGAAAAAGTTTTTGACGAACTTGTTTCACGGCATCGCGTTCGAACGCTACGAAGAAAAAGAAGTTGGCGGAAAGAAAAGCGTTTTCCTGCGCGTGAACGCAAGCCAAAAAGGAAAAGCCATTGGAAAAAAAGGTGACAAGATTAACACTTGCAGAAAGCTAGTCAAACGCCATTTCGGCGTTGACGAACTCAAAATATTTTGATTGTTTTTGGATTGTTTTTTGATTTGATTTTTGATTTGATTTTTTGATTAATATTTTTGATTAATTGCAGTTATGAGGTGTTTCATGGTGGCGAAAGGGGAATTCGCTGGAAGGATTTTGAGGCTCAAGCGAAAGAAAGCCCGCTGGCTGAAAAAACCTTGGAAGCGCAAGAAGCTGGGCTTAAAGAAAAAATTCGATCCACTCGAAGGAGCGCCGCAAGCCCGCGGCATCGTAATAAAGAAAAAAGGCGTGGAACAAAAACAACCCCACAGCGGCATCATCAAAACCGTAGTCGTCCAACTCGTGAAGAATGGAAAAAAAGTCACCGCTCACGTGCCTCGCGACAAGGCGGTTGAAAAGATTGACGAGCACGATGAAGTCGTCATAGAAGGACTAGGCGGCTCACAACGCGGGCAAATGGGTTCGATTCCCGGAGTGCGTTACAAAGTCGTTGAAGTGAACGGCGTTGCCCTCGAGGAACTGCGTACAGGCAGGAAAGAAAAACCGAAACGTTGAAAGTAAGAAACGCTGAAGTTAAAGTAAAACAAGAGAATGAAAAAGTGAACGAAAAATGAGTGAAATAAAACTGTTCGGAGTATACGATTACGACGTTGAAGTATGCGACCCGGGCTTGAAGTCCTACATCTCACTAAACCCGTTGGAACTACCGCACTCGTTCGCGCGCTTTGCTAACAAGCCGTTCGCCAAATCACGCGCAAACATCGTAGAACGCCTGGCGAACAAATTAATGCGCGGCGGGACAGGCGAAAAACTAGGCGGAAAGATAATTCGCACGCACGGCAAGCTTCAAGGCAAGAAAACCAAGGTGTTGAAGGTAATCAAACGCGCGTTCGAAATCGTTTCACGCAAAACCAAACAAAACCCGCTTCAATTGCTAGTGCGCGCCATCGAAAACACTGCGCCGCGCGAGGAAGTTACTCGCGTGCGTTTTGGAGGAATAAGCTATCAAGTTGCTGTCGACGTGAGCCCCTTGCGCCGCGTGGACCTCGCGCTGCGCAACATCGCGCTTGCAGCAATCATTGGTTCCTTTAACAAGAAAGCAAGGCTTGCGGACACGCTGGCGAACGAAATCGAACTCGCGGCAACAGGCAGCCAAGAGAGTTACGCAATCAAACGCAAGCAGGAAATAGAGCGCATGGCGAAAAGCGCGAGGTAAAACACGAGTTTTTCATTTTTCAGCTTTTCGATTTTTTGATTTTTTGATTTTTTCAAGTTTTTAATAAAGTTGGTGTGAAATGGCGAGAAAAGAAGTAGTGGTCGAAGAAGTAGTAAAACTCATGAAAACGCGTGAACGCATTCGCAACATCGGAATCGTGGCGCACGTCGACCACGGCAAAACCACGCTCAGCGACTCGCTTGTCGCGCGTGCCGGATTGATTTCGAAAGAACTAGCAGGCGAACAACGCGTTCTAGATTACGACGAGCAAGAGCAAGCCCGCGGAATCACGATTAAAGCCGCGAACATCTCGCTTGGCTTCAACTACAAAAACGCGGATTACCTCATCAACTTAATAGACACTCCGGGCCACGTTGACTTCGGCGGGCACGTCACGCGCGCGATGCGCGCGGTCGACGGAGTGATTCTCGTCGTCGACAGCGTTGAAGGAGTCATGCCTCAAACAGAGACCGTGCTGCGGCAGGCGTTGAAGGAGAAGGTAAGGCCCGTGTTGTTCGTAAACAAAATCGATCGCTTGATAAACGAACTCAAACTCGACGCGAAAGGCATGCAAGACCGCTTCGTAAAAATCATTACTGGAATCAACAAGCTTATCGGGAATTACGGCCCGCCTGAATTCAAGAAGGATTGGGAAATCAAGGTCGAAAAAGGCAACGTTGCGTTCGGAACAGGATTCCACAAGTGGGCGATTAGTTTTCCCATGATGAAAGCCACTGGGATCAGTTTTCAAGACATTTACAAGTACTGCACCGAGGGAAACCACGCTGAACTCCAGAAGCGAGCGCCGGTAGACGAAGTGATTCTTGAAATGGTCATAACCCACTTGCCGTCGCCGCTTGAAGCGCAGAAGTACCGCATTCCAGTTATTTGGCACGGTGATTTGGAAAGCGCTCACGGCAAGGCTATGACTTCATGCGACGCTAGCGGCAAAGCGTGTTTCATGGTCACCGCGATTCAAATCGACGAGCACGCTGGAGACGTCGCAGTAGGCCGCCTTTACTCCGGAACACTCAGGAAAGGCAGCGAGGTATACCTCGCCTCGCAATACAAGACAGAAAAACTCCAGGGAGTTGCAGTATACATGGGCCCGGACCGAGTGCTCGTCGACGAAGCAACTGCGGGCAACATTGTCGCGTTAATCGGCTTGAAGGAGGTTTACGCGGGCGAAACTATTTCCGAAGGCGTAATCGAAGCTTTCGAGAAAATCAAGCACTATAGCGAGCCGGTAGTCACTAAAAGCGTTGAGGCGAAAAACCCACGCGATTTAGTAAAACTAATCGAAGTGCTGAGAAAAATCGCGAAGGAAGACCCTACAATTAAAGTTGAAATCAATCAAGAGACAGGCGAACACTTGTTGAGCGGAATGGGAGAACTACACCTCGAAATCATCGAATACAAAATCAGGAACGAACGCAAAGTTGAAATCGAAACCAGTCCGCCAATCGTCGTTTACCACGAGACGATTCTCGCGAAAGGACCGGAACTCGAAGGAAAATCTCCAAACAAACACAACAAGTTCAAGGTCATCGTCGAACCAATCGAGGAAAGCGTCCTAACAGCATTACAGGAAGGTGAAGTAGACGAAAAAACGAAAGGCAAAGACCTCGTAGAAAAACTCTTGAAAGCGGGTTTGCCGCGAGACCAAGCGAAAAACGTAATGCGCGTTTACAACAAGAACCTGTTCATAGATGCTACGAAAGGCGTGCAATACCTTCAAGACATTAAAGAACTCCTCATAAACGGCTTCGAGCAAGCAATGGACCAAGGTCCTCTCGCGAAAGAAAAATGTGTTGGCGTCAAAGTCCTGCTCACCGACGCGAGTATTCACGTAGACCCAGCACACCGCGGGCCAAGCCAAATCATTCCAGCTGTGCGAAGACCAATTTATGCAGGAATGCTCCAATCGCGCTGCGTGCTGCTTGAACCAAAACAAAAACTTTTTATAAACTCGCCTAACGAATACATGAGCTCCATAATCGCACTCGTTCAGGCCCGCCGCGGACAGATTCTCAACATAACGCAAGAAGGAGAAGCTGTTTCAATCAACTCTAAAGTGCCGGTAGCCGAAATGTTCGGGTTCGCTAACGAAATCCGCGGCGCAAGCCAAGGACGAGCAGCATGGTACTACGAGTACGCGGGTTACGAAAAACTGCCTGAAAGCCTGCAAGCGCAAATCATAGCGCAAATCCGCAAGCGCAAAGGCGAGCCTGAAACGCCGCCGACAGCCAAAGACTTTCTCGATTAAAAAAGCGTTTGTTGAAACGCGTTTGCGCGCTTCAGTATTCCACGATTCAGCATTTCACGCTTTAAACTATTCAACTATTGTTTTTCTTTCACTCTCGGCTTTAGGAGAATTGTTTTCGAAACTGTTTCCGCAAGACTGTTTTAAAGAAAGTGTTTTAAAGCCATTCAACCCCAAACATCTTAAAGTCTCAACAATTTAATGCTTAATTTAACGATTATCTTAATTTAACGATTATTTAACGATTATTGGAAAAAAATTCTTGCGAAAGCCGGCGTCGGCGATAGTTTTATGACGGTAGCGTAGTGCTGAAACCATGTTTTTTGAAGAAACCGAAAGAATAAAATCTAAAGAGAGGGTCAAGCATCCTGCAAGCGGGAAAAGACTTGACGATGCGGAAGAAACGACTTTATTAAGAAAACCACGCGACTCTAACAAAAAAATTATTGAGTACGAAAGCGTTTACGCCGCCAAACCATTCCCTTCAAAAGAAAAACTTAAAGAATTCAAAAAAAGCTTGATAAAAAAACTCAATGATTTAGGTTTAAAACACTCGGAGGATTACGGGGCAAAGGTAGTGCATTTGCTTAGCGTGTTGGAAGAAAAACACGAGGACGGACCTTTCGTGCGGGTTGCAGTCAGAACATACTTCCCGAACTACAATCTACTGAAAGAATTAAGCCCAGAAGAATGGAGTAAGGCGTTCGAAAAAAAGCTTTACGAATACCATAATAAAGCAAAGCAAGAAACAAAAGCTTTGCTTGAAGAACGCGAAAAACAAGCGAAAGAATCGCTGAAAGAATTGTTGAAAAAACTGTTGAAGAAGTACCCGAAAAAATATTAATTATTTTTTCACAATACCACTAATTCTTCACAATACCACTAATTCTTTAAATACCCCTCGATAAAATATCCATAACAAGATTCTTATAATAAGCATTCTTGAAACACGCTTCAAAATGCTTTTTAAACGCCAGTGCTTTCTCCGCTGCTCTGCTGCTGCTTTCTCCGCTGCTCTCTCTGCTGCTTTCTCCAGCGTTTTCTCCAACATTTTTTTCACCGCGTTTTCTCCACTGTTTTGCTTAAGCTATTCCTTTCAGTCTGCCTGCTGCGAAACCACGGTCTAACGAGTTTATGAACGCCAGCAAACGCGGGCCTTGCTCGCGCCCGATGAACAGCAAGTAAGCGGCTTTAAAAAAGTCTTTCACTTGAACCTCGTTTTTTTCGCAAACGCGTTTTATTTCGGCGGACTGCGCGTCTTGGTCATCGTTTTTTTCGAAGAAAACCGCGAATTCGCTTAACGCTTTTTTCTGCGCTTGACTCAACGCCTTGTACCGGCTTTCAGCTTGGCGTTCGTCTAGAATCTTGAACTTTGCGTTTTCGGGCGCGAGCTTGTCTAGCCAGACGCGAGCGAAGCGTTCGCGCGCGTTGAGTTCTTTTTGTTCTTCCCGCGTTAGTGGAGCGCCTTTGTGCGCTTCGAAGACTTTCTTTACGTTCACGCCAGGCACTTGAATGACTGCGGCTATGAACTGGAACGACGGGAGGAATAATTCTCTTGATTTTTTTGTACTCGTTTGCGATAATGCGAAAATGCGTGGAACGTCTGGATCGCGGTCGCTTTCTTTTCCGAAGAAAACGCGTGCTGCGTGGTCGTAGTCTTCAAACAAGCGCGGAATCGTTTCACCTTCTGGAGTGAAGTTGATTGCGGTCGCGGGTTTGAAGCGGGTCATTAAAAAGCGCAGCAACTGCGGCGGCAGGATTTCGCTTACTTCCCGCGCGCTTGCGCCGAGTCCCTTTGAGGAAGACATTTTTTTTCCGCCGACTAGAAAAAATTCGTATGGCACTTCAAGCGGCGGCTCGCGTTTGAATACTTCCCGCATTACTGCGCTTGAAACATCCCGCGCGCCGCCTGCAGTAAAGTGGTCTTTGCCTGCGCCTTCAATCGTCACATTGAAACGCATCCATTGCAGGACCCACTCTAGCTTCCAAACGCATTTGCCGCCGCCGTTGAACGGCGAACGCTCGCCCTCGTGCCCGCAGCCTTCCGCCCACTCCACCATTCTAGGCTCGCACTTGTACTTGACTTTCTTGCCGTCGAAATCGAAAACGCGGGTGGTGCCTATTTTGCCGCATTCCTCGCAAATCACGTTGAAGGGAAGCCAGTCTTCTGGTTTTACTGAACCGCTAATGCGTTTGTAAATCTCTCGGATTTTCCCAGCGTTCTCCAAAACCGTTTTGATGAAGTTGTTGAGTTCGCCGCGCTTATACAACTCGCTCATTTTATAGATTTTCGGTTTTGCGCCGAGTTTCTCGAAAACCTCCCGGAATTCGTTGAAGTAGTAATCCGCGTAATTGCCGTTTCCGTCAGGCGCCGGAATCTCGCTTAAAGGCATTCCCGTGAACTGCGCGTATTTTTCTTTTGGGAGGTAGGTTGGCAGCGAATCCATTGGGTCGAAATCGTCGTTCCCGTAAATAAAAACCGCTTGGCGTCCCGCGTCTTTCAAAGCACGGTAAATCACGTCGTGAATCACGACGCCCCGCAGCGCGCCCACGTGAACGCGTCCGCTAGGCGTTTTCGAATCGTTGACTACTTGTTTCCCTGAAACTTTTTCTGCAATCTGGTCAGCCCAAAACATTCCCTCTACTCCATTGTTTTTTTAACCATAATTAAAACATTTTACTGAATAAAAGTTTGAATGAAAATTGTTTAAAGTAATTTTTGATGTCTTCGTTGATGTCTTCGCGGTCGGTAACCTGTTTTCATGCCCTGGCCGGCCGCAAGATTAACAAAATAAATCCAGTTATCGATTTCGATTCCGCAGTAATTTTCGCCGTGGTTTTCACCGTAATTTTTCGCTGTGTTTGGCGGATTATTCCATTGAGTGACAATAATCAACTCTTGCCGCCGCACTCGAGTGGTTTTTCACGATTTCGTTAGTTGGGCGTAGAATTCTTTGTTTTCCTTCAAGTGCCCGGCAACGATTTTTTGTGTCTTTCTACTCGGCTATCAAGGAAACCCTGCGTTTTATCTTCAACCTTTTTTTCTGCACCTCAAAAATTGCTTCCGCGTGTGGTTTGCAACTCATTCCATTATTTCGTTAATGCTTGTTTTCGGCTTTGCCGCCTGCGCTACGATGTTGAAGCACGACGATTCGCTGCGGTTCGCTGACCTTGAGTTTGTTTCATTACGGCTGCACCCACTCTATCTCGTAGTACTCGTACTTGCTGCGCGGGAGTTCGATTCGCTTGACTCTATAGTAAGTAATGCTAGTCTCGCGGTCGCAAATCGAGAGAATCAAGTCGAGTCCGAGTTCCTTCGCGCGTTCGAGCGCGCGCGCAAGTTCAGCTCCACCTATTTCTTCCTCTTCGCTTAACGCGAGCATCACGAACCTTGGCTTTCCGTTTTTTGGCGTTTCGGGCACGCCCTTCGCCCTGTGGTAAAGCAGGAAATCGAGTTCTTCTTCCTGCACTCGCTTGCTTCCTGGAATCGCTAGAATGAATGTCTTCTTCACTCCGTGAGCAACGCGAATGGCGCGCGCCCACTCGCTGATTATCATCTTGCTTTCTCTCGGAAAAACGTGAATCACGTGGCGCGAGTGCATCCACTCACCCTCGCCGAGCGAAGGCGCTGCTCCAGGAAAATAGAGGCGGAAATGCGTGCCGAACTTGAAGCCTGTCTTGACGATGAAGCCATGCAAACGCCAGTCTTCATACACTTCGTAAAGCGCTTTGAAGTCCAGCCTGCGCTTAAGTGCTTCCTTCTCCAAACGCTTTTCTTTCACGTTACACTGCATGCCGCAGTGTTTCATCAAGAAAAGCGTTTCGTAAGCGTCGAGCTTGAGAAAACGACCGTGCTTCTTGGCTTTGTAAGTTCCGTATTGTCCAAACCAATAGTTTTCGTAAAGTCTTTGGCCCTCCCTCTCGTCGTCAATCACGCTCATTAAATCATCGAAAAAAAACAAGGCTTTCACAGCAACGCGGGGCGCGGAAAAATCTTTACTCGGGTATTTTACAACAGGACTAAGGCCGTAATTCCCATGCGCCTCACTAATCGGCCGAAGAACGAGCCCACGGTCTCGCCAGTCACGGTAGCAAAAGTAGCGAGCGAGAAACTTTTTACCGTACTCAAATTTTTCAGCGACTTGGTTGAACGAAAGCTTTTTCCCGTTTCTCTCGCACGACGCGTTCCGCACATCAATCAAGTAAAGCGCTTCCTCTGGAGTGAGAATCAATTCAGTCTTCTTGCCCGCGTGCTCGCGCCCGAAAAACCCTTTGTCTAGAGCCTGCACGCTAATCAAGTCTTTGACTAGAATTTCGTCATTCACTATCTCGAGGGAAACACCCACTCGCAAAACCCCTGCGTCAAAACGAAATCATTGATTTTATGAAACCAAATAAAATTTTATAGAACAAAATAAATAAAGAACTTTCTTTTCAGCGTAACACGCTGCCAAAACGCATTGTTTAAAACCACGCCCGCATTAAAACCCTATACAATTCAAGTATATAGACTATTCCAGTATTTGACTATTCCAGTATTTTCAACAGTGAAAAAAAAAGTGAAGTTATTCAAGCACGGTGAAGTGCTCGCAATCGTGATGCCGGAATCGCTGCGCGTGAAGACAGGCGCAAAGGAAGGCGACGATTACTCTTGGTTTGAAGCCGAGCCAGGAGTTTTCGTTCTCGTCGAAAAAACGCGTTTGAATGACTTGGCGCGCCAAGGTGCTGTCGCAGCGCTCGCAAGCAAACTCGCCGGTGCGCAGACGCAAGCCCGCGAAACGCAAACCAACGAAACACAAACGCAACGCGAAGCGCCTGTTGTAACGCGCGCGAGCGAAGTTTCGGTTGTTCCGCAAGCGAGCGCTGGAGCGCGCGCGAGAGAAGCCGGGGCAAAAAACTTGATTCAAGAATTGAATTCGAATGGTTTTCTAGTTATTTCGAGTGAGGTTGACGCGAAGGAAGCCAGCACGCGTTTAGAGAGGGAAGTCAAAGCAGGCAGGGTGTTGGGAGTAAGGGGTTTCGACAAAAAGTATTACGTGGTCACACGCGAGTTTTATGACGCGTTAAGCAGGAAACTGTCGAAAGCGCTTTCTGAAAAAAGAGAGGCTGACATTTTCAAGTTAAGTGAATCTGTTAAAGCACCTCAGGAAGCTTGCATCGCGGTTCTCTACTTGATGAAGGAGGAAGGCGAAGTTATAGAACGCAGGCGCGGCTTCTTCACTCTAGTTGAATAGGCGCTCTACGAGGTAAGTCTTGGCGGTGAAGCCTAAAACATTTATGCCCTCTATTAGGCTGAAAACAATTAAGAATAGATTATTGGAAATTAGTAGATTGAAAATTAGTAGATTGCAAGTTAATAGTTAAGCTAGATTGAAAATTAATAGTTAAGTCGGAAATTAATAGTTAAACCGACAGTTTTCGGACAGGTTTTCGAATTGGTTGACTACGTTTCCATCGCGTTGTCTTTAATTCAGTCTTACGGGTTAGTCGGCTTGCTCGCGTTGTCTTTCCTTTCAGCTTCGCTAGTGCCTTTCCCGCCAGAGCCATTCATAATCGCGGGCCTCGTTTTCTTCGACCCGCTGCTCGTATTCGTTGTAGTAGTGGCCGGCGCGCTTGTTTCAGCATGCGTGAATTACTACGCTGGCTTGAAGGGATTGAATTGGTTTCTCGTCCGACGCAGCAGCGAAGGCGAACTAAAAGCTGAAGAGTGGTTCAAAAAATGGGGTCCTCACGCGCTTCTCGTCTCGCCGTGGATTCCGTTTGTGGGAGACTTGTTTCCCATAGTGGCAGGCGCGTTGAGAATGAAGTTTAAAGTGTTTTTCTCGCTCGCGTTCGCCGCGCGCATGGTGAAAACCGCTGTCGTCGTGCTAGTCGGAATGGGCTTGCTGTCGTTCTTGAAGCCGCTAGCTTGAAGAAAGTGATGCAGCTTCAAAAATGGATTGTTTGCAGAATTAGTTCTATGACGATGACTGCGACCGCAAACGCGATTATTGCTTTTGGGTCGAGCAGAATGTTGCTCGCTGTGACGTCGTAAAACCTTATGAGTCCAGTGCTGCTGCTTGGAGCTCGAATTTGTTCGCTTGGCATTCCGATTTTTCACGCCTGTTATTAAAAGGTTACACAAGTTTTTTTAACTCTCATTCTTTTAAACCTTGTCATGACGGACGGCATTGCTGGCTTGAAACGCGAACTCCCACACGTTCTAGTTCTCGTTATTCTAGTCATAGTAATTCTCGTGCTCTTAACGAAATTCCAGTGGATTCACTGCACGCAAGTGCCTGGAAACTGGTGTCAAATCTACTGCGATTACATCATGCAAGCGCACTCGCGAGTCGCCATAATCTCTGATTCTGCTGCAGGCGGGATTGGAGACGCGTACGCGCTTGAAACGCTGATACGCAGAATGCGGCCTTCAACTTACGTTGAACCCTTGCCGCGCGACGCGTTGAGTATAGGCGCAATTAAGGGATACGATTTGATTGTTCTTGAACAAATGCGTAAAATCACTTTCGGGCAAGCGCGGGCGATTGACGAGTTCGTGAAACGCGGTGGAACGCTGTTATGGATTGGGGATGCTGCTTCAGAGTATTACATTGACGAGAATGACTTGGCAGCAGAATTGCAGCGAATCACGAAAAGCGACGAGCAAGCGGCCTTCGCTTCTAAAGATTATCCTGTCCTGAAAGACATCAAGTACTTAAACAATTCTTGGTACGACACTTCAAAAAAACAATTCGTTTCACGCGACGAAGTGGATGCCTTGATAAGAAAATGGAAGGAATGGCATCTGCTTAACGTAGTCAACAAGACGAAGGGCTTCGGACTCCTCGAAAAAGCGTTGGGTGCGAAATTCGTCCGAACTGAAACAACCGCAACGCCGGTTTTCTTTAAGGCGTTGTTGCCAGACAACATCCTGCTGAAAGGCTTGAAGCCTGAATTCCAGACTACTGCCACACAATTCGCGGTCGTGAGCGAAAACCCGGCGCTCGTCACGCGAATCGCTGCACTCAAAAGCGGTGGGAAAGAATACACAGGAATCTTTGAAACCCGTTACGCAGGCAAAATCGTTTACGTCGCATTCGCGCTTGAAAACGTGAATTCGACTACTTTCTTCCAAAACTTGTTCGACTACCTCGTCACTTGTTAAACGAAAACCTAACTGGTGTGGGACTTGACTATCGCTGGACTTGTTTGTAAAAAAGGTTTTTAAATAGGGTTTCACCAATAACATTAAAAACTTTGCTTGAAAAAAGTGTTTGAAAAAAGTTTGAAAAAAAGAGAAGGGTGGTGCTTTAAATGAAGAGACGCGGACAAGTTGGCTACGAAGGGGGGCGGAGTTACCGCGAAAGCCTGATTCCACTTATCCTAATAGTAATACTCGCAATTTTCATCGCGGGCAAGTTCGGTTGGATCGACTTACACTCTATTCCAGTGATAGGCGGCTTATTCCCGGCGCCCTACATTAAAGTAGTAGTCATCGGCCGCGCTTCCCCAGCAATGGAAGCACTACTCAAGGCAGAAGACTACCGCATTGCAGGAATCACTTACGTTGGCTCGCTAACGCAAGAAGTAGTTTTCCCTGGGACGCTTAACAACTTCGACATAATCATTCTTCAAGGGCAAACAGTGTGCGACCGGACCGCACGCAAAGTGATTGCAGACCGCGTGAAGGGAGGCGCTAAGCTCATAATCGTGCGCGACGCTTGCACGCGCGTTAACGACGACCCTAACGCGATCGGATGGGATATAGGCATTGGTTCTCTAGGCGACGTCACTCCAGTCAAGTACGGCGGCGTTCTCGCGCACGAGCGCACCGGCCGCGTGAGCGAATTCGCTACTGGTCGCTTTAAGATAGTTTCTCCAGACCACCCTATTTTCAACGGAATCGTTAACTACAACTTTCAAGACGTTGTTACAGTAGTCTACCCGCAAGCGAACGCTGAAGTGCTTGCCTACGTGGACCAATACTACGGGCGCCCGACCGCGCCTGCTACTTACGCGATAATTGAAAGCAAAGGCCTTTTGGCAGGCAAAACGCTTTACTTTGCTTTCGACCCGGCGACTGGCTCAAGAAACTTGTTCTTGAACGCGTTGCTCTACATGCGCGGCGCGAAAGGGTAAAACGAATAACTTTCTTTTCTTTTTTTTTCCAAAGTTTCCTTAAAAATAAAGCAAATTGGTGGTTTAGGATAATAATAGGTTTAGACGCTGGCGCTTGGACTGCTTTTGCAGCAGTAGACCTCGAAGGCAAAGTCGCTGCACTCGAAAGCAAAAAAAACTGGAGTTTAAAGCAAGTAATCGAATGCGCCGCACGCTTCAACCCAATCGCGGTCGCGTGCGACACAAACCCACCGTCAAAGCAAGCGCGCAAACTCGCAACAGCGTTTTCCGCGAAACTCATTTTTCCAAAACACTCGCTCACCCTAGTAGAAAAAACCCGTCTTGCCGTGAATTCAGTAATCAAAACGCGCAACAGCCACGAGCGGGACGCAGTCGCCGCAGCACTCAAAGCATTCCACTTGCTTGAAAACAAGTTGCGGCAAGTGCGCAGAAAACTCGAGCGAACAGAACGCATAAACGAAATCACGATAGCCAGCGAACGCGTTCTGCACGGTGAACGCATATCCGACGTTCTCCTTAAAAGAAAACGATTTTAAAACTCCGAACATAAAATAAAATAGCGTTACACTAGCGTTTTAACGCACAGTCACCGCAATCAAAAAAAATCAAACTAAAACAAAAAAAACAAATGCAACGAATGGAGGGAGAAAAGAATGGAGTACTCTGAACAACAAACGCCAGAAGAACAAACACCAGAAGAACAAACACCAGAAGAACAGACACGCGAAGCAAAAACGCATCGCGAACCACGCGAGATGCGCGAACAACACGAACACAAGCCGCCGCGCGAGCAGCGCGCGCCAAGCGAAGAAAACACGATTTTCGTCGGAAAAAAGAACGTCATGGCTTACGTGCTCGCAGTAGTGACGCGATTCAATTCAGGCGCGAACGAAGTGAAGATTAAGGCGCGAGGCAAAGCGATTTCGCGGGCTGTTGACGTGAGCCAAATCGTGAAAAACCGTTTTATTTCAAGCATGCGCATTTCAGACTTTAATGTAGAAACAGAAGAAGTACAGAATGAGGACGGCTCTACGAGCAGGGTCTCTAGCTTGACGTTAACATTAGTAAAGTGAACCAGATTGCGGGAAAGCGAGGAATTAAAAACCTGGTTTTATTGACAAGATTTTCGGTTGGGAGAGCTTGAAAAACTACGAACAATACGAGTCCCTAGTTAAGGAATTGGCTTCAGCGGGCCTCGATTACAAGGAAAGCGGCAGCTTGTGCAAGCAAGCACTTTAATTGCTTGAACGACACCCAGAACTCAAAAAAAATTTTCCAATCAAAAAAAAGTTATAGGTAGTATCACGAGAGGTTTCCAATCGAAAACCTGCGGCATCTGAAACTCTTGTATAAAACGAAAGCTTCCGGCACAAACTTGAGGGCGTTAATCAAAGTAGTTGGACTCAAAGAAGGTATAAAGAAATCTTTTATTTTCCCGCGATTTCGGCCGAATTGTTGGAATTAAAACAAGAAAATTTGATTTAATTCACTCTGCAATCATGCCAATCAAAAAAAAATTGGAGGAATAAAGCAAAGACTGAAGCTAACGTAACCGTGCTCTAAACGCACGAGACAGTGATGCGAAAGCAATTAAAGTCCGAAAAAACAAACTATTTTTCATGAAAACCCCTTTGTGCACGGCCTGCTGTGCAACAGCCACTCTCTGCGCCGGATGCGCGCAAAAGCTTGCAGGCGGAGAAATCAGTGAAGTCGACGTCGCGCTCTCCCGCTCGTTGTACGCCCATGCGCTCGCGGGCGAGCTTGCCGACAATACTGGATTCGAGAAAACCATTATAGTCGGAGAAAGCAACCTAGTAATCGTATTAACGCAATCGCCAGCAGCGCTTATTGGAAAGAACGGACGCGTGGTTGCATCTTTATCGAAAGAAATCGGCAAACGCATTAAAGTAATTGACTCTAACGCGGCTGACGCGGAAAAAATCCGTGAACTCATTCTTCCAGCCCAACTCAAGGGCGTGAACACGCTGTTCAAACGCGAAGGCAAGGAATTCAAGGTGCGCGTTGCGCGCGCTGACGCTCAACGCCTGCCGCTCGACGCTGAAACCCTCTCCAAGGTTTTAAAGCTAGTGCTAGGCTCTAATGCAAGCATTGTTTTAGAATGATTTAGAGTAAACAAAAAGTTTTATTAATGGTTTTTTATTTCGTGTGAAGCAAACGATTTTAGCGGCGAGTTTAGTGGTAAGTCCACTGGGGTATTACCGGGAAAAAATTGGTGAAAGAAAAGAAAGGTTTTAGTCGAATTGGTTCTGGTTGGAAGTTGTTCGCGTTTGCCGCATTCGTGCTAGTTTTTTGTTTTAACAACGCTTGTGTTGTTAACCCCGTTGTGTTGTTAACCTCGATAAGCTCGTCAGGCGTAAGGTTTTTTGAACCGCAGCCAATAAAAGTTTTAGTGATAGGCGAATCTTCTTCAGCCGTGGAAGCGCTGCTTACGTCAGAAGATTATAGGGTTGGTGGAATAAGTTACGTCGGCAGCCTCAATCCAGATTCTTTAACTGCACACTCGGCAGATGCATTCAAGGATTATATATTAATACTTCAAAGAGTGGGGAATTCTGTAAGGTGTTAAACTTTTTTTCCGGAAATTTTTTAGGGGAAAGAGAGTGGGCCCAAAGGGAATCGAACCCTTGTTCTCTTGCGCGCCTTCTTTAGTGCATTTTCTTCCTTCTTCCCAAAAAAGTGCTTCGCACGTCAAGCGAACGTCTTACCTCGAGCCGCTTTTTCTTTGGTTGAGTTTTCTTTCCTAAAGAAAAGTCAGTCACTCGACTATGGGCCCAACCATATCTTTGTAGGTAAAGGTTTTTTATCTTAACGCATGCGTGGTGCGCCGCGCATGCGCGCGGCGGCCCTAATTTTTTTTACTAGACTTTGCGCTTGTTTTTCGCCGAGTTTTTTGCGTAAGCGGGTTTCCTTGAAAGTGGCGTGCGTGAAAATCTCGTCGTCGAGCGAGCGTGGAAGCAAGTGGAAGTGCACGTGGTTTACTTTGAGAAAGCTTTCAGGCAGGAAAGGGCGGTAGTGTTGCCGCAAGTCCATCCCCTGTAAACCGAATGCGTGGAACAAGAGTTTTTGCGTCGCGGCAACGTCGTTAATCAGCGCCGCGCGTTCGCTGGCAGGCATTTCCATCAAGTTTTCGTAATGCTTTAACGGAATGACGAGCGAGTGGCCTCGCGCGAGCGGGTGCGCGTCCAGAATTGAAACCGAAAACCGTGTTTTTCGAAAAACGCGGCCGCGGTCGCGCTTGCCTTCCGCGATTTCACAAAAGACGCACGGCATGCCAACCACTTTCGAGTCTAAATCATTCCAACGAACTTGTAGCCTAACGACCCACCGATTAATTCGCTGTAGCCTCTAGGCTCAAAGTCTTTTTCGCTTAACCCAAGCGTCTTCATGAAGACGTAGGTTTTTTCTCTTAGTTTCTTCGATTCTTTGCCATCGAGTTCCTTGCGGAATTCCAGTGCTACTTCGATGAAGCACTCCAAGCCTTTAACGTCATCCAAGCAAACTTCGAACTCGCCAGCGCGGTACTTGCTTCTTTTTTTCATTATTTCGAATGCTTTTGCGAGCCCGACGCCCTCCAAAATTTTTTTAACCGCTTCCGCATCTTCGACGCGCGATTCGTATTCCTTCCAAGCGCCCGTAGTCTCGGTAAGTTCTTTATAGCCAAGGTAATTCTCGCTTCCTTGTTTTCTTACCCGCACAAGAAAATCTTCAGGCCCGCGCGTCTTGCGCTCCGGCTCGCGGTAATAGTAATCGTCGCGTTGAACGACTTCTTCAACCAAACGGGCTTTCAGCTTGACGAGTTTTTCTTTGACTGCATTCAAACCTGCGGCGCCTGCGACCTTGGCTTTGGCTTCAACTTCCAATTTGATTTCCACCGTAAAGCATTAGAGTGGACCCGGCGGGAATTGCACCCGCGGCTTCCACAATGCCAATGTGGCGATCTGCTACTGATCTACGGGCCCGCATCATAAATTCTGCCAAAACACATATATAGAGTTTACCGAAGAGTTCGTAAAAAAGACTCGCTAATAAAGCGTATGCGAAATTGGGCGCGTTGCCAGACCGATTTATTGGCTTGACAATCTTCAAAAATTTGCTTACAGAATTGCTGCGCAGGCGAACAGAGTAATACGTGCTTCAGGAAGCAAGTTTTGGTTTGCCGCGAGTTGAATTACAATCGAACGAGTATAAGATCTTCTGGATTTGCGTAGCAACCTGGGGAAATAGTGTTGAAAGTCGTGCGTAACGTAGTTCTATCGAAACGAGCATTCCATTTGTTTTCAACAAACCTCGTAGAAAGCCCGCGCGGAAGAAAGCCGAGTAATTGTGTTTAGGCGGATGCATGGTTTCAAACGGATGGCGAGACGAACACTACGGTGTCCCCGCGGAGCAAAACCGTTCCGAGCTTGCGCTTGAGTTCCCCGTTCTTCAACTCTTCCCCGTTTTCGATGACTAGATTCATGTGAACGTCGAAACTCGCGAGCGTGCCGCGCACTTCAACGTCGCCCTTGAGTTTGACGAGCACGTTGTTGTTTAAAGCGTTATTCAAAACGTCGAATGGTCTCTTTTCAGCCAACTTGCTTCCACCCCTGTTTAAAAAAATTCGGATTCAACGCCTGATTCGATGAACAGATGAATTTTTAAAAATTATTTTCTTCCAAAGAGCCGCGCGAAGAACCCCTTAATTCTTTGAAACAAACCAGTTTTAATCTTTTCCTCCGCAAGCTGTTCTTGCGCGATTTCGCTTGCAAGCTTACGCAACGCACGCATGAACGGCGTGCGCGGAACGCGAATCGCGGCAGGCACTTGCAGCAAGGTAGACCTCCGTACTTCCGGGTCTTCCGGGAGGGAAGCGAGAACCGGAATTCCCAAGACCGACTCTAAGTCGCTCGCGCGCAATTCAGTCTTGTCGCCGGTCACGCGGTTGATTATTATTCCGGAGACTTTCACTCCATTTCTCTCCGCAAAACGCTTGACTTTCAGCGAGTCGATTACTGACGCTGGGTCCGGGGTTACTACGAGCAGTAGTTCGCGAGCGCTCGCAATCGCTGCTTGCGCTTCATCCCGCAATCCAGGCGGGCAGTCAACAAAAATAAAATCGTGTGACAACTCTAGCTTGCTGACTGCTGCACGCAAGCGCGTGAAGTCGAGTTCCTTGCCTTCCTCCTGCAGCGCGGATGGGACGTAGTAAAGCTTGTTCGGGCCTTCGTAAACAGCATCGCTCACGTCGTTCTCGGCAGCGAGAACATTGTGAAGCGTGATGGGATTCAACTCGATTCCCAACAGCACGCTGATTGCAGCCATATCCAAATCCGCGTCAACGACTACAACCTTCTTTCCAGCCTGAGCTAGAATCAACCCGAGATTAAGCGCAATGCTGCTTTTACCCACGCCGCCCTTGCCAGAAGCGAAAACAATGCTCCTCAAAACCTTGAAAACACCTTTTCTCGAAAAAAAATCCAGTTCAAAATCCTTTTAGTTTGAATCTCTTGAAAAACTCTTTCTTTTTTTCTGTCCCACTCGTCTTTTCGCCAGCGACTTCCTGCTCGAAAAAAGGCGAGAATTCCTTCGGCTTCACTAAATCTTTTCCTGAAACCGAGTAAAGCAACTCGTGATTTAAAGCAAGAATTCCGTGAATGTCATCCGGCTTCAACTCGAAAACGTCTATTACTCCTGACTTCGCGGCCAACGCGTTGATGAAACGCTGGAATGCGTTCTTGCCGAAAAACTGTTTTTCGAACGCGAGGTACTCGTAACCGCAACCAACGATTTTCCCGCTGTCAAGCAACAAGACACCTTCTTCAAAACCGTTCGCGCTGCGAATAGTCAAGCAAATGTAGCCGCAAAACTTTTTCGCGCCCAACTCTTTATCCACCAGCTGCCGTAAATCAACTTGAGTCAAGTCGACAAGCGTTTTTATTGGGGTTCCAGCAACCAACTTCATTCAATCATCACTAACTTCATTCAATCATCACTTTCTAACACGCTACTTTTTCTATCACTCGCGCAAGTCGATCACTACGTCGGCGCTGTTGCGCAACGCAGTACTGAAATCTGGTTCGAGCCCTACGACGATTGTTTCCTTGCCTTGTTCTTTTGCTTTCGCGAGAAGCGGTTTAAAGTCCGAATCCCGTGATACTACTGCAATCACGTCAATCTTGTCGCTGTAAATAAACTGCGCTGCATCCACCGCCAGCGCGACGTCCACGTCGCTCGGCACGATTACTACGTCAAAACCTTGATTCGTAACTGCTTCTATTAGCTTGTCTGAAGCGAATTGGTCGAGAAAAACGCGCGCGACCTTCAAAGAACCGTGCTTCTGCAGCTTCTTCTTCACTTTGTCGAGATCCACGCCGAGGTCCTTGCGTAGAATGTTCGGCCCATCGACAAAGCAAGCTATCGTCTTCGATTCTCCCTTGCGTGGAATCAAGCTCTTGAGCTTCTCAAAAACTTTTGCAGGCACGCTACCAGACCACCACCGCGCTTGAAAAAAACTAAAAACCTAAACTAAAGCCCGTTAAATTAAAACCTTAAACTAAAAAAACTTGGCTTTAAAAAACTTGAAAAAAACTTGAAACTTAAAACCCGAAAATCTTTTCTATGTTTTCACGGATTTTTGCTTCTACCTCGCTTAACTCCACGCCTTTCGTCTCGCTTATTTTCTCGTAAACACTCTTCACGTTGGCTGGCTCGTTGCGCGCGCTTTTCCCGTTTACATCTTTCCACAAGAAAGGCGAGTCGGTTTCGCATAATAGCCTGTCCAACGGAGTTTTTTCGATTACTGTTAATGCATCACGGCTTTTAAGCGTTGGCACCGACACGAAGCAACCAGCATCGAGAGCAGCCTCAAGGAAGCGTGGCGCACGAAAACAATGCAGGATTTTTTTGCACGTGCGTTTTGCTAAGACTTTGATTACTTCCGCCTCCGCGTCGCGCGAGTGCGCTTCGACTGGCAGCTCGCGGTCTTCAGCGAAATTCAAAAGTGCTTCGAAAACGCGTAGTTGCGCTTGTCGTTGTGCGTCGCTTTTGAAGTAATGCCAGTCTAAACCGATTTCGCCGACGCCCACGATTTCGTCAACGTGTTTTTCGAGAAAAGCGGCTTCAGCTTCAAGCGCGGCGTCGTCGTGCTCGAGGTTGACTGCTTCGAACGGGCTCACACCGAGAACGACTTTGAAGAATGCTTCCCTCCCGACGCGCATTCCGAGGATGCGTTCGTTTGACTCGCGGCTGCCGCCAGCGTTTACCACCGCTTCAAGCCCGGCTCGCCGCGCGCGTTCGAGCACTTGCAGAAAATCTTTCGCGAAGTCAGGGTGGTCGAGGTGACAGTGCGCGTCTACGAGATTGTTAATCAAAATAAACCACTCATAAAACGGAAGACAATAAAAAAAGGGGAAAAGCAATAAAAATGCTGTCGTTGGCTCTCGCGCTGAGCAGGAAAAAGGCAAACACTTAAATAATTTATTTTAGTAAAACGAGTAACGTTTTAAGCAACGTGTTTTTTAAGCAACGCCTCAAATAGTTTCTTAGTGTCTTAACGCTTTCTCCCAAAAGAAAGGTGGTTTTGTTGACTGAAAAAGTTTTCGGTTCAATGAACGACTTGAAAATCGGGAAGTACGTTGTAATTGATGGTGTTCCATGCCGAGTTGTCGGCATCGATAAGAGCAAGCCAGGCAAGCACGGAGCAGCCAAAATGCGGGTTGAAGCAATTGGTTTGTTCGACAACACGAAGCACACGCTAATGAAGCCCAGCGATGCGGACGTCGAGATTCCGATTGTCGAACGCAAGCGAGCGCAGGTTGTAAGCACTGTTGGAACAAGCGCTCAATTAATGGATTTGGAGAGTTTTGAAACGTTTGAAGTGGAAGTGCCCGAAGAAATGCGTGGGGAAGTTTCTGCTGGACGCGAAATCCAGTACATGCAAGTCATGGGCAAACGCCTGCTTTTGCGCGTAACGAGTGGAGAATGACTTTTTTTCTTTCTTTTTCTTCATTTTTCTTTTTTTTCTTTTCGCAATTTTTTTCGCAACCCCCCTTGCTTCCATTATTTCGCTTCTTTTAATAAGCCTCATTGGTTTTAAAACCAGTTGCAAACAAAAAATTATTTGGTTGTTGCTTGAAATTCAGTAAAACGTTTTCTTTATTCGCGGTGGTGGGGTGTTTTGGAGGACTTAGTTTCTTCCTTCAAAAACTTTTTCGCGAGCGACGAAATGCGCGACTACTTGCAGGAATGCGTTTCGCAGTATCCTGAAAAGAAAAGCGTTGAAGTCGATTACAGCGACTTACAGAAGTACAGCCCTAAAATCGCTGACTTGCTGCTTTCAAACCCTGACGATGTCGTGCGCGATGCTGAAAGCGCAGTTGAAGCGGTCGCGCAGACTCTGCCGAACCCGCCTGAAAAAGAAAAAAAGTTTTCGCCCCACGTTCGGTTCTACAACTTTCCGCCGGTTCGCGGCGTCGAAGTTGAAGTCCAACAGTTAGGGGTAGAACAATTAAATAAACTCTCGCGCGTGGAAGGCGTAGTCAACTGGATTACCGTAATCAAGCCGTTAATGAAAACCGCTTTATGGGAATGCGTTCACTGTGGACTAACCACTAAAACAAAGAGTGAAAAAAACGTCGTCAAGCCACCAGCATTATGTTCGTGCGGGCGGAAAGACTCTTTCAAGCTAGTTGCGGAAAGCAGCGAGTTCAACAACTTGCAGCGCGGCGAACTACAGGACCCAGTCGAAAAACTCCGGGGAAGCACTCCCGCGTCCAGCGTCGAATTGTGGCTGGAAGACGATTTAGTGAACAAAATCACTCCAGGCGAACGCGTCATCGTGACTGGCGTCCTTCGCCTAAAGCCAGAACGCGACAGGAGTGGAAAGGCAAGCAGCGTTTACGCAAAATTCTTCGACGTGATGCACGTTCAAAAAAGCGAGCGCGAGTTTGAAGAACTCACCGTCACGAAGGAAGAAGAAGAAAAAATAATTGCTTTATCGAAAGACCCCAAGCTCTTTGAACTGCTTACTCAAAGCATCGCGCCAAGCATTTACGGTTACAACGAGTTAAAGCAAGCGATCGCGTTGCAGTTGTTCGGCGGGACGCCAGGCAAAGTGCAACCTGACGGCGAAAAAATCCGCAGCGATTTACACATTTTGCTCGTTGGAGACCCAGGCACGGCAAAGAGCAGCATTCTAGAGTATGTTAACTTAATCGCGCCCAAAAGCGTTCTCGTCAGCGGGGGAAGCGCCAGCGGGGTGGGTTTGACTGCAGCAGCAGAACGCGACAAGGAAGGCGAAGGCTGGATTCTCAAGGCAGGCGCACTGGTACTCGCTAACGGGGGAGTCGCAATCATCGACGAATTCGATAAAATGAGTGAAGAAGACCGTGGCGCGATGCATCAAGGCATGGAACAACAACTCATCAGCATCGCGAAGGCAGGCATCGTTACGCAGTTTCCGTCCCGCACCGCAGTTCTCGCTGCAGCTAATCCAAAATTCGGGCGCTTCGACCTAACGCAGCCACCCTCTCAACAATTCGATATTTCCCCAGCGTTAATGTCGCGCTTCGACTTGATTTTCGCCATTCGCGACGTTCTTGACGAAACGCGTGACAGGAAAATGGCTGACCACATTCTCTTAGGACACAAGGTTGCTTCAGACAAGAAGGCGGCGGAAGCACTGCCGCGCGACTCACCCATTCTGCCTGCAATCGAGCAAGGTTTTTTGCAGAAGTACATTGCTTACGCTCGCAAAAACGTTTTTCCTGTACTCACCGACGAGGCGAGCGAAAAAATCAAGGATTTTTACGTCAGCTTGCGCAAGATGGGCGCGAAACAAAACACTTTCCCGATTACTGCAAGGCAAATCGAAAGCATCATTCGCCTCGCGGAAGCGAGCGCGAAAGCGCGTTTAAGCCAACGCGTTGAAGCGCAGGATGCAGACCGCGCGATTACGCTTGTAAACCACGTTTTAAACGAGGTTTTCGTGGACAGGGAAACCGGGAAAATAGACAGCGACGTTATTTACGTCGGCCAACCGAAGAGTAAAGTGGACAAACTGCGGATGATGCTTGAAGTCATTTCTTCGCTTGAAAAGAAACTCGACTTGGTTCCAATAGAAGACGTCGTCAAGGAAGCGAATTCTGTTGGAATCGACGAGCATTACGCGCGGCAGTTGATTGAAATACTTCAACGGCAGGGCGACTTGTACCAGCCGAAAACCGGATTCATCAAAAGCGCTCACAAGCGCGAGTGGGGTTGAAAAAAAGAAAAAAATAGTTTTAACTCGGCTTTAGTCCACTGGTTTTAGTGTTTTCTAGTTTTAGCGCCTTCAATGCAGCGTTTCAATATCC
Source organism: Microcaldota archaeon (assembly GCA_037444485.1). Classification (GTDB taxonomy): domain Archaea; phylum Micrarchaeota; class Micrarchaeia; order Norongarragalinales; family Norongarragalinaceae; genus JBBIMI01. The sequence continues at coordinate 68,208 of JBBIMI010000002.1, forward strand.
AGTTTTCTTCTCGCGCGGCGTCACCTTCACTGCCTTCTTTTCTTTCGAACCCGAATTCGATGCTGCCCGCCGAAATCCGCCAACCCCGCCCGCTTTTATTTTCGGAGCACTCGTCTCAAACACTTTCAAGAATTTAAAGTACTCCAAAAGCGGGGGAGCCCACCCCGCAACGCTGAAAAACGCGTAAAACAAAATGCTTGAACCCAATGCGAGAACTAAAGCAGGAAAAATCGAAAGAATAGAAAGCGCGTCGAATGAAGAATTCAACAAAACCCAATACGTCAAGAAAAAAAGCGCGAATGAAAAAAAGAAAAACTCGCGCGTTATCGGAAAATTCGAATTGTTTTCCTCGAACACTCGCAAAACCATTTTCGAACAACCGAAAAACGCGGGAGGGAAAAAGCGAAAACCGCAGTCCGCTTGTTTTTCTTCAACTTAACCGAACAAGCTAGCTAGACCCGCTGCTGCTTCAGCCTCCTTCTCGGCTTCACTTACTTCCTCTTTCTTTTCTTCTTTTTTCGCTTCGCCAGCCGCCGGCGCTACAGCGCCTGCAGCAGGAGTGAAGGCAGCTTGCTTTATTGCTTCATCAATGTTTACTCCATCGAGCGAAACAACTAGTGCCTTTATTTTCGTATCGTCTTCACTTAATCCAGCCGCGGTCAAGACTTTCTTAACATTTTCTTCAGTAATAGGTTGACCAGCGCTGTGAAGCAACAAAGCCGCGTAAACATCTTTCATTCTTCAATCCACCTCACTCTAAAACAAACGATTTTTGTGTTTAATTTTGTGTTTAAACGTTAATAAAAAGCTTTCAAAAATCACGCTTGCGAAGGCGCTTCACTTGAAGGCGTGGCTTCGGTGCGCGCTTCTTCCCGCACTTCCGTCTGCGCTTCTACTTGTGATTCTGTTACTGGCGCTTGCGTTTGCGGCGGCTTTTCTTCAACTGCCTGCTTGCCGGTTTTCTCTCTTATTTTCGCTTCCAACGCGAGCGCTTCGCGCACTGCTTTCATCAAAATCAAGGGCGTGCTTTGCTCGTTATAGATTTCCGCGAATACGCTTAAATTCAACGCGTTTCGCGCGCCTTGCACTAGATTCGCAAAAACCTGCGCTTCATCGATGTCGAGAACGCTGGCTTCGTAGAGAACTCCGTGGTCCCAAACTGCTTTCACGTCAACCCCAATTTCGAAAGGTTCTATGCCTAGTTTTGCGAGAATCTTCGCCGCCGCTTCGCTGATTTTTTCGCCTTTCTTCGCGACTGTCGCGTCTCGCGAAATTACGACTTTAGCGCCTTGGATTTTCGCGTCTATTTTCGCTTGCTTTAGTTCCGTAAGCACTGGCCCGGGCGTGAGGTTCGTTTCGCCTGCTGGCACAATCAAGTCGGTGGGCGCGATTACGCCTGGCTTCGCCGGCGCTTTGCTTTTGTTTTGCTTGAATAGTTTGTAAAGAGCGAAGGCGTCCAACTCGCTCGTGACTAGTGTTCCGCCATTGCAAAAGAATTTTTCGAGTTCCTTTGCTTCAGGTTTCGCTGTCTCTAGCGCGCGCTTGAGAAGCGTGTGGCGCGCGAATATGATGTTAGCTTTTCCAGCGATTTTCTTTTTGATTGCGTTGTATTTGCGTGCTGGAAGCCCAGCGTTCGAGGCTACTGCTATAATTGAGTGATTCTTTAATTCTGCCTCGATTTTCTTGACGCTGTCAATCTTTTTTTGTTTTGAAATCATGCAGAACACACTCTATCTGGGAGTTATTTTGACGGGCTTGCCCATCGTGGTCTTGATGAAAACGCTTTCGAGTTGTTGTTCGTTGAAGTGTTTTAATAATGCTTCAAGAATCGCCATAATGTTGTCCGCAATAGCGTTCGCGTCCATCGCTTCACTGCCTACAATGCAGTGCACGCAAGGCAAGAACTTTCCCTTCGGTTTTAGAGTGATGGTGCGCCGCGTTGCTTCAACTAGCGCGTGCAAGTCAGCGTTCGGCGGAATCGGTTTTGGAAGCGTGCCGCGTGTTGCCAACACTTGACCCAATTGTTTGCCGACGACCGCCATCAGTTGTGGGGCAGCGAGAGTCGCGTACTTCACGATTTCTTTTTGTTTTTTCTTGTCTGCAGCGTAATCCGCGATTTCAGCTCCCGAAATCACGAGGTCGGCTCCTGCTTTCTTTGCGTCTAAAGCAAGCTGGCCGTCCGCGAAAACAGCGACTTTAATTTGCTTTGGCGCGTTCGGAAGCGTTAGTGAAATGTTGAAGCGGTTTTCAGCTTTCTTGAAGTCAACGTCGTTGAAGTTGATTGCTAAGTCAACGCTTTGCGTGAACTTGCGTTTACCTTTGCCTTCTGCTAACACTTTCTGCACTGCTTCCAAAACGCTTTTCTTGTCCAACGCCATCCGCGATTCACTTTAAAAACCTAAAAATTAGTTTTTCCGAAAGCGCTTTCCACGATTCCGCAAAAATAGGCGGGATGAAAGACTTCGTTAAAGCGAGAATCCCTCCTGCAAAAAGCGGCAGTCACTAACGGGAAAACTAGCGAATATTATTGTGGAAAAAGAGTTTAAAATGCTTTCGCTTCAAAATGCTTTCGCTTCGCATGGCACGACGCTGGTTAGGAGGGAGCTGCAGGCGGCTCTTCACTCCCGCTTTCTTTTGGTGGCAACGGCGGGAGTTCTTCGCCGGGCAGTTCTGAAACAGTTGGCGGTTGAAAAACAGTTGGAGACTGTGAAAGCGAAGGCGAAGGCAACGGGCTCGCAGTTCCAGTTGAACCAGCTGAATTTAAGTTCAAGCAACCGGCGAACAAGAACGCTGCAGTCAAAAAGATTGAAAACGTTGAAAACGTTGAAACTAGTTTTTTCACCATCAAACAAACCTCTTTGCTTTTTTCTTGCTTGTTTTCAGCGTTTCACTGAGGAGGCACTGGCGGTAACGATCCTCCGAGCACGCACTCGCTCGCGACCTTGACGAAGTAACCTTCGCCTGGCTCAAGCACGCTTGCTTTCTCGTACTTTTTCGCAAGCGTGTTGTAACGCCAAGGCCCGCTTAAAACAACGCAATCGGTTTCAATGCTCGAAAATTCAGTTGGCTCAAAAAACGCTCCAATCTGGTTCCAGCCAGGCTGCAGGGTAAAGGCACCAAAGTTTTTATACATCGCAGACAATTCAACTTTACACTCTTCACTTGTTTTAACCCAAAAACCGCCGGTGCCAAGTATCTTTCCGCCCGCAGTCAACTCGCCGTAAGAAACATACCTGCCGTTTTCGTAATGCCATAATTTTGTCGGCGAGCAAGTCGTGGAGGTTATTATGGCACCTGGAGAGAAAGCTGGAAGTTCTTCAGCTGGTATTATCGTACTTACCGGCGTCGAAACCATGTTCCAACCCTCTTCTAAAGTCAACTTAAAAGTTTCTTTTCCTTGTTTTTCAGGCGGTTTTGGTGGTGTTGTAGTCTTGTGTTTCAAGCAAGGGTCTACAATGTAATACACTTCGTGAAGCTCACCGTTCACGCAGCTGGACTTCAAGTAACTGAAACCATCAGGACACTGCGCGTAAACGTCGTTGCTGCAAGGCACCGTCGTCGCAGTAGGCACTGGTGTTATCGTTGGCGTCGCTGACACGACCTTGAATCCAACGTTCGCGTAAGCAGTCTGCCCGATTCCAGCGAATGCTACGAGCAAGTGAGTCAAAACGCCGTTCGTCACGTCTTCAATCTCCTGCGTTTGGCCAGCTAACCCGCGCTGCAAAATGAATTGCTTCACGAGGTTGCCTGAAGAATCGTACACCCTAAAAGTTGCTTGCGGGAAATAAGTGTTGGTTGGAAAACCACTAATATCGTAAAGCATTACGCGCAGTCCAGGAAAGGAAGCTTCACCACCAATTGGCATGAATTCTTTGTACTGCGTCCAACTGCGCACGTAAACGTCAGCGTAAGCAGTCTGCCCGATTCCAGCGAAAACGTTTATTAAATCTATCGAAAAATTGTATCGCGTAGCATAGTAAGCACCGCAGAATTGTTGAGTGCACGGCACCAACGTTATTGTTTCAACCAAGCCGCTTGAGTCGAATACTTTGAAAACCGCTTGCAAAAGCATAGTGTTATTAGTTTTGTTAAAAGAGCCTGAAACGTCGCTTAAAACGATTTTATAACCGTTGTCAGTCTGAACGCATTGACCGAGTTCTAAAACCTTGGTGTGTCCTTCAGAAAAACACTCGTCGTCTGCTTTCGTTAAAGGCAATGCGAATAACAACGCCATAGAGAAAACCAACAAGGCCAGTTTACTCAATTTCACACCACCTCTTCAACAAAGTTTTTAAAACAATTTTTCATTATTAAAATGTTTGGTTTTTGAATTTTCATTATTTAAATGTTTGGTTTTTGAATGTTTTGGTTTTTTCTCACTCAACTTCTTTTTTCGCTTATTTAATTTTCGTTTTTTTATCTTGATTCAACAACGAATGTTATTCAGCGTTTTGCTCCGGCAACGGCGGAATGTCTCGTGATTCTCCTAGTTCGCAAGCGTTTTCTACTTTCAGTAAGTACGCTTTTCCGGGCTCAAACAACTGCGTTTTCTCGTACTTGCGTTCAACCGCGTTGTAATACCAAGGCCCGCTTGCAAGCGTGCAGTCTCCTTTTACTTCGTTAAACGCGGTTGGGTTGAAGGGACCGCCAATGAGGTTCCAGCCAGCCTGCAACTGTAGTCCTTCCAAAACGATTTTCGTCAAACCCTTTACAGTAATCGAACACTCGCCGCCCGCGTTCTTGAACCAATAACCTATTAGTGGCTGAATGAATGCGCGCCCATCCACGAATCCCTGCACCTTCTCATACTTTTTTACTGCGGTCTTGTACACGTAAAGCGGTCCGTCTTTACACGTGGTCGTAGCAGCTCCAATTACGGGGACTGGTAAAACAATTTGAGTGGCCGGCGGGCTTTCTTGCGAAGGTGTTGCTTGCGTTTTCACGCTCACGGTTGTTGCAGCTTGCGTTACTGCTGGTTTCACGCTCGCGGTTGCCGCTGGCTTGGACTCGATTTGCGTTGCTTTAGTTTGCGTTACTTTGGGCACTCTTGATTCTGTTGAGACTTCTGTTAAGACAAATGGGGTTGAGGTTGAAAATGGGGTTGAAAACATGTTCCAGCCAGAATAAATTGGAATAGTTAATTCAAGTTGTTCCTGCGGTGGTTGCGGTGGTTGCGGCGGTTGTTCTGGGGTTCCAGACTTTACTGTAACCTCTATTTCCTTCATTGAAGCGTCAACAACTCGGTTGAACGAGATTGACGCGCGAATGCCGTCAAGCTCGATTTCTTTAGTTTCGCCAGGAATCAACTCGAGTTCTTTTGCTGGGGTGCACGGGAATCCGACCATTGCTAGACAAATGTGGCTTACTAAGAAAGTCGCGAGTAATGGAGGGCATGGAGCGCGAACGCAAACTATTTCCTTGATCTTTGCGTCAACGTAAGTGAAGAACAAGCCGTTCGTAGTCTTCGCTTGTTCACCAATCTTCAAAACATAGGTTCCGTCACCATACTGTTTTGGTGATTGGTTTGCGTTAACGATAGCGAATTGCGAGTTGCTTTCGTCAGTCGAACCACCGGGAAGCACTTCA
>JBBIMI010000003.1:0-66897 GCA_037444485.1 Microcaldota archaeon
GTGCGCGTGTTCCTCGCACGCGATTTTGAAGGCAAGCCCAGCGAGAGCGAGGAAATGCAGCCGAAGTATTCACATGCAACGAACTGCCTTTCAAAGCAATGTGGGAGGATGACGCGCACCGGCTGCCGTTCGTTCTAGAAGGAAAAAAACTCAAGGCGCGTTTCTCGTTCTACTCGGACAACGCGTCAATAGCCGCATAGCCGCAAAAAAAGTGATGATGGTAGACAGCTTGTAGTTGACAGCTCAGTTTGTAGTTGACAGCTCGCAACCGAGAAGGTCGCAGCAAACAAGTCACAACCAACAGCTCGTAGTAGACAAGTCGCAATCGACTCAAACTTTTTTTCCGCGCGCGAAGTCTTTCTTTCCGCCGCCTTTCGCGCCTGCTTCGCGCACTAGTTTCGCCGCGTCTTCGCTGCTTTCTGGGTGAGCTGCCGCGACTATTGTTCCGTCAGGGTTTTCGGCTATTGCTGCAAGGTTTTTTTCGCTTGCTATGCGTAACACGATTTTTTCTAGGACGCGTGGCGGCGCTGGCAAAAAGATTTTGATGAGGTTGGTTTTCTGTGCGCGTGCTTCTTCAACGAATTTGTCTGCTATTGCGTTTGATAGTTGTTCTTGCAAGTGTTCTACTTCTTTCCCGCGTTGCTTCCATTCTTCGAAAATGCGGGTGAGGGATTTCGGTAAGTCTTTTTTCGTCGTATTGAGTGCTAGCGCTGCTTCTTGTAATAGTGTTTCGTCTTCTTGCACGTGTTTTAAGGCTTGCGGGCCTGCTTTATAGTAAACGCGGAGCACTCCGTCTTGCACGAGTTCTTGGCGCGTGATTTTAATGAAGCCTATCTCGCTCGTGTTTTTGCGGTGTAGTCCGCCGCACGCTTCAACGTCGAAGTCCTTGATTTCAACCACGCGCAGCGTGGGGCCGATTGCGCCTCCGCCTTGGTACAAGCGGAACGAGTACTTGCGTTCTGCTTCTCCGCGCGGCATTTCTTTTACTGTAATCGGGAGCGAGCGCCAAATCGTTTCGTTCGCGAGCGCTTCGGTTTGCGTGAGTTGTTCTCGCGTTAGCCGCGCGTAGTGCGTTACGTCCAAATGCGCTTCATCCTCGTCTTTCTTGCTTCCGCACTGCCAAACGTGTTTGCCGAGTATTGCGCGTAGGGCGGCGATGAGCAAGTGCGTTGATGAATGGTGGCGTGTTATTGCGTCGCGACGGTTTTTGTCTACCTTCAACAACACTGTTTGTCCTGGTTTGAATTTCTTCGCGTTTTCCACGAAGTGGTGTATTACGCCAGCGTTTTCTTGAACGTCGTAAACTCTTTCGCCTTCAAGAAAACCGTGGTCAGCGCATTGCCCGCCGCCTTCCGGATAAAAGATTGTTTCGTCTGTCACGACTGTTTTTTCCATCACCGCGATGACTCTCGCTTTTAGTTCAAACAAATCTGGTTTTTCGTAGTAAGTTTTCTTTGTTTCAGTAAGCCCGCTGACTATTGGTGTTTTGACTGCGGGAGGCGCTTCCATTAAATGCTTTTCAGTCAACTTGTGGTAAAAATTAGTTGGAATCTCGACCGTCCTGCCTTGCTCGCCAGCTACTTTCTCTACGAGTTCAGGAGTAACCCCGTGGCTTTCATACAATAAGGCCATCGCCTCGTCGCTTAAAACGCCTTTCGCCAGTACTTCGCTTGCCTTGCGCCTCGCGTTCTCAAGCGACGTGAAATACTTTTTTTCCTCGACGTCAATGATTTCGTGGATTTCGTTCAGGTTCTCGCTGTACTCCGGCCAAATTTTCTTGAAGTCGCGCGCATGCATTTCAAAGAGTTTCAGCAAGTCTATAGAGAGCTCGAATTCGTCCACGAAAGAGAAAATTCGGCGTGCTAGAACGCGCAAGTTATACCCGCCGCCGGTGTTCGACGGCAGCGCGCCGTCCGTAAGTGCGAACAACAGCGAACGCGAGTGGTCCGCAATCGCGTAAACAGCTTGCATGGGGGCAATAGTTTTGTTTAATTGTTGAATGCTTAAACCGAGTGCTTTCGCGATCTTTTTTTTCTCTTCATTAAACGAACGCACGTTTTCAACGTCCAGCGAAGAACTCAAGCGAATGTAATCGTCGAAAACTTTTTTTTCTACGCGCAAACCAGTTTCTTGCTTGAGGAAGTTCACTTCGTCGGGGAAACTGGCTTCGTAAATCGTCGCGTCACCCCGCGCGTACCACAACAAGCGTTCGAATCCCCAGCCGACGTCAACCACTTTCAACGGTAATTCAAGCATCCGGTCGCCGTCCAAGTAATACTGCATGAAAACGTTGTTGACGAGTTCGCTTCCTTTCGAGAAACTCTCTATGCAGGGGCCGAAAGCACTATAGTCAGGCATCGACCAAACGTCTTCAGCGTAAGTCACATCGGTTTTCTTCAACCTCAACATCTTCGTCAACAACTCGTAATTGTAGGCGATCGTCTCGTCACGCCAATAGCCTTCCTTCGGGTAATCAAACGCTTTTTGTCCATACATGACGAAGCCAGTCAAGTGTCTTCCAGTGACGCCGACGTTCGCGATGTCAACGAAACGCAGGCAAGGCTGCGGCACCACGCACGGGTTCGCGGGATACTCGAAAACCGTCTTGCCGTTCTCGATGCGTTGAAAATCAACTACGTCAGCGATTACGAAAAACAAGTCTTCCCGCCAGCGGGAGAGGATTGGATACCGTTGGAGGACTTCATGGTCGTGCTTCGCCCAAAAATCGTTTAACTCGAGCAAAAAATCCACGTACTTTACGTCAGAAGGAGTTTGTTTAAAGAAAGAGTAAGGCTCGTGGCTACTGTCGCCGCAGTTCGCGCGTTCACGCGCGGCCCAATACGCTTTGCCGCACTCGCGGCATTCAAAACGCTGGAAGCCCTCACGTTCAAACAACTCGCAGTCGTAATACTTTCCGTGTTCTCGCGAGAAACGCTTGCGTAACTCTTCCTTTGAAACCAAATTTCAAAACCCCGCATTGTTGAAGAAAGAAAAAACACGGTTGTTTAATTGCTTAACGCTTTACCGCTTGCGCTGAAATAGAAGGCGCTCCCGGCATCGCCTGCGTTACGATTTTCGCCTCGCGTTTTTTTCGAAGCGCGAACAAGCCGGGCTTGCTTGAATGCGGGTTGCGTAAAACTACTTCATAATACTGGTGTTCTCCGTCTTCACCAACCCAATAACTTCCAACCAGCTCGAGATTGCGGTGCTTGCGTAAAGCGCGTTGCTCGGCAAACCACTGCCATGATTTGCCTGGATTCTCGAACTTGCGCGTCTTGCCTGGCTTTCTCCCCAAGTCAGGCTTTCTGCGCCTACGCTTTCCCCGCGGCACTCGCACGCGCACTAACACGAATTCTTTCTTTGCTTTGAAACCAAGCTCGCGCGCTCGAGCCAAATTCGTGGGGCGAACGATGCGTTGCACGCTTTCCTGCTCGCGCCATTCCCGCAAACGTTTTTTGTACAAGGAAGAGCGCGACGCGTAGCCTTGCTCGAAAGACTGCTTCAAGTACTTGTAGAATCCAGTCACTTGAAATCACCCTTATTCTCGGACGCGCTTTAAAAAAAAACGGGAAAGCGCGGCGCCGAACATCTAAAGCGAAAAAACAGAATTCGCTTGCAAGGTTTTTGTTTGGCAAAGTATTTAATTCTTTTTGAATAAAAAATTCGGCGTCTAACCTGCAAGTAGTTGATTAAATGAAAAACGGGCTGGCGAACAGAAATTAGATTGCGAAGAAACGAAAAAAGAAAAAAAGAATTCGCTATTCAAGCAATCACTCTAAAGAAAATGCTTTAAACGAATTCAAGTTGTTCTAGACAAGCCTGTTCCGAGTACGTTTCAAGTACGTTATCGCGAGTGCACGGGTCTTAAAAACTCGCACTAGAAAGTGAAAGTTGCTTTAAAAAAACAGATAAAAAGAAGATGAATAAAAAAGGAAAAAAGAATAAAAAAGAAAAAATAAAAAAGAAAAAAAAGAAAAAAAATTGTTTAAGATGAAGATTAAGCTCACGATAGACGACAAACGAAAAAACTTTTCCGCGAGGCAGGGCGCTAGCGTGCGCGACGTGATGCGCGAGACAGGCATCAACAACGAAGTCGTTGTTATTAAACTTAACAACAAGATTACGCATCCGGACGCGCTGCTGCATGAAGGCGACTCGCTTGAATTCGTACACGTTATTTACGGCGGGTAAAAAACCGGAAACAAAAATTCTTTTAACGAAAAACGGTTTTTTTAGCGCTCGCGCTCGCTCGCAGCCCGCGCGGGACTCGCATCCGCGCGTTGCGCGACCACGAGCGCGTGGTCGCTCATCACCGCGACTTCAAGCAACTCAATCCCGTGCCGTTCAAACTCTTGAGGCTTGCTTCGCAAGCCTTTAAAAATTCTTCCAGCTTCAACACCTCAAAAACAGTATTTCGCGCACTACTGCAAATGCGCCGTCCGCGCGTTCTGTCCCGGACAATGCTCGCTCACGCTAGACATGACTTACGCCTCCGGCGGCGCAACATCCGCGCCGCTAAGAAGGCATTATAATCGCAAAGAATTTAGGGCTAATTCATCCCACGACTGAACTCGTGGGATTTCTCAGCCAAACGCATTAAAAAAAGGTGATCAAATGAATCAAATTCCAGAAATAAAGAAAATCAAGGTTATTGGAATTAATTATGGACGAAACTTTCCAGACCTGGAAAGATTGATGGAGCACGTAGAGCCAGGGATGCGCGTTGGTTTGGCATTAACAAAAGAAATGCTAGAATATGTGTTGAAATTAGAGGAAGGCGCAAAACCAAGAGCAGAATACCTTGCTTCTGATGAGTATCAATTCATCAAAAAATTGGTTGCAAAAATAACGGAAAAAAAAGCTGCTATAGTACCATTGTACGAAGAAAAATTCTTGAAAAAATTGCTGAAAGAGAATATTGGCATACTAAAAGAAGTGGAAAAAAAAGAATTTAGAATCAATTATGATGTGCTTTTTGGTGGTGGAAGTTCAAAATCACCGTTTGAAATAAGGGAAGAAATAGTAAAAGAACTGGAAGCGCACCAAAAGAACCAAGCTTTGAGATTTAATAAGAAAATACTAGAAAAAATTATTAATGAAAAAGTTCACGTGGCAATCCTCGGACGCGAAGACCCAAGCGGAAACCCAAGTTCAACAATTGAAACAATTAAAAATGAGGGCACTAAATTAAAACCTTTAGAGTTTGAATTCCTTGAATTTGATTAACTTGAATTCTGCATGCTATTAGCAGTCTATCCGCATACGATTTAGTCAAGCCTTCACTTAGGCTGCTTGCGTTTTTCCCTCGCTAAACGCGTTAACGCTGGAACTAGCGAGATTATGACAACTAAGATAATCGCGACGCTCACGTACTCTACTAAGTTAGGAATCAGGCTGCCTAAAAAAAATCCTGCGAGCGTTACCGACAAAACCCATGAAACCCCGCCTAAAACGTTGAAAAACAAGAAGCGTAAATAATTCATTTCCCCGGTGCCAGCAAAGGTTGGGGCGATCGTGCGCACGACAGGAATCCAGCGCGCGAAGAAAATAGTTTTGCCGCCGTGCTTTTCGAAAAACCGTTTAGTCTTCTCCAAGTTTTTCTTGTTCAAGTAATCGTCGAGAAAATGTCTTTCCTTCTCGAACACGCGTTTTCCGAAACGCTTGCCTAAGAAATAACCGAGAGAATCGCCGGCGATCGCCGCAACCACGCAGACTACAATGGTTTCACTCACGCCGATTACGCCCTTCGAAGCAAGCAAGCCTGCTGTGAACAAAAGCGTGTCGCCGGGCAGGAAAAACCCGGCGAGCAACCCAGTTTCTGCGAACACGATGAAAAACAAACTCGCGTAGCCGAAAGACAAAATCAATTGCTCGACGTTGAAAAACATTTTTTCATCCCTAAAAAGAAAACGCTATAAACTTGAAGCGAACACTTTATTTAAAAGCAATTAAAAAGAAATTCAAACGATTGCTTAAAGGTTTTAAAAATGAAGCTACAGACACCAAAATACACGCCAAAACACACGCCAAAATGCAGTAAGTGCGGCAAACGCGAAGCAATAATCGAAATACGTTACGAAATACGTTACGCTAGCGCAAACTTCTGCAAAAACTGTTTTCTAGAGTATTTCGAGAAACGCGTGAAGAAAGCGAATTACGACTTTAAACTCGCGCGACGCGGCGACGTAATCGCTGTAGGTGTCTCGGGTGGAAAAGACAGCACTGCAATGCTTCACGCACTCTACAAACTCGCGCGCGAAATCGGCGAAATCGTTCTCGTGCCAGTTCTCGTGAATGAAGGCATCCGCGGATACCGCGACGAGAGTGCCGAAAAAGCGCGCGAAGCCTGCGAGCGCTTCGACTTAAAACTTCACGAGTATTCCTTCGAGAAAGAATACGGTTTGACTATGGACTCTGCGACTGCTTTCGAGAAGAGAAAGCATCCAGCTTGTTCTTACTGCGGCGTTTGGCGCAAGGCGTTGTTAAACAAAGCCGCGCTTGAAGTTGGAGCTAACAAGCTCGCAATCGGCCACAATGCCGACGACACGGTGCAAACTTTTTTAATGAATTTAATGCGTTGCGACATGCCGCGCTTGACGCGCTCTGGCGCATTGAGTGGGGTTGCGGAACGCGAAGGCTTCGTGCGCCGCATAAAGCCGTTGGTTTACGTTCTAGAACGCGAAACCGCGCTTTACTGCGAATTACTGGAATTGCCTTACTACCGCGGTTCGTGTTCCTACTCTACTGAAGCAATGAGGGGGGTAGTGAAATACTTTCTGAACGCCGCCGAAGAAAAACACCCGGGCACTAAACTCGCGTTATTGAATTCTTTCCTTGCGCTGAAGAACGAATTAAGCGGAAAAAGCGGATTGAATCCAGTGTACTCGAATGAATCGTTGAAAAAATGCGGCGAGTGCGGCGCGCCTTCGGCAAGCGCATTATGCCGCGCTTGCGTTTTCTTGAAAGAATTGAAGGCTGAAGGCTTTCAATTCACAACAGCCCGCCGCGAATGAATTCGATTCCTATCCCCACCAGCAAGAGCCCCATTACCTTGCTGGAAACGTCTATAATCTGGCTTCCCAACACGCGCTGCAGCAAGTTCGAGTAATGCAATATTATCCACGACAACACCAACGCAGTTAAAAGCGCGCTCAACGGAATCCAGTAACCGAATTGGTTTGACAACAAAATCAAGCTACTCAACAAACCAGGTCCGGTAAGCAACGGGGTTGCTACAAGCACAACCACCGCATTCAAATCCTGTTTCTTCACGCCGTGATTTAATGAAAAACCAAGCACCGTCTCCAAACCCAGCAGCGAGAGCAGAATGCCGCCCGCGATTCTAAAACTGCCTAACGAGATTCCCAACGCGTTCAACAACGCGGTGCCGGCAAACAAGAAAATCAATGCGAGAATCCCAGCAATCAACACTGCCTTGTTAGCGGCTTTCATGCGCTGCGAGTCGTTAAAGCCTTTTGTAAGCGCGATGAAAGCAGGCAAGCTCGCAAACGGGTCCATGATTACGAATAACGTGATGAACGACGTCATGAAACTAGCAAGCAAGTCCATGAAAAAGACAAACGAAGAAAAAGCATAAAAACATAGTGGAAGAAAAAACATAGTGGAAGAAAGCGGTTTTAAACGCGTAACACGAAGTCCATGTCCCCAAACGCCTTCAAAAACAAAGGCAGGCCCGCCACGCGTCCAGCAGCCAACGCGAAGTCAAGGCAATCGTTTCCAAGCGAGTTCTTGAAGCCAGCGATAACGGCATGCAAACGCAGTTCCTTGCTGAACTCACGCCTCCACGCGCGCTCGTAACTTAAAGTTTCTCCATTTTTCAGAAAACTGGCAGCGCAACGCGCAGCGATTCGCGCGCAGTTACCGCCAAACACTACGCCGCCACCCGTGGTTGCCTTCACTTGTCCGGCAGCGTCGCCAACAAGCATGACGCGTCCTTCCTGCGTTTTCTTGCGAACAGCGACTGGAATCACCGCAGTGAATTCCCTAATTTTTTTAGCTTTGGAAAGGGTTTCTCGCACGAGGGGTTCTTTAAACAAGGCTTTTTTTCCAGCGTCGAGTTTCTTGAAGTTTTTCACGCCCAACCCGATTTTAACGCCCAGCCCGACGCGCGCGACACCTTCTTGAGCTGGAACAATCCAAGCGAAAAACCCTGGAAACGCGCGAGAATTCAAGAAAACTTGCACGAAATCTTTGCGTGGTGGTTCCGCGTTTGAAAACTCCGCTTCGTAACCTAAAACGAGTTCCTTGATTTTCGGGAAACCAAGCGCGTTCGCAGTGAACGACGCTGCCCCGTCGGCTGCAATGACGATTCGCGCGTCGAAAAACTTTTTTCCACTGAAAACACGCACGAAATCCTTTCCTTGTTTTGCCTTCCCTTGCTTTACTTTTCCTTGCTTTATGCCTGTCGCCTTGCAGTTAAACAAAAACTTTGCGCCTGCTTTTCGCGCTTGCTTAAAGCATTCTTCGTCGAAACGCTTGCGGTCAAGCACTAGCGCGACAGGCTCGCTGCGCGATGCTTCTAGCCGCGCGTTAGGCGAGTGAAACGAAACGCCACGCACTTGATTTAACACTGCAGGCGCGTAATTCGCTTCAAGCGATTCGAGGCCGCGTTTAGAGTAAAGCGCAGTGCATTTTCCTTGTTTTCCTGGTTCTGCGTGTTCTTCCAAAACAAGTGTTTTAAGGTTCAATTGCGCGCAATCTCTGGCTGCGATGCAGCCGACGGCGCTCGCGCCGATTACCGCAACGTCGAAAACGTTTTTCAAGTCCAACAAACCTTTCTTTTTTGACTTTTTGAAACGTTTTTTATTGTTGAAGCTTCAATTTATTTGTTGGGTTTTGCACGTGGTCCAAGTAATTCAAGCAATTGTTGGCTTCGCGTTGTTTTTCGCTACAGGCTTTTTCGTAGCGCGCGCGTTTTTCTTCGACCGCGAGTGGAATGTTTTCGAGAAAAGTGCGGTCAGCCTAGCTGTTGCGCTCACGGTGCCTGCATTTGTGCTCGTGCTCTCGAATTTGCTTTTACGCATTCCCTTCGACGCTTATTTGGTGTACGTGGTTTTCTTGCTGATGATTGCTGGGAGCTTGGCTTACGAGAAAAAGTTTGAGAAAAAACTGTTTGAGAAAAAAACTTAACGCAATTCCATGCGTAGTTTCAACAATCCCCAAACCATTTCCAACGCTGTTTTGAAAACCCCGAAAACGCCTGCTTCAAGCGGCCCGCCTGGAACGTGCTTCCAACGAACAGGAATTTCTTTGATTAAAAAACCGTGTTTTTTGGCTCTGTAAAGCAATTCAACGTCGAACTCGAAGCCGGAGTGCGTCAATTCGCGCGCGAGAATCTTTCCGGGTTTTTTCTTGAAGGCCTTAAAACCGCACTGCGTGTCGCTGAAACGCAAGCCAAACAACAAGCGCACCAACGCGTTGAAAATGCGGCTTGACGCGCCGCGGTGCGGCGCGACTCCGCGCACTACCGCGCCTTGCGCGGCGCGAGAACCGATTACCACTTCGCTTGTCTTGAGTGCTTCAAGCGCTTTAGGGATTTCTGTTGGTGGAGTCGCCGCGTCAGCATCGTAAACCACGAGCGCTTTCCCCCTTGCCGCCTCCAAGCCTTTCTTCACGCCGCCGCCTTTACCTAATCGCTTTGGAAAATGCATTAACTTTAGTTTGAGCCAAGAGTTTTCTTCGCCGAACTCGCGCACGATTTTGCTGGTTGCATCGGTCCCGTCGTCGACGACCACGAGTTCGAAAACGATTTTCTTGACGCGGAGGAAACGCGTGAGCGCTTCTAGCGTGGGGCGAATGCGTTTCGCTTCGTTGTGCGTTGGGATTATTATTGAAAGCAAGCTCAGTTCCACCGTCAGCTTTCATTCTCTTCTTTTATTGAATCTTTTATTGAAAGATTTAAATGCGCGCTTGATTAAAAACAATTGTTTCGCTTTTTTTCTGTGAATGCGAGGGGTGGTTGAAGGGTTGAAGGTAGTAATTTTGTGTGGGGGTAAAGGCACGCGGCTGCGGCCTTACACGCACTCTGTTCCAAAACCAATGCTTTTGCTTGGACGCAAACCTATTCTAGAATACACGATTGATAAACTCAAGGCTGAAGGTTTTAAGGAAATAGTGCTCGCAGTAGGACACTTAAAGGAACAAATAATGGATTACTTCGGCGACGGCAAAAACTTCGGCGTCAAAATCCGTTACTCTATAGAACACGATGGTTTGGGGGATGCAGGCGCTTTAAAAAACGCTTGGAAATTCGTTGAAAAAAAAGAAAACTTTCTGCTTTTGATGGCCGACCAACTTACAAACCTCGACTACAGGAAGATAGTGAGGGAACACGAGAAAAGCAAGCTTATTGCTACAGTCGCGTTAAAGCGCGTCGGCATTCCACTCCAGTGGGGAATTTTCGAGACTGACTCGCGCGGCAGGATAGTGTCTCTAGCTGAAAAACCAATCATCGAAAAACTCGTGAACACTGCGATTTACGTCTTCAACAAGAAAGTCTTTGAATTCCTTCCAGACAAAGGAATCCTTTCGACTGACGTGATTCCAAAACTTATTGCGGAGAAAGCCATTCAAGGATTCGTTTTCGACGATTACTGGGTTGACGTTGGAAGCATTCGCGAGTACGAGGAAATCAATCAAGCCGTCAGCCTAGCAGACTTGATTTCACACGTCAAAAACCGTGATTAAGGCTTACAGCAATCAAGGCTTTTTCAAAAGGCTTTTTCAAAAAACAAAGAAAACCCGTGTGTGTCAAACCCTTGGTTTCAGGCCTGCAGCCTTGCTCGCGCACTAGCCATTCGCGCGTCACGCATTCAAGAGAACGCTCGTGCTTGAACCCGACCCGCAAGCCTTCGAAAACGAATTTCTTCAACTGTTCAACGTTAGGCGTGAAACCAACGCACCACCCGCCCTCGCGAAGCGCGCCGAACGCGTGCGCGACAAGCTTTTCAGAATCAGCGCAGTCGAGAGTCACTAAGTCAACATTTTTTTCTTCTATTCCCTTGAACGCGTCCTTCTCAACGATTTCCACTACGCGCTCCAAGCCTGCTTTCGCGACGTTTTTCTTACTCAATTCTGCGAACTCTTGCCTGCGCTCGTAAGAATGCACGAAACCTTTTTCGCCCACAATGTTTCCCAAAAAAATTGCGAGAAAACCAGAGCCCGCACCAACGTCAACAACTTTCCCGCCGAACCCTAAGCCAGTAAAACCAGCGATTAGCGAGGCGTCCTTCAACAAAACCACTTGGGGACCGCGCTCGAATTTCTTGAACAAGCTAACATCAATCAACTCTACACCACCAACCAAAAACTATTCGCCAACAACAAAACAAAATAAACTCATACTACCAACAAACAAAACAACAAACAACTACACAAACCAAACAACAAACTTATGCCAACAACAAGAAACCCGATAACAAACTCGACAACAGACCCGAGAGACTCGACAACAAACCCGAGAGACTCGACAACTGGTAACACTTATTTTTTAGAAACCGGTTTTATGAGAACGACTTAATAATAATTTTACCTTAATAATTTAATAATAATTTTATCTTAATAATAACTTCACGCAATAACTTCATGCCCCTGTAGCTTAGTGGTTAAAGCGCCTGTCTTGTACGAAGCTTTTCTTTCAAAAAAGAAGTTGAAAAAAGAAGAAAAGAAAAAAAGTTTTGAAAAAAGAAAACAAAAAAGAGAAAAGAAAAAAAAGAAGAAAAAGCGTTTCAGGAAAACAGGAGAACGAGAGTTCAAATCTCTCCAGGGGCTATAGCATTCCAGTATGCGCGTGAGAGTGCGCGTGAGAAAAAAATTGATTTTGGTTTTAACGCTATTGCTTTTTCGTCTGCGTTCAGAATCTCCGGCAGCAGTCGACGACAGCTGCTTCAACGAAACCGACGCCTTCAAACTCCAAAAAAAACAAGCTAGAAACTAAACAATAAGCTTAAACGCGTTTCGCGTACTTTAACCTAACCAACGCGATGCTTGCAGCAAGCGCGGCGAGCATTGCGAGAAACGCTAACAACTCGCGCGGCCAGCTTGGCAGCGCGAGCGGACTTACGCCCCCGCCTGCAGTCGTAGTCGGCGCTGGTGGAGCGAAAAAGTTGTCTTGCGGCACGCCGCGAACGTTGCCAGCTGCGTCGCCGCTGAAAGCGATTCCTTTTTGCGCGAATTCAGGCGACAACGGAATGTCTTGACCGTTGTAAACGTTTATCGCGCCAGTAGTTGGATTGAATGTTAGAATTCCGTTCTGTCCGCGCGCAGCAAGCAACGGCAAGAATTCGCTTAAGCCGTCTGGCCCCTTTGCTTCAACCCAAGGCCCGCCGTCTGGGCCCTGCTTGAAACCGAAAACAAAGTTGCCTTTATCTGTTGGCACTACGAGATTGCCGTTCGCATCACGGTACGGCTCGCCAGTAATTCTGTAGTCCGTCGCTTGACCTGTTTTCTTGTCAATCACGCGTAGAATCGGGTTTCCCTGCGCGTCTTTCGTGAAAGCGTAAATGTGGTCTTTCGTCTCGAAAGACTGTATTCCGCCAGCGCCTTGAATTTGTTGAAGTGCTTGCTGTAAGCCGGACTCCATCCCGGTTTTTTCAGTAATGCTTAACTTCGGCGTGGTAGAACCATCCGCATTCTTCGCAGTTCCAACAACCCCGAAATCCTTGATTGCTTGCACGCCAGAAGCAGACAATACGTAAACAAACAAGTACAAGCGTTTGTTAACAGTGTCGAACTCGATTTTGCCTTGACTGCCTATAATAGTCTTAAGAAACCCTATTTCTTGGCCGCTCACGCTGCTGCCAGTAGGCCCACTCAAAAACACGCGTCCATCGCTAGAAACCTGTAACGTGGAGCCCAGCAACTGCGTTTGCTGGAGGGTGTTCTTGTCATCAATGCTTGGCGCGTTGACTTCAGTTCCAATCTTTCCGCTTGTCGAGGAAACGCGCGTGAAACTAATTTCGTTGCCTGAAATTGAAGTGACGCCTTTGTCTGTGACTACGGTTGAAACCCTTCCCAAGAATGGCGTCAAATCGTCGCTTACAATCCGCTTCGTTAAAGCACTCAACTGTTGTTTCAAGCAATCAATCGCGTTACAACTAGTCGCGAAAGAAATCCTGCCGTCGTACAAGATGTTTAACAACGTTCCAGCGCAGCCGGCAATGTTTGCTTCAAACAACTTGTTCGGTAGAATAACACGGCCGTTCTCTTGCGTCATCAAGCGCGCGAGCGCGCGCAACTTCCAATCGTCTGAATCGAATTTTTGCAGGGTGTTTCCGTTCTTGTCGTAAAACGCTATTCCGTCAGTTGCGCTCAAACGCACTGCTTTGTCGTTAGACAAGTAGTTTTCTGCAAACGGACAACCCTTACCTGCAAGCTGGTCGAATAGTCCGCCTTTCGCTGAAAAAACGCTTTTCTCGATTTGCAGGTAGTAAAGCGCTTCAGGCTGCACGAAGCCTTTTTGGTCTTTCAAACCAGCTTTGAAATTCAAGATTTCAGTCATTTTAGAAAGCGGGTTTTCCTTTTGTTGGAACGCTTGTTGAGCTGCAGTCCCGATTCCCAACTGGCTTAAAACGTCTGTAACTGGCTGGAGTTTTTCAGCAACGCCTGAAACTTTTTTCTTGACCGCTTCAGGCAGCTTTTGGTAAGTCAAAACCTTGTATTCCGGGTCGGCGCAGGAACTAACGTACTGCTGTGCTTTAGAACCGAAATACCATTGGAAAGCGAAAGGCGTTTGAATGTTGTTAATAAAATTCAGGGTCCCGATTGGGGCCTTAACCCAAGCTGACTGCGCCAACGCTATTTTCTTGAATAACGACAACGAAGGCAACACCATGAGAGCCCAACCTGCAATCGTGGAAGCGGCGTACCCTGTTTTAAAGTGGGCTAACGTCGCTTTATCGCATTCTTGTCCTTTATACATGTACGGGTCGAACGAAACGATGTAATCGTTTACCAGCAGAAACGTCGTTATTCCGAGAATGCTGGGTGCACCTACTGTTTGAGCCACGCCCCTCGCGAAAATAAATTGCGGAATTAGAGTCAAGACGTAAGAATAAAGTATTGCCTGGTTTTTAGTGTTCACAACCACGTTCGGAAAAGTGTTGTAGAGCTTGAACTGCAGGCTCGTGTACTTATCGTTTTCCGAAAAGCTGGAAACGTCCTCGAAGTTGGTCGCGTAAGAATCGCCGCGCCAACTAGTCTTGATTTTAATGTTGTCTGCTGTGCTGATGCTGGTAAAAGAATTGCTTGAATCGATGCCTTTAGGGTTATTAATCAAGAAAACTTTTCCGGCGGAAAACGCCTTCGACGGCGCTGAAAAACTGGTTCCGAAAGTGTTTGCAACAGATTCCAAAAGCCGACCGGTGCCGAACAAATCGCTTGCCTTCCTAAACTTGCCAGCGATTTCCGGGTGATTCACGTAAAGCTTGGCGAACGAATCTTTCGCTGGAGTAGAACCCTTTAAACTAAAGAAAACGCGGTCATTAATGGAATACAAAATCCTCGCTGGCCCGAGCCAAGTCGCACCCAAAATCAAGCCCAAATAAACGCGCCTGCCCGCGTATTTGGCGATGTCGGCGTAAGCGTCAGCGCGCTTTTTCAGCAATTTAGTCTCAGCTTCAAGTTTTTTAACCGGGTCTTCAACGCTTTTATAAGCCTGCATGCTGCGCGCGACTTGGCCGACTTCCGTCTGGAATTCTGCAGGAATCGCTCTGCCAACGTTGCCAGTAACTCCAAAAAGCTCGTCCAACTCTTCTCCAGTCAAGTAAAGGTTTCCTACCGCGAGCTTATCCCTGACTTTCTTTGCAGACTCACTACCAAGCCTGTTCGTGACCTCTCTCGTAAATTGAATGTCCAACGGATTCACTCCAGTTGGGTTAGTTCTAAGCAAGTTTTCCAGATCCCTGTACGACTGACTCGTTTCACTGAAAAACTGTGCCGCCCTAGTTCCTTGAGCTTGGGAAGCCCTCAACTCGCTGAGTTCTGCTTTTGCCGCAGCCAATTCTTCAGAAGCAGCCCTCCCAAAGTGAAGCGAACCTACTGCGAGAATAGTGCTAACCAAGAGATCGTACTTGTTCCAAGTGCTTGAATACGAAACCCAATCCTCGTAGAAAGAAGGAATCAGCATGTTTGCTCCGTTCGCACCCAAATTCATGAAGCCAGTGACTTCGCTTCCAACCAAGTGTTGTTCTGAATCAAGTTGGTCAACTTCTTCACCGGAAGCTGACGAAACGAATTTTCCTTCCTGGCATTGTTTTGAAGTGCTGCTGCAATAATTCAAGTCTTTGTCTAACAACACAGCGTAAGTTACTCGCCCTTGAATGTTTTCGTTGTCTAAAGCGCATTGTTTGGGATTCATTTCTTGCGCTTTCAGCAAGTCGCACAAGCTTGCTTCGTTTCGCCCCGGGGTTCCGCCCGCCACAACGATTTTCAAGTCCCTGCATTTTCCAGGCTTTTCTTCAGGCGCTATTCCTGTAACTCTGCCTGGAAGTAAACCCATTTTTTGTAGTTGTTCGACAACAAAGTTTTTCGGTTTGCCGACTTGTTGAGCGTATTTTTCAGCGACGCTTACTGGAATGCTCGCAGTAGTCTTCACGCGTCCTTTGTCGTCGAAGTACTTGTCCAAGCAAGGCTTTACTTCTTCAGCCTTCAAGCTTTGACAATACTCTCTCAAACGCAAGTCTTTAGCTGCTTGTTGTTCGCTCACGCCGAGGATTCCGGCGACTTGAATCAAACTAATTTCTTCACCGCCGATTACAGCGCCCTGCACCGAAGGCGGAAAACGGTGTTTTCCCGCGTCCTGCATGTTCTTCAACGCTTCAGCAAACGGCAAGAAATTTATTTCGTTAGGCGAAAAACCCAGCGTGTTCGCCCACAACGATTGCACTTCCTGCGGAGTCATTTCAGAAACTCTACAGAAAACGCTGGCTTGAAGCGAAACCGCTTGCTGCGCTGAAGCTGGTTGAACTGGTTGAGCGAAACCGTAAGGAGCGAAGAGTTCCAGGAAAAGCAAAACCCCTGTTGTAAAGGCGAAAAACTTGAGTTTCTGCATGAAAATAAAGAAGCCGCCAGAGTTTAAATAAACTATTGTTTAAATTTTTTAACTTCGGTTAAACTTCGGTTTAACTCTAGTTTAACTTCAGTCGATTTGGTTTAACTTTAGCCGAAAATGCTTCCGAAGCCTGCAGCCGCGCTTTCCGACTCGCTCTTGATTTGCGTTATTATCTTCGCTTTTTCGCCGCCCGTGAGTTCTTTCGCGTTTGGGAGCGCGGTTTCCAGTTTTTCTGCGAGTTTTTTTGCGAGTGCGGCGTCGGCGGACTCGAAGTAAAGCACGTATGCTCCGCCCTTCAACCCGAGGGCTGCGGATTCTTTGAGCGTGTACCCGTTTTTGGCGAACGAGTCGTCCGCGAAAGGATTTTCTTCAAGAACGCGCTTCAGCGCGGCGTAGTCTTTAGATTCTATCGAGAAAACGAACTCCATTTTTTGAGCACCATTTGTTTTATAAGACAATGAAGTTTATTACAGTTTTTTGAAGGTTTTAGGGTTTTGATTTTTGTGTTTATTGTTTCGTGGTTTTCTTTCCAACGCGGTAGCGGAACAAGCGTAGTCTTAATTCTTGCGGGTTGAGCGCAAGTTTTTTCAGGTTATTGTTTTTAGTAATATTGTTTTTAGTAATACTGTTTTTGTTAAGCATTGTTTTTGAAGGTTTGTTGAGTGCTGACGGCATTCCGTTTTCGCTGCGTTGTTCGAAAAAGTTTAACGTTTTTTTGTTTATTTTTTTACTGGCATTAGACATTTTTTTCGTCACTCTCGCGCGTAAGCGCGTCAAGCGCACGTCAAGTTTTTCTTCCAAACAGCGCGCCCCAATATGCTTTAGAATAAGCAGCGCCGATTACCTTCAACAAGCCGACTGTTTGCGCGTAATTCTCGCGCGTTTGTCTTTTTTGTTTAATCAAGCCATTCAACTTCAGCCCTGCCTCGCGCAATCCAGTAATGCGTTTTTCAACGCGTTCCTCTAACTTTTTCTTCTTGTAGTCAGGGAGTTTCATAAAACGCAGTTGCAACAGCGAAAGCGTGTAAGGACTTATTGAATGAATAAAATAAATTTTTTTGACGCGAGCCGGGCCTATTGCTAGAGCAAAGCGGGTTTCATAGTAAGGTTTTAAAACGCTTGCCAAAACGCGTTGCTTGAACAAGTCTAAACGCGCTCTCCGCAATTCTCTCTTCATTTCTTTTATCGCGTCAGCCAAAAACTTTTTGCGTTCCTTGAAGTCAAGCGCCCCCAACTTTTGCAGTTCCTCTCTCTTGATTTCCTCGACTTTTTGAAGGTGTTTGCTAGTAGTCGGAATGCCTGCCAACGCGTTTGCTGCGGCTGCGATGGTTGCGTACTGTCTTCCAAGCGACTTTACCGTATTCTCGAAATCCTTCACTTCCTTACGCGTTTCTCTCTTAGAAGAATAGAATTCCAACAACTGTGTTACTGAATGAATTTCTCCGCTAACGATTTTAGAAACAAGCGTGCTTGTAGTAAAACCCTTTAGTTTGTTTTGGGCTTGCTTTAACTTGTTGTTGAATTCCGTAAGGGTTTCACGGACGGCTTCATGCAACGCTTGAACTCCGGCGTTGACGTGCATCGCGCGCTCAAGCGTTTCCTCTAAAGGCATCCGCACACCCAAAAAATTATTCGCACGGAAATTAAAAAACATTTGCGTTCGCGTAACGCGAGCATCAAGCAACTTGAATTGCTTCAGCAGGCTCGGCTTCGCCGAGCTTGACTTCCACGAGCTTGCTGCCTTCCTTACTCATCGCGACGCCGATTAAGCACTCCGCGTTCTTGTAAACGTTTTCGTTGTGCGTTACTACTAGGAACTGAGTGCTTCGCGAAAGCTTTTTGAGGAGTTCAGAGAGCTTTCGCGAGTTCTCCGCGTCAAGCGCCGCATCCGCCTCGTCGAGAACGTAAATAGATGATGGGTTGACTGACTGTAACGCGAAGAGAAACAAGAGCGCAAGCAACGATTTCTCGCCTCCGCTTAAGAGCTCTAAGTACTTCGCTTCCTTGCCTTCGAGCTGCACGCGCATCGTCAAGCCACCTTCAAACGGGTTTTCCGGATTCTCGAGCGCGAGCTCTCCTTGGCCTGAGAAAATCTGGTGGAACAAGCGCTTGAAGTTCTCGTTTACCGCGTCGAACGCCTGCGTGAAAGTCTTGATTTTCTTGCCCTCGATTTCAGTAATAATCGCGATTACCGCCTGCTTTTCATTGCCGAGTTGTTCAACCCGCTCTTTCTGTTCGACGAGTTCCTTAGCGTGTTTGTCGAATTGCTCGATTGCACGCATGTTTATTTGCCCCAGCGCTTGTATTCGCTCTTCAAGATTCTTCAGTTCGACAAGCATTTGCGGCTTATCGCCAGCGTTCTTGCCTTGAATCAATTCAACGCCTTCGAAAGCAGCGTACTGCGCCTTCAAATCACTTAAACGCGTTTCAATAACTGCTTTGCGTACTTCAACCTCGTTGCTTTCTCGCGTCACCTTGTCTAAAGCGAATTGAAGCTTGCCTTTATCGTTGCCTAAGCGCATTACTTCCTTCTGCGCGTCCTCGCGGCATTCAATCAAGTCCTTTAACGCTGACGATAATCGCTTTTGTTCACGCATTTTTTCCTCCAGCGCTGAACGCGCGGCCTTTATCTCTGAATCCGCGCGCTTCAAGTCCCTAAATGCGGCTTCTACCTCTTCGTTAAACTCGTTCTCTTGCTTGAGAATAGACTGCAGCTGGCGTTCAAAAACAGTTTTCTGCGCTTCAAGAGACTTTAATTGGTTTTCGAGGTTTGACGCGCTGACTTTGTAATCGCTTACTTTCTTCTCGAGCTCGCGCACCGTGAAACCCAAACGTTGTTCTTTCTCTAAATCGATTTTTTGTTTCGCTTCAAGCGCGCGAATATTCAAGTCAGACAGCTTGCGCACGAGTTCGCTTCGCTTTTCGTTGCCTTGCGAAACCGCGAGGTCGCATTCCTTGATTTGCTTCTGGAGTTCTTTCACTGCTGCCGACAAGTTCGCGTGCTGCTTGAACACCTTCTCTTCCTCCGCAGCCAAGTGTTCGAGTTCCAGCTGCGTAGTCCTCGCCTTGATTTCGAACTCGCTTTTTCGCCTGCGCAGTTCGCTGGCTTCCTGCCGCAATCGCGTCAAGCGCTCGACAATCTCGTCTTTCTCGCGCTTGCTTTGGTCGAGCTTCTCGCGCCACTCGCTCAACTCGCGCGCTTCAACAAACGGGTTTACTTTCGCTTGCGTAAAGCCGCCGGTCACGAGGCCGCTTTGCTCTACGAGTTCCCCTTCCTGCGTAACCATGCGCGCAACACCCATCAGCTTCTCCGCATTCTTCAAGTCGTCGAAGAGAATAGTGTTGTTGCACGCGAACGCGAACGCTTTTTCGAAACGCTCGTCGTACTCTAGCAGGTCTTTAATGAAAGCCACCGCGCCTTTCTCTTTCAACAACGCTTTGTCTGGCTTTGGCGGCGCCTGAATTTTAGTCAACGGAATGAAGGTAACGCGTCCGGCACGCGTTTTCTTTAATTCTTCAATCGCTTTTCCAGCAGTGTCGACATCGTCGACAACCACGTAATTCAGCCTGCTTCCGAGCGCGACCGAAACCGGCAAAGCGTTTTTCGCCGAGTAAGAACACAATTGTTGGAGCGTGCCGTGAATTCCCCGCATTTTCTCTTGAAGCTGCAAGACGACTTCAAGAGCTTTGCTTGAGCCTTCGCCCGCGCTCCGCAACAACGCTTCTTTTTCAGCTATCTTCTCGCGTGAAGCGATAATCAAGTCTTCGAGAACCGCAATGCGTTGATTCGCTTTTTTCTCTTCCTCGAACAAAGCGTTGATTTTTTCTTCTAATTCCTTGACTGCGGCTTCCTCGCCCTTCAAACGCGTTTCGAGTGCGTTTTTCTTTTCGGAGAAATCCGCGATTCCTTCGCCGGTTCGCAGGCGCTGTAATTCATTCTCGCGCAAGCGCTTTAATTCCTCTTGCTTGCTTACTTCCGCCTGCAGCGCTGCGAGCTGTTCTTTCACTGCAAGCATTTCGTTGTTGGCTTGCTCGAAAACCATTCTCGCTTCGTGAAAGCCTGAGGAAAAGCGTTCTGATTCCTTCATCAACGCATTCAGCTTCGCGCTTTCCTCGCCTAAAAGCTTGTTGACTGCGGAAAGCTCTTGCCCGAGTTCCTTCAAACGCGTTGCCGCTCCCTTCACCTCGTCTGCAGCGCGTTGTTTTTCGAGCGCAAGTTCCCGTTTGCGCCCTTCATTCTTCGAAATCGCGGCCTTGCGTTCCTCAACGAGTTTCAAATTCAGTGTTATCATCGCGTTCAACGCGTCTATTTCTTTCTGTAATTCGGTTTCCTTGCCTTGACTGCGTTCAACGATTTCCTTGTTGATTACATCTATTTCTTGTTGTTTCAAAGCGATTTTTTCTTCGAACGCAGCTATTTCCTTGCGCAGTGCTTCACTCTTACTGTTTCCGTCCAAAAGCGTTTTCACGATGTCATCGAATTCTTTTTCCAGGTCCTTCAAGTCGACGAACAGCAAAGTCGCCTTCAAGCGCTTGACGCGCGCGTCGAGTTCAAGGAATTTCAACGCGTTCTCGCGGTCTTGCTTTAACTCTTGCAAGTAGCCTTCTCGTTCCGCGAGCAGCGAACGCGCTTCCCGCAATTTTTGTTCGACCGAATCCAGTTCAGCGAATGCTTCCTTCTTTTTTTCTTCGTACTCGGCAACGTTCGCGACGAAGTCGATGTAAGCGCGCCGGTCCTTCGCATTCATTTCCACGATTCGCTGCACATCACCTTGTTTTATCATGTTCTGCAGCGAAATGCGGTTTTGGGCGAGGAATTCCTCAATAACGTACTTCTTTACTCTCTTGCCGTCGAAAGCATACTTCGTCTTGCCGTCCTTCCGCACGAGCCGCTTTATTTCGTGTTCTGTCTTCTTTCCTGCTTCGCTTCCCTCCAGCACCACCGCGACTTCAGCGAAATTATGGTTTTTGAAGACTAAGTCACTCGTTTTCTTCACGCGCATGTTCTTCAGCGACGACTCGCCGAAAGCGAACAATAGAGAATCAATCAAATTGCTTTTCCCGCTGCCATTCGGGCCCACTATAGCGGCGAATCCGCCGTCGAACTGGACGTTCGCGGTAGGGAAAGACTTAAAGTTTTTCAGCGAAAGCTTTTTGACGCGCATTCTTTTCCAACGCCTTAAAAAAATTTGAATATCAAGTGGGTTTCCTGCGAATAATTCCGCAAGTAGTTTTTAAGTGGAAAGTATTTTAAGGTTTTGCGGTTGAAAAAAGGCGTTTTAAGAGAATAAAAAAGTGAAACGCGCGGTTTACAACAGTATTCTCGCCATGCAGAGTTTGTCGAAAACCTCGTCAGAACTTATCACTGCGTCGTTGCCGCAGAAAGCCGCATGAAAAGCGTAGAAAACATTAATCTTGTAATGCTTGATGAAATGCGCTGCAAGCAAGACCACATTAACATCAACACCTCGAATTTCAGCTGTCTTCGAAAGGTTTACAACCAATTCTTCAACATCCATTTCAAAACGCTTCGCTAAAAGCATTAACTCCACGACGGTAGCGACCGAAGTCCACAAGCTGCCCTCGTATTTGCCGTAAATTTTTCCTGCTTTCGACTCTAGCCGATCCGAGTCTTTAAGCAACGCGAGAAAAAAATCGGTGTCTGCGTAAGGCACGCTACCAGCCTCCTAGTCTCGCGCAACTTCCTTCAATGCTTCATCTCGAATCACTTTCTCAAGTTTTTCGAGCGAAAACTTGTACAAGCCACGCCTTTCGGCCCAGAGCCCGCATTTCTTTCACAGGGTCTTTGGGAACTGGAAACAGTATGATTTCTTTCAGCCCCTTCACGATTATGAACAAGTCGCCGTACTCCTTGACCGCGCTTTGAGAAATGCACACTCTCGCCTTCTCATCAACCTTCGCGATACGCGTTTCCATCCGCCATTCCTCTCTGTGCTCTTTCAACAAACCCACCCAATCCCTTTTAGGTGGGAAGTTTTAAAATATTGTGGGAAAATATAACTGGGGATTCACGCGAGTTCGAGGAAAACGCTTTCGCCTTGCTTCGACAAAGCGAGAGCAGTCGCACCCGTCTGCGTCAAAGCCGCATTCAAATCACTTAAAGACAACCTGCTTACTTCAACAACCATTTTCCTCAACCTCAATTAAAGATTAAAGTCGTAGTGCAAGCCGACGTCGCAATTCAAGCAAAACCCTTCCGCAGTAACGCACCCGCGCGTGAAAACGCGCCCGCAATCCCTGCAAACCATTTCTCCAACTACTATCATTCTTTTCGAATTTTTGGATTTTTGAAACCCTTGGGCCGGCAGCGCGCGTTAGGCGCGCGCTGCTGAACTGGATTTCGCAAGACGGTTTATAAGCGGTTTTGCAACACCAGCCTGCCGGTGAAATTTTCTTTAGAGGGAGAAAACGCCGTTCACCGGCAGAATACGGGAAGCGCGGTTGGTTTGCGGTTTTTGCGTGAAAGTCAGAGTTCTTCCTTGACTGTGGTGAAGCAGGCGAGAGTGAGCGTTCTCGCGACTCCGGGCAGCGCGCGCAGCTTGTCGATTACGAGTTCCCCGATTTCCTGCATCGAAGCGCCGCGCACTTTCAACAGCAAGTCCCACTCACCAGTTATTATGTGCGTTTCGAAAACCCCGGGCAGCAACGAGATTTTGCAGGCGAGCTCGCGCTGGGAAACAGGGCCTTGGGCGTAAGCGACGAGGATAAAGGCGGTGGACGGTCGCCCAAGCTTTCCGTAGTCAGGCGCTACGGTGAAAAGCTTGATCACACCACCTTTCTTCAGCTTGCGAATTCTCTCGTGGACTGTAACGCGGGGAATCCGCGTTTTCTTTGCTATTTCGGTGGTGGTAGCACGAGCAAGCAAAGAACACGTTTTCAGCCTGATGGAAGACTTTCTGGCGGGAGCGGTAAAGTACGTGAAAAAGGAGTGCCGAGAAGAGCTGAGTGCATTTGGCCGCGAGCTACGCGATGTGAAGACGCCTTTCGCTAAGTTTACGACTCACGAGCTGGAAGAAAAGTACGGAAGCTGCTGGGAAGACGCCGCGTCGAGAGAAGTTGAACAGCCGTTTTGGGCTTTGTGTCACAAGCGCGAGTTTTACGACAAGGAAGACCCGCACGCGCCAGGGCATTACTTGAACTACGACTTGATCTACCCTGAAGGCTTTGGAGAAGGGCTTTCAGGCGCGGAACGCGAACACGATTACAAAACGATAATCAACAAAATACAAAAAACCGGCTTGAATGAAGCTCACTACGAGCCTTACTTGAAAACGGCGGAAAAAGGACTTGTCGCTTCCGCCGGAGGCGGCTTCGGAGTCGAACGCTTGGTGCGATTCCTCGCGGGTGCAAAGCACGTCGGCGACGTGCAGCTGTTCAGGCGGGTTCCGGGAGAAAAAATCGCGGTGTAAAAAGCGCTAGAGAGACTGCAGGACGCGCTTGAGTTGTTGAACCGTTCCTTCGACGACGCGGGCGGAGAATTCTTTCTTGAAGCGCATTGCGCTCGCGCGCTCGTGCCCGCCGCCGCTTTCGATTGCGTGCGGCATTTCTTCCTGCAGGCGCAAAATAAAGTCGTTGGCTTTAAAGCCGAGCGCGTGCGCGCTTTCGCTCACGCGGAAGCTCGCTGAATCTTCGGTATACCCGAAAGTCACGAGAGGCTTTGCATAACGCGCTTCACCATCGTCGTGAAGCACGTTCACGCACTTGGCTTTCTGCGGAAAAACGCTTTTCTTCACGAAGCCCGAAAGCTTGATGACTTGAATCAGCGCCTTGCCCGCTTCGACGACGCGGGTCGCCTTGCGAGCGGCGTCGCGCATTTGCTTCAAACGCGCGGTTGCTTTCTTGAATGCGAACTCGCGTTTGTCCGCGTCGAAAAAGTCTTCATAAACTTTATTCAAATCGATTTTGCCCGAAGAAAAAAATTCGAGCGCGAGCGCCTCGTCAACGCCGCGCCCGCGCGGGGCGAAGCGCGAGTGGTCTGCGTGCATGGAAGCGAACGCGAGGAGTTCAAGCTGTTTTTCTTCCGAAGCCGGTGCGGCTCGGCGCGCGATTTCGCAGGAAAGCAGTCCAGAATTGTAGTCCGAATTCCCAGCGTTAGCGCTTAACGCGAATGGGGAAACAAACAAGTCAACCGAATTTTTTAAATCTTTTGCAGGCGGGTGGTGGTCTACTACGATTACGCGCATTGCACTGTGCGCCTGCGAAACGAGGGGAGCGCTTTCCTCGTTGCTCGCGTGGTCCGCAATTATGAGAAGCGGCTTTTTTTCGGGATAGCCTTGCGCCCATTCGAAGTCGGCAAGCAGGTCGCGTTCTTCATAAAAGTAGGAATCCGCGCTTGAACGAAAAAAATTTTTGTGGAAAGGAATGCCTTTCAGCGTTGCTAGCGAGAAAACCGCGCGGCGGAACGCCAACGCGGATGCTGTGCCATCCGCATCGTCGTGAAAGCGAATTGTAAGCGGCGTGAGCGTTAACACGCTTTCAGCGATTTCGCGCGCTGCTCTCGCGAAGAGCGGTTCAAGTTTTCTGGAAACCGCGTCGTCGACGAAGGGTTTAACTTTGCGGGGCGTAGAGTTTTTCTCGAGCCACGCGCGCACGCTTTTCTCGACTTCTTTGCCAGCTGGTTGAATTGATTCAGCTTCTATAACGCGTTGCCCGCGTTCTTCAACAACACTTCCTTCAACTGCGATTGCCTTGCCGACCGCGTAATCCGTCTGCACCGCGAATTGCTTGACTAGAAAGTATTGAAAGTATTCGCCTTGTAGGGAAAGCAGTGAGTAAGACGGGTTTGAGCCAAGCGTTTTTGCGATTATGACGCCTTCAAGTTTCATGAAGTTCTTCATAAAGTGTTTCACGAAGTAATAGTTTGCGTAAACCAGAATTTTAATTAAAGCGTTTCAACCCGTTTCAACCCATTTCAACCTGTTTCAACCCATTTCAACTGCGCAGCGTTAACCTTATTTTAATCACTTTCATAATTTCTTCATGCCGCTTAAAACAATTCTTGCAAGCGAAGGCAAAGCACGCCTGCTGATTCCAGCGCTAGCGGCAAAAAATCCTTTCCACCAGTCCGCCTTCTTCAACCCGCGCATGAGTTTTAACCGCTCCCTATCCGCCCTCGCATTCGCAGCTGCTTTTCACTCCGGATACCGCGTCGGGGATGCAGTAGTTTGCGACGGGTTATGCGGAGTTGGCGCAAGAGGAATACGTTACGCGCTCGAAGGCGAGGGCGTAAAAAAAATTTTTTTCGTGGATGCGAATCCAACCGCAATCCAACTCGCGAAAAAAAACGTTGCATTGAATGGCTTGAAGAAAAAAAGCAAGGTTGTTAAACAAGACCTCAACGCTTTCTTCCTCCAACACCAAAACGAGTTCGACTTCATTGAAGTAGACGCGTTCGGCTCGCCCACGCCTTTCCTCGAAAACTCTTTCCGCGGCCTCAAACACTCAGCGATTCTCTCCGTGACAGCAACCGACCTCGCTACGAGCGGCGGAAGCAAACCACTGCCGGCAAGAAGACGTTACGACGCGCATCCCTTGCGCTGCGAGTACTCGCATGAAATCGCTGCGCGCATTCTAGTCGGACGAATAACGCGCACTGCCGCGAGTTTAGACTTCGGAGTAAAACCCCTAGCGACGTTCTACAAAGAACACTTCGTGAAAACGCTTGTTTTCTGCGAGAAAAGCGCAGAGAAAGCGAATGCGAGCCTTTCATCCCTCGGCTTCGTGAGCCACTGCTTCTCGTGCTTGAACCGCGTCACCGCAAAGAACGCGCAAGAAAAGTGCGGAGAGTGCGGCGCGTTGTTCCAGCACGCAGGCCCGTTATGGATTTCGCGCGCGAGCGACGCGGTTTTTTTAGACGCGTTGCTTTCGCTAGCACGCAAAGCAGATTACTTGAAGGAAAAAGAACGAGGCGAACTCGTAAAATTCGTGGAACTACTCGTTGAAGAAAACGACTCGCCGCCAACATTCTTCGACTTGCACGCGTTAAGCAAGAAACTGCGCATAGAGTGCCCGAAGAAAAGCGAGGTTGTTCGCGCGCTCGCAGCGCGCGGTTTCCACGTCACTGAAACACATTACGCGGGCACGGCAATCAAGACGAACGCGAGCGCGAGAACGCTAAGCGAAGTCCTACTTTCACTGGTTTGAATGCGTTGCTTCAATGAAAAAGTTAAGGAAAAAGTTTGGATTGCTTGCTCGCGCATCCCGCGCGGACGCGTGACGACTTACGCGGAAATAGCGCGCGCAATCGGCGCGCCGCGCGCAGCGCGGGCGGTCGGCAACGCTTTGAACAAAAGTCCCGGAATGCCTCGCGTGCCCTGCCACCGTGTTGTTCCCTCAAACGGCAAGCTGGGCGGTTTTGCTTTAGGAAGCGCAAGAAAAAAGAAGTTGCTTGAACGCGAAGGCGTGCGCGTTTCACGCGGCAAAATAATTGATTTCCGGAAAAAGTTTTACCGCTTGCATTAAACTAATTCGAAGTTCAGTTCCTTTCCGCGCGAGTCGAAAACGCGAGTGCTTTTCACTGAAAAAGGCGGGCACGAGATAAAGTGGTAACGCGCAGTGCGCGAAAAGAAAAGCAAGTCCGCGCGCGAAGGCAGTGCTGGCGGCACGGGATGGCTGTGAAAACTCGCTAGTTCCTTCAAGTTCGCTGGCAAGTGCCACTGCGAAAAACTCGAGTGAGTGGGTGCGTACTCGCTCAACGGCGGGATGATGACTTCATTCAGCGTAACTCCGCTCTCACTTTCTTCGCCGCGTAAAAGCGCGATAAACTCGTCGGGAAAAACGTTTTTCGCTCCCTCGAGAACGCTGAAAAAAGCGTTTTTCGTAATCTTTATTACTTTATTCAATCCAAACCACTTGAGTGAAACAATTAAGTAAAACAATTAAGTGAAATCAAGTAAATAAAAATTGAGTAAAACAATTAAGTGAAATAACGCGGGTTGAAGTATTAAGTGGATTTAGAGGAAAAAATAGAGCTCGCCAAACGCCCGCCGACCGAGGAAATAGTTGTCGAAAACGAGTTGCGCGAGTTATTCGAAACGAATTCAAAGCCGAAACACTACATTGGTTTTGAAGTAAGCGGCTTGCTGCACGTCGGAACCCTCATTCAAAGCGGTTTCAAGATTCGCGACTTACAGAAGGCAGGCGTTCAATGCACGATTTTTCTCGCTGACTGGCACAGCGTCATCAACAACAAGCTAGGCGGCGATTGGAACGCCATAAAACAAGCAGCGAAATACTATGCTGAAGCATTCAAGTTTTTTTGTCAAGGCGCGGAAATCGTTCTCGGAAGCAGCTTGTACGAAAAAACGCTTGACTACTGGGCTGACGTAGTGCGTTTTTCTAAAAACGTTACGCTCGCACGCGACGTGCGTTGCTTGACGATAATGGGGCGCAGTGAAAGCGACAAGCTCGACTTGGCGCAGTACTTTTACCCTCCAATGCAGGCTGTCGACATTCACGCGCTTGACGTCGACATCGCGCACGCGGGAATGGATCAACGCAAGGTGCACATGCTCGCACGCGAAGTCTTTCCGAAACTAGGGTGGAAGCCGTTTGTCGCGCTCCACCACAGCCTCCTGCCAGGCTTGGCTGAACAGCCTAAAACGCAAGCGCCTGAAAAACGAGGGCAAGTAGTCGCGATGAAAATGAGTAAAAGCAAGCCTTGGACCGCAGTTTTTGTTCACGACTCGAAGAAAGAAATTGAGGACAAGCTCGCGAAAGCGTACTGCCCCCAGCGCATTACCGAAAACAATCCTGTTCTCGAGTTCGCGCGGCAACTGGTTTTCCACGAGTTCAAAGAACTACGCGTCGAGCGTCCAACAAAATTCGGCGGCGACGTTGATTACGCTTCCTTCGCGGAATTGCAGAAAGATTTTGTTGAAGGTAAACTGCACCCGATGGACTTGAAGAAAGCAGTTGCAGGCTCGCTCGACAAGATAATCGCGCCGGTTCGCGCGCACTTCGAAAAACCGGAATTCAAGAAGCTGCTTGAAGTATACAAGAACGTTGAAATAACGCGTTAAAAACGTTGAAGAATGCATTAAAAACTTTGAAATAACGCGTTAAAACACGTAATAAAAATAAACGCGTAAAGAAAGCTTGCCGTCAAACCCCAAAACATTTAATTCCCTCAAAAACGTTTAAATTCCCTCAAAAACGTTTAACCACCGAAAACTATTTAGTTTAAACTATTTAATTTAGCATGATTCATAGTTTACAGCGCGGTTTGCGGTGATCGCTTGCATTAACTCGTCACGCAACACTCGTCTTGTTTGCGGTTAAAGTGCTTCTACAGTACTTCGCTGGCTTTCAACTATTTTCAACTGCGTTGGAAAGCAAGTAACTGAAATAATTGAAACTCCCGCAAACATTTTCAAGAGACTTTACGCAATTGCTTACGCGTGCAGACAATTCTTTGCTAGCGCAAGCGAAGCAAAACAAGTTTATTCAAAACACGCCATCCGACACGGAATAGGATGCGGAACAAAAGCGCAGAACGTGGGCGTAAACGAATCGGTGAAATAAAGTTGTTTAAGCAGACACTCGAAGTAGAGACAATGAAAGACTGAATTAAGGCTCTCGAGGAGGCGAGGACGTAGGAGGAAGCGAGGACCTACGAGAAGGCTAAAACCTACTCGGTTTAGGAGACGGTAGAGAGGGAAACGGCATGGAAGGCTTTGAAGATGGGGGAGGGAACAAGTCACCCGGTTACGCACGTCGAGCCGTCAGCGCTGCACGTGGCGCCTGGAGGGCAAACGTCGTCAGGACAAGAAGAACAATTAAAGTAACCTGGCTCGAGGCACTTCGTCAAATTACTGATTTGCTGTGATTTGTTCGCGATTTCTTTTTCTTGTGGTGCGAAAATATTGCTTCGCAACAGCAAAATTATTAGGATTACTAAAAGAATTCCGGTGCTGATCAACACCAAGTACTCGAAAACCGCTTGACCTCTTCGCTCACGCATCTCGCATTCCTCAACGCAGGATTTGTGTTTTAATAATGTAAGTAATCAAAGCAACGAATGCGACCATCGCTGCAATGAGAAGCAAGTACTCGACTGCCGTCTGCCCGCGTTTTGCTGTCTGCGCGTGTTCCCTTCCAAGTTTACTTTCCATTCTATTTTTTTCGTTTTTTTTCAGCATACCAGCATCTTGCCTCCAACAATCAAAAAACTGAGCCACTTCCCGATTTCGTAAACGAGAAGCGTTCCTAAAACCATTAACGGGGCGTACAATATATATTTTATTGCTTTACCATCGCGAATGATTCCAAGCGCGACCGCTGTTACAATGCTTTGAAAGATTAGGAAAAGCACGAGCAAGAGGTTCAAGTCACACAAGTTGCGCGTTGGTGCTTGCGGAAGCGCACCAGCAATGCCTTGATTAATGTAATTAACTATGCTTACAGTAAAACCAAAGATGAAGGGCGCGAGCAACAGCGAAGAAGTAATCAGGAAAATTACGTGCATTGTAGTGCGCGAGTAACGCTCGCGCTTGATGCGTGAAACGTCGCGCGCGTCTTCAGCTATTTCAGTCAACACGTCAGCGACTCCGGCGCCAGCGCGCCGCGCGTCGACGACGATGAGTGCAGCGCGTTGAAAAAGCACCGAGCCGGTGATTTTAGCTGTTTCAGCGAAAACGTCGTCAAACGCTTTTCCTTCACGTAGTTTCTTGAACGCGATTTTTAGTTCCTCGCTCAAAGGCCCGTAACCTGCTGCCGAAACTTCGGATACTGCAGCTTCGGTGGTGCCGCCGGCTTTAAGCACGAGCGCCATGTGCTTCAACGCGTCAGGCAGGCTTTCCTCAATTTGAGTAATGCGCGTGTTCCTCGCATTCACCGGAATCGCGATTACTAAACTCATTACTGCGACGAACGCCGCGATTGCTGTGACTAGGTTAAGTCGTAATAGCAACAAAACTGCGGTTAATACTAGAGCTATCACGAAAAACAAGGCGATGAACGCCTTGAATGAAAGACGGATGCCGGTCCCGGCATAGTATAATTCCAGGTTTTCCACGTATTCCCGTAATGAAACCAAAAAAATTATTCACCGTCTTGCCATATTCACTGCCTTACCATATTCACTGCCTTACCAAGCTGCTGGCTCCATCTGCTTCGTAATGTATAGTATTATCACCATTCCGAATGCGATTCCGCCGAACGCCAAATAAATAAAGTACGCCGGCAAGCCGGCTGCGAATAACGGAATCTGGAGAATTGCTGAAATGATTGTTGCCGCTACTGGCGCGACCACCGCAACCATTATGAAGAGAATGTTCACGAAATTCAGTTTTTCCGTAAAATCGCGGATTTTCATGCGTGTTTCGAAACTAACGTCTTGCGCGATGTCGTTAATAATGTCACTCAAACTCCCGCCAGTCTTAATGGAACGCACGATTTGCGTTACAGCTCGCTTCAAGCTCTTCGAACGCGTCCTGCGCGCCAAACGCGTTAACGCTTCCTCGGTGCTTAAACCCCGTTCTAAATCGCTTAAAAGTTTCTCGAACTCGTAACTCAACACTCCGTAACCAGCGCCAGCAACTGAAACAATTGCCTTGTGGAACGTTACTCCAGCGCGCACTTGAGTAGAAATCTGTCGCAACGCGAACGGCAGCGCGCGGTCAATCTTTAACGCCCTCGAGTTCGCTTTCGCAACAAGCAAGAAAAACGACGAAAACGCGACGAAAAACAAGACGATGAATGCCGCGAGCGGCGCAAGCGCTGCAAAAAGCGAGTCGTTCAACGCGAGCGCTAGAGCGCCGAACGCGATGAAAACCATTATTCCCGCGAGGAACGCAGTCGCACTTGACGCGATGAGGAAAGCTTCAACACTCATGTTTACGCCCGCGCTTTCAAGCAAGTCCCTCAACTCGCGTGACGCCGGCATCTTCGACAAGAAAACAGCTAACGCATCAATGGGGGCGTGCAGCAACGCGTAAAAACCGCGCATGAACGCAGGCAGTCCAGTAAGCTGCTTGCTGGATTCGAATGCTTTTTCGCTTTCCGCAGCGCCAGCTTCACGTTTTCGAAAAACTAGTGTTTCAGTCTTTAACTGTGGTGCGACTGCAGGCGTCCTGCTTTTAAGTCTCGACACTATTTCAGAAACCTTTATTTGAGGCGCTTCTTCTTCAAAGCTTTTCTTTTTTTCAATGAATTCCTTGATTTTCTTTAAGCGGTCCAGTTTCTCTTTCTCAGGCAACCATCACACCTTCATCAAGCACTTACCTCAAAAACATTCAACCTTAAACACTTTCAACGCTTGCCTTAAATCAAATCCATTCGTTTTTTTGTGATGTAGTATTGAGTCGTTTCGCATACTTCTGTTTGAGTGGTGACGCCCCGCGCATTCAAATCACGCAAGATTTTCTCGCGTTCGAGGCGTTCTTTCTCTAACTCGTTTTCATCCAATCCAGTATACTTTTTGAGGTTCTGCCAAAAAACGCTTTTCACGCCAGTCGCGAAAAACTCGTCTTTCACTGGGTCCCACGCGTATAGAACCTGCAAGTTCGGCTTTCCGTCCTCTAAGCCAGTGAGTTCAGCTAGTTCAGTAACCCTGCGGATTGTCCCAAAACGCCTGTCGTGAACGCGGTTTTGCATTAAAATAAAGTTGAGTGGCGCGAGCATCACGTTTGGAACGTTTATTGGCGGGTTACTCAAGCGGATGAGGGTCTCTTGCGCTGAGTTCGCGTGCACCGTGCCCATAGCGCCGCGGTGGCCAATATTCATCGCGCTGAACAACGTATAACCTTCAGCGCCCCTGATTTCGCCTACTATCACGCGGTCTGGCCGCATCCTCAACGCGTTCTTGAGCAACATATTCAAATCGATTTCTCCTGTTCCCTCAGGCGAAGGCGGACGCGCTTCGCAGCGAATCCAGTGTTCGAGTGGCAGGTTCAATTCCGCGGTTTCTTCAATTGTGAGAACGCGTTCGCTGTTAGGCACGAAAGAACACAAGACGTTCAAGCTCGACGTTTTTCCGCTTGCAGTGCCGCCCGCAATCAAGATGTTTGCAGGCAATGCGCCGAGTCCGTCGACAGCCATCCACAAGAAGGAAGCGATTTCGTAATTCAGTGTCTTAAAGTTAATTAAATCTATCACGCTTAAGGGCGCGCGGCGGAACTTACGCAGCGTGAGCGTCGGGCCGTCTATAGTCGCGGGCGGCAGCGTAGCGTTAACGCGAGTGCCGTCCTTGAGTCTCGCATCCATTAACGGGCTCTGCACGTCAATCCGCCTACCGATGCCTCTCGCGATTCTGTCAATCAAGTCAACGATGTCTTTTTCTTCGTAAAAAACGACGTTTGTCTTCATCATGTCGTACTTCCTGTGAAAAACGTAGACAGGCTTGTTTGGGCCTACAACCATTATTTCTTCTAAACTGTCGTCTTGCACGAGTGGGTCAACGATCCCGTACCCAACCATTTCACGCACTACCGCCTCAGCGTAAAACTGCTTCAAGTGAGTCGGCACATTCAACTCCGGCGTCGAGTTAATTATTTCCAGAACGCGTTGCAAGTACTTCCGCCTCGCTTCCTCAGGCGTTAAACCAAGCATTGTTTCCGGCGGAATCACGCCAATCGCGATGTCGATGAGCGCGGTGATAAGCTGTTTTTCGCCGCCCCTATAGTGCGGAGTCGGAATCTCGTAAAGCAACAACGGCTCGCCGAGTTTCTTGTAAATGCGTACTTCGCCGTAAGACTCAACTAGAATCTTTTTGCCTTCTTCACCGCGCGGTGGAGTAGGCGGCAAAGGCGTGATTGGACTCGGCGCAAGCGCTGTTGACGCCATTCTCTTTTTTTCTTTAGCTTCCTTCAACAACTCTTCCAAGTAAGACATAAAAAAAGCTACGCTGACGCGATTAATAAAAGTTTATTTACGATTCGCAAAACAGATTCAACGCGCTCGACAACGAACCTACGCCAACAACAAAACAAAACAAAAAAAACAAAACAAACAACGAAACAAAACAAAACAAAACAAACAACGAAACAAAACAAACAACGAAAAAACAATGAACCCGAGAGATTCGACAATTGAATTAAATAGACTCAATGGACTGAGTGAATTCAAGTGCTAGTTGATTCACTTAACTTGAAACTGCGAGCGTGACGGGAATCCGAAACGTCTTGCAGGGCGTCACTATAGTCAACTGTCCGACGAGCGATTCGCTTACTGACTCCGGCACATTGATTGACAACGCCAAAAAGTTTTTCTCGCCCGGCTTGATTGGCGACTCGTCCTCGAAACGCGCTTGCCCGATTGCAGCAATGTCTCCGGCGAGCGAAACGTCGGCATTAGAAATCGCGACTTCCCCCGCTTTTCCAGCGTTTTCGAAAGAAATAATTTCCTTGAACGACTCTCCGCGCTTAACGCTTGCGGAAATGCTTTCAGGCGAAACACGCAAGTCAGGCGGCGTGACTGCGCTTGCAGCTAGTGGAACGCTCTTGCGCGTGAACTTTATGCGCGCGCTCCCAGTTTTCTGACCGACTTCACCTTGCGGGAATAAGACTGTCGCCTCAACTGTTTCACGCGCGCTTGACTCTATAATCGTTTTCTTTGACGCGAGGGTTTTGAAAGCGCCTTCGCCGACGAGCTCGACTTCAACTGCGTTGACGCCGTTGTTGACTACGTCGAAAAAAAGTTTTTGCGGGCACGAGGCTGGAATCACTTGCGGCGCGCTTTTGACGCTCAAGTCGACGTCGAGGTTGCGCTCTAATTCCAGCGTCCTGCTCGCTTCCTCGCCCGACTCTAGGAAAACGGAATCTATTTTTTTCTTGAAGGCGTCTCCAGCGTCGACTTCAATGCTTAAGCTCGCTTTCGACGGCAAGCTTGAAAAAACCACTATGCCGGCCTCGTTAGAGTAATCAGTGTTGATTAAAGAACCGTCTGGCGCGAGCACCGAAACTTGCGCGCCTGCAACAGCGTTTCCGGAATCGAGTTCACGCAACGAGAGCGAGAGCGACGCAGGCCTTGGAATAAGAAAAAAGAGCGCAAGAATGATTGCGATTACTGCTGTGGCCACGCCTATTTTCAGTAAACCAATTTTTTTTACTGCCGGCTTTACAGCTTCAATTAACGCAGTAAAGCGGTCTCTAACATCGTTTAAAACCGACGGTTTTTCGAAGTATTCCTCTTCCATCCCAAAAAACCTTTTGAAAACCTTTTGTTGCCGAAAAATAAAGGTTGTTAAAAAAAAATAAGGTTGCGCGCGCTTAAAAAACCGTTCTTTTTCTTCAGCCTTTAATCCCCGTTTATCCCACTCGTCCCCGTTTTTCTTGTTCTCCTTATTTTTTCTTCAAGAATTTTTTTCAATTTTTTCTCCAATCAAGTTTTTTCTTCAAGAATTTTTTTTAATTCTTCAGCATCCACCCGCAGCCTGTGCTCGCGCATTACTAGTTCGAACGCGTTCGGCTTGCCGCGAAAGCCGGCTGCCAAAGCCTCCAACGCTCGTCCTGAAACGCGCCGCAAGTTTTTCTCTGCAATCACTTTCTCCACGCTCTCGCTGGGCGCAAAGCAAAGCGCTTTCAATAGTTCAGGGACAGCCGCGCGCGTGATTTCGCCTGACGCGAAAGCGTCGAAAACGCTTTTCAAAACATTTTCGTCGAGCGCGCGCGTGCCGCAACCTCCGCGTTTGAGCGCGACGAGCGTTTCCAAGAGCGTGAATGCGATGAACCGCGCGTTTTTTTCTCCTGCGCGCGTGCCTGCAACGAGTTTTTCGAACAACTGTTTTTGCGGTGACGCCAGCATTCTATTGGCGAGTTCAAAATTTAATCCCAACTTTAACAACCGCTTCCGCTCGTCCGCTAAGGAAACTGTTTTTATTTCAGAAAAAAGTTTTTTGTCAACGCGCGTCGGCACAACGTCGGTCTCAGGATACATTCGCGCCGCGCCTGGCAGCGGACGCATGAAAACGCTTGCTTCAC
Organism: Microcaldota archaeon; assembly: GCA_037444485.1. GTDB lineage: Archaea > Micrarchaeota > Micrarchaeia > Norongarragalinales > Norongarragalinaceae > JBBIMI01. The sequence continues at coordinate 35,008 of JBBIMI010000003.1, forward strand.
CTTCCGCGCGCCGAGTTTCCTCGGGAACACGTTCACGCAACAATCTCGCGCGCGACAACACAGCGTTCAACGCGGTTACAGCAACGCGTTTTTCGCCTGCGACGAGCGCCCACGCGTCGCCGGCAGTGCAGGCGGTGGCTTGCGAGACGAGCGCGTACTCGCGCGAGAGCGCGTACTTCGCTGGGTCTTCGTCGCTGTGAATCAAGCCGCGCGTTCCACTAGCTGCTCGCGCGTAGTCGGCGAGTTCGCTGCCAAGCGTTTTTCCAGGAAAAAGCTCTCGTTCAAGCAACCCGTGTAGTCCGTCTAAGCGAACCGCGAGGACGACGCCGCCTCGTGAAATTGTTTGTTTTAAAAACTTGTTTTCAGTCTTCGCGAAAACTCGAGTGACGTCAACAATTTTTTTTTCAGCGTTTTTTCCAGCGAACGCGGGCTTGCGTGACAACTGCTTGCACAACTCTAATAGTGAAAGCTGGCGGCGCACTTCGTTCTCAATTATTTTCGGAATGTTTTTTAGTTCTTGAACACCTTTGATTTCGACGCGCGCGCCTTGAGCGATGGAAACATTCAAGTCTTGGCGTATAGAGCCAATGCCGCGCTGCATTCCACCCGTGTTGCGTAACACGAGGCCGATTGTTTCAGCTGTTTCGCGCGCGTGCTCACCATCTTGAAGAGAAGCGTCCGTAGCGATTTCCACGAGCGGGATTCCTTGGCGGTCGAGACGGTACACGACTTCACCTTCACGTTGTTCTACTATTCCAGCGCTTTCTTCTTCAAGAGAAATCGTTTGCACGCCAACCTGGCCGCGCGTTGTTTCAATAAAACCGTTCACTCCGACGAGCGCTGTTCGCTGAAAACCGCTGACTGCACTCCCGTCAACTATGGTTTTACGCATTACGTGAATCTCGTCTACTGGAGTCGCGTTAAGCGCTTTAGTCACGGTGAGCGCAACTGCAAGCGCTTGAGCGTTTAAAGAGTGCGGTGGTTCTTCGTCTAACTCGACCAGACAACTCGAGTCTCGGGGCGCTAGGTAGACGAACCTCGTTTTTTTCCCAGCTTCGAAAGCTGCGGCCGGGTCTACAGCGCCGAGTTCGCCGACGACCGGGCGCAGGAAACGCGTGACGCGAACGCACTCGCGCTCGTTTAACTCGTTCATCCACTCTTCATGCTCGCCTGCAGTTTCGCTGGGATTCGCGTAACAGCCGCAGAAGAGTTTTTTCGAGTCGATGCGTTGATGGATTTCTATGCCTGCCTTGAAGCCGAAGCGAGAGTAGTCCATGAAAGAAAATACGTTAAACTAGTTAATAACTTGTCGATTTAACTAGTCGATTCGCAAGGATTCTCAGGATTCTCGGGGATTGGCAGGGATTCGCGAGTCAAGCTGCTAGAACGTTGTCCACAAGCCATTCCGCGTTAAAGTCACGTAAGTCGGAATACTCTTGGCCAACACCAACGAAGAGCACTGGAAGTTTTGATTCGAAGGCGATGCTGAAAACCCCGCCGCCTTTCGCGTCGCAATCGAGTTTCGTGAGCACTATCGCGTCCACACCGACTTTCTCTTTGAAAGTCTTGACTTGTTCGACGAGCGCGTGTCCTGCGAGCGCTTCACCCACGAAAACCCGCAAGTCAGGCTTAATAACCCGATTCATTTTCTCCATTTCCTTCACGAGGTTAAAATTCGTTTCCTGCCGTCCGGCAGTGTCAACGAGAACGACGTTCACGCCGTTCGCGCGCGCATGCGCTACTGCATCGAAAGCGACGGCAGTCGGGTCAGCGCCGTAAGCGTGCTTGACGACTTTCACGCCCAGCTTTTCACCGTGGTGTACTGCTTGCTCGATTGCCGCAGCGCGAAAACTATCGCTCGCTGAAATCACGCTTGAAAAACCTTTTTCGCGCAAAAAAGCAACGATTTTCGCGATCGTTGTCGTCTTGCCTGAACCATTCGGTCCTAGAAATAAAATTACGTAGGGCTCTCGCGAAACGCGTTTTCGCTTTATTTCTTCAACTAAATCTATTTTTTTTCGCGGAAACAAGTCCAGCAATGCGTTGCGCACTTCAGTTCGCACTTCGCTTGCAAGCGCGTTTTTCGCGATTCTTTTGCCAACGAGCCGTTTTTGTAAATCGCCGAGCAAGAATTGCGTTGCTTCGAATGAGACGTCGCTTTCAAGCAGCGCTACTTCTAGGTCTTTGAGGAATGGTTGCACGTCGTTTTTTGAAATGTTGACTTCACTTGAAACCAGTGATTTGACGCGTGAAAGCAAGCTGAGTTTGGGTTTGAGTTCTTTTTTTTCTTCCCTAACTTCAAAATAATGTTTTTCTTTCTCTTTTTCGCGTTCCCCTCCACCCTCAAATTTTTTTCCTGCTTCCGCTTCAACGCGTTCAGCCTCCACGCGTTCGCCTGCCACGCATTCGCCTGCCACGCGTTCAGCTTCAGCGGCAACGGCTCGCGTTTCCACCGTCTTGTCGCGCGCTGGTTCGCGCGCTACTACTTCGTGCGCGGCTTCGCGTGCTGCTTCGCGGCGCGCTTCTTCAAGAATTTCTTCTTCAACGCTTTTTCGCGTTTCCGCACCGTGTTTTGCTTCAAGTGGAGCGGCGGGAGTGGCTGGCGCTGCCTGCGTCGCTTCTTGTTTCTTGGCGACTATTCCGTCAATAAAATTTTTCAACTTGTTTTTCAAAAGACCAAACATTTCCACTGCCTTTCGATGCTTAATAAAAAAAATTAATTACTAAAAATGAATTTGCTTGAATAAAAGAGCTTTGCCGAGAAAAAAGAATTGGGGAAAGAAATTAGGGAAAGAAATTCGAGGAAAAATAGATGCTAAAGGAAGAAATTAAGGAAAAGATTAGAAAGAAAATTAAGGAAAAGAAAATTTGGGAATTAAGAAAAAAAATTCTATGAAAGAATTAAGAAAAAAATTCTAGGAATTCAAGTGCCTTCTGTTGCTTCCGCACTCAATTCGCTTGCTTTTTCGTTCAACTCGTCCAACCGCGTTGCGACGGACTCGAGGGAAACGCTGAGTTCACCGAATAACTGTTCGAGCTTCTTCCTGCGTTCTGTTAAAAGCGCTTTCGCCTCGCTCGCGCTTTTCTCTGCGCTTACCCTCGCGCCCACGTCCGCGAGCACGCTGTCGGTTTTTGCGAGTGTCGCGCGGGCGAAAACGCCGGCGCCCAGCGGGAAAAGTGTTTCACTGCCTTTCGATTGCTGGAGCGCCTCAAGCGCCTTTACAGCTTCCGCGTTTTCGTCTAAAAGCGTTTGCACGGAGTATAATTGTTTTTGGAGTTCGCTTGCTTGCGCGCGCAAGTAATTTATTTCGTAAACTGTTTTCTGCAGCATTTTGTGTCTTTCCTGGTCGGAAACCATTTTATTTTCGCCTCTCTTTTATTTTCGCCTCTCTTTTCGCCTTCTCTTTTGCAGCAATTCCCGCAAATTATCGTGTTCTATTTTTGTTTATCACCGTTATTCATTGTTTTTCGTTACTGGCCGCGTTATTGCGTGTTCTGTCATTTTTATATTGTTTTTATTTAACGTGTTTTGTTTCGTGTTTTATTGTTTTCGTTACCAGCATTGTTTTTTTGCTTCGCTAGTTTTTTTTCACCGCGTTCCACTTTTTCATTGTTTGCCATCGTTTACTGGCGTTTTTTACTCGCCGCTTAGCGCTTCATAAATTCTTTGCACTTCAAAGCCCGTCGTCAACTCGCCTGCGAGTGCGCCCCGCGAGTTTGCTACTACTCCAAGCGCGTTGAATTCTACCCCCATGTTGCAAGAACCGTTCAACGCGGGTGCTCTGAAAACTTTTTTTAAAAATTTTAGTTCGACTTCGCTTGCTTGGTTGAACACTAAAACGCCTTTGTTCGTCGCCACGCTTGAAGAACCCACTGTGTTCACGCCAGCGAGCGCTTGCTGAAAAACTTCAGCGCCAAGACAATCGCTGATTTCTGCAACCTCTTTTTTCGACAACAACGGGCTCGCTAGCACGCCTTTATCGTTCGCGAGAATCAAGTTGCCTGGCGCGAAGGGGCTTGATAGGACGCACGCGTTCAAGCCTTCCTTGCACAGCAAGCGTTTTTCTTCTTCTTCCGCGAACGAAGGCAACACAACGCCGTTATTGTTTAACGCCAGCATTACTCCAAGCAAAGGCGATTGGTTTACAAACAATTCGACGACGCGCGTTCCCAAAACGCTTTCCAACTGCGCGGCGTTTTTTTGCGGCAATCGCTTGGGCGCGAGTGAAAGCGAGTCGTTCGTCTTCAAGAACAAGCCAATGAATGGATTGCGTTGAATGCTTGACTTCACTATTTTGAAACTCAAGAAAACAACCCTTTTTTTAACGACTTTTTTAAGGGAATTCTTGTTACGGTTTTTTAAAGCTGTTTCTAAGCGTGGAGTTCAGCGAAAACTATTCCTTCCTTGTCTTTGCTCGCGTTCACGCTGATTTTCTTCGGCGGCTTGCGTGAGCCGCGCGCGTGAAGCGCGTTCGCGAGCTTGACGTCGATGCGTATCTTGTCCGCGTCTGTCTTAAAGTGCTTCGCTAGAAAAACGCGCAGCATCCTGCTAGCCGCGTTTCCGCGCAGCGAACGCGGTTTCGCGTAAGCGTCCGCTAACGGGATGGTGTAAACGCGTTGGAGGACTACTTCGCGCTTGGGCTTCGCTTCCTTTTCTTTTTTTTCCTTCGGCTTCGCGCCTGCAGGTGCGGGGGTTGGAACGCTTGGCTTCGGCGCGGGTTTCGCTTCGAGAGCAAGAGTTTTTTTAAGAACAGGTGTTTTCCCTTCCAGTTTTTCGATTTCTTGTTTTTTCTTTGCTTCCTCGACGCCGCCCGCAGGCTTTTCTTCTACGAGTTTTTCCTCGCGTTTTTTCTCTTCAGGCGATTTAAATATTTTTTCTTCGTCAGGCACTTAAGACACCTTTCCTTTGCTTTCCCTTCTCCGCTTCCTTTTCCTTATAATTTGTTTTACTTTATTTTGATTTTGAGTCTTCTAAAACGCCAGCTGCGCGCTTTAGGATTGCGTGTGACGCGCCTGCGCGTGCGCGCAATCACGAAAATTGGTATCCGCCTGTTTTGGCGCAGTTTTTTCGCCAAGATTTTTTTCTTCGTGAAACTCTTGTTTCGAGCCATTCAGTAAAACGCCTTCCCCAAAAAATTTGTTTTTTTTGTTTCTATTTCTTTAAGCGGGTTATCGTCGTTTCCCTTCTTTGTTTTGAAAGTATTTTTGAAATCAGTTGCGTGAGTTGTTGTTCAGTCAACCTTCCAGTAATTTGTCCGTTTTGGTATAAGTACAACAACAATTGCGTTAATTGTGCGTAGAGTTCAAGGTTTGCAGAGCGAATGTTAGCCAAGCGTTCGTACGCTTCTGGTTCAAGCAGTTGTTTCAGCAACTGCCTGCGCTGCAGTTCAAGTATTCTTTGTTGTTGTAGTTCCGCGAGTTGCTTGCGTAACGCGGTTTGCCCGTTGTCTTCCTCGTTTTCTTCCTCCATTTTACTGTTCCTTCAAAGCTTTATTCACGCGGCTGCCTTGTCGAGCAAAGATTTTCCCGCGTTCGTTATGATTCTTCCGCCAGTCTTTTCTTTTTTCACTAGGCCTGCTGCCTCGAGTTGTTGTAGCGCGACTCGAATTATTTTCCCGCCGCCGGCAACGTGGTGGGCGCGGGAAACAGTGTGCTCGCTCCTTCCACCGTACTTGTGGCGCAAGCGGCGCACTCCCTTTTTTCCATGCACGTAAAGAGAACGCAGTATTGAAGCGCAGCGTAAGAACCAGAAGTCTTCTTGTTCCGGCAAGCGTTCTCTTGAAACGCCGGTTTTGGCTGACAAAACCCAGTCAGGCGTCTTGATTGCCGGGTTTTTCTTTAATTCTTCAGCCAACTTCTTGATTACGTGATTTGCTGAAACTTCCAAAGCTGAAGGCAAGACAAAACCACCCCCATGCAAAAACAAAACGAAAACAAAACAAAAAAGCAGAACACTCTTTTCTCAACAAATTATTTTTTGGTTAAAGAGATTTAAAAAACCTGTGTCGCCTGCTTTTTATACTGGAAACGCCTGACGTAGCCGCACTCGACGCAAGAGTAAGTTACTACCTTCTTGCTGCTTGACTGCCGCACGCGCAGCGTGCGGCCAGGAATCCACACCGTTCCGCACTTTCTACAGAATTCCCGCGAACCTAAATGCAGCCTGTGGCGTTCGGCAACGCGGCGCGCGAGCGCCACGTAGTGCTTGGAAAGCGCGGGTTCGAAAGCGAAAACCTCGCGCGCTAGGCGCAAGAGTTTTTCGCAACGCTGCAAGGCAATCTCGTTCAAATCCATTTTAGTTCGAAAGTATTTAAACTGCCGACGATTTAAAACCAGGGTTTTTCAAACCCTTTAAGTGGTTTTTAGAGGGTGGCTGGTTTCGTGAAGCCCGACTTGTTCAAGATAAGCGTGCGCGCTTTGATTCAAGACAGCGACAAAGTGCTTTTGGCGAAAAAGGCTTTTGGCGAAAGAGGATTACGAGGAGTTTGGGAAACGCCGGGCGGAAAGCTAAAGGAGGGGGAAAGCGTCTTCGACTGCTTGAAGCGCGAGGTTGAGGAAGAAACCGGTTACGAAGCTCACCCAGAAGAAATTCTTGATTTCGTAGTGGGGCGCAAGCCCGAGCACAACGTCAGCCGCTTGCACTTGATCTTCAAGTGCAGGCTTGACTACGGAAAAAAGGCGAAAATCAAGGAAGGCGTGAAAATCAAGTGTTTTACTCTCAAAGAACTCAAGAAAATGGTTGAAGAACGCCAGACCGACTGGCACGACGAGAAAGTCTTCACACAAATCACGCAAATACCGAAGTGAAACCTTGAAGTATCTTGAAGTAAAAACACCTCTAAGCAAAAATTATTCTAAAAAATTAAAAGAAACAGGAAAGCGAGTGGGCCTGCGGGGATTTGAACCCCGGCCTTCCAGTTCGCCCAGCAGCGCGAGCCGCAAGGCGGCTCGTGCTTCGTATAAGACTGGCACTCTAGACCAGGCTGAGTTACAGGCCCGCTTGCGCCAGCTTTGTTTAAAGCGAGCTTTACTATAGCCTTACTGAAACTAAAGTAAAACTAAAATGTTATATTATTATGCGTGAATGAATTAAAACCGTTTATGCAAACTGGTTTTCAACGACTGCGTTACGCCGACTTTCTAACCCTAACGAACGCGTTAACTGGATTGACTGCAGGAACGCTTGCCTTGCTTGACGCGTTTATTCCAGCAGTTTTATTCTTCACTGTTTCGCTTGCGCTTGATTTTGTTGACGGCATCGCCGCCCGCATGAACGCCGCGACCGCGTTCGGGAGAGAACTAGATTCGTTGAGCGACATCATCGCGTTCGGCGTCGCACCAGTGTTCTTCGCTCTTTCATTAACGCATTTCAACGCAATTGTTTTCTTCACCGCATTATTCTATGTTTACTGTGGAGTGCTGCGCTTGGCGCGTTTCAACATTCAAAAGAAAAAACGCGTGTTTTTCGGGTTACCGATCCCAGTTGCAGGCGCGCTCGCCGTCGCAACCGCTTTCTTAACGCCTGCATTCACGCCAACAGCGTTCGTTGTTTTAGGAATCGCGATGACGTTGTCTTTCAAAATCAAGAAGCCTTTCGCGTAATCAACCGAGTTTTATTAATTCTATATTCTCGTATTTCGGCCCATTCGGCGTGAGCGTGCTTTTCTTGAAAGCGAGTTCTCGCACCAGCGTCCTGCCGAAGACGGTTTGCGAATGCTTTTCCTTCAGCGCTCGCAGCGCGTCAAGATTCTTTGGTTTTTTGACTCGCGCGAGCGAAACGTGTCCTTTGAAGCCGCGCTCGTCACGTGCGCCAAGCGCGTTCGCGAGTTTCTCTTGCAGTTCAAACAATTCTGGCGAAAGAGATTCAGCGTAAAAAACGCGGATGAACCGCTCGTTCGGAAGAAAACCGAGTCCCTTGACTTCTAGAGAAAAAGGTTTTGCATTCAAACAAACTTTTTTTATTGCTGAGATTTTCTCGCGCGCTTGGTCTTCAGTCAAATCGCCGAAAAACAAGAGGGTAACGTGCAGTATTTGCGGGTCTACGAAAACAGCTTGCACTCCAGCGTTCTTCGCTTCCTCGATCACTCGCGCGAGCGCGTCACGCGTTTCTTCACTTAATTCGATCGCCAAAAAACAACGCATTCAACGCAGCCTCTTTCTGTTGAAAAGCACGTAGAACAACAAAAAAACAGCTAGGAAGACTAGAATGGTTTTAATGGTTTCGTTATTGACGATTTTCTTGCCGCGGTCGAGCAATTCGCTTAAAGTGTTTTCTTTAATGTTTTCTTTAAGCAGTTCTGATGGCTGGAGGCTAGAAGTCGGTCGAGTCGGCGTGAGAGCGTCCTGTAAACCGATTTCTTGCTTGACGAACGCGATTACTCGCTGCAAGTCGCTTGCAGATAATGAAAAGCATTGGTTCGGCGCGTTGCAGCACTGCGTGATTGAAAAATTGTTTGGGTTTTTCTTTACCGCGTCGCCGACTTTGTCTTCGAAAGGCTTGTGGCAGCCTTCATAATCCTCGTTAACGATCTCGTGCATCACGTCAACAGCGTCGCTTAAGTAGTGGCTCGCCACCGCTAAACTAAAGATTTTCGCGCAACCTTCCTCGCGACTCGCATTCACAACCAGCCTGCGGGCTTTCTCGACAGCAGGACAGTCGAGTTTTTGCGGACAATAACTTGAATCGTTTACCGGGCAAACAGAATTATAACAATGGTGGTTTGCGAAGTCTCTAGAAACGTTGTCTGGAAAAACGCTGCCTTCATCCGCAGCGCCAGCGCACACAGGCGACTCCAACAACAAGGGCGCGAGCGCTTGACGCGCGATGTAGCGGTGCGCATCCCAATCCCAAGCGTTTGCAAAACCCGTGCTCACGAAAAACAAAACGAAAACAATCGCCGCAAGCAAAAACTTCATGAGTAAAGCTTTAAAGCAAAGGTTTTTTAATTAGTTACAGAAATGCTTGAAATAACTTTAATGCGGAAAAAAAGAATTGAAAAAAGAATTGAAAAAATGAAAAAAAGCTGAAAAAAGTTGAAGAACTGAAAAATAGAACTAAAGAAATTGGGAAAAGAGTTGAAAAAAAACTGAAAAAACAAAGGAAAACTGAAGAAAAAGGAAAACTGAAGAAAAAGAGGATCGAAGAAAAACTGAAAAATAAAGAAAAACAGGGTTAAAAAAAGGAATTAAAAAAAGGAATTAAAAAACTGGGGGGAAATTGGAGGAAAAGAGAGTTGGAAAAAAGTTGGTTTTTTGAAATGAAGCGCGTTAATCGAATCCAAAACACGTTGATTGTTTTCACGTTGTTTCTCTCGTTCTTTGCGCCCAGCGTTTCCGCCAGCAATCTTACAGTAATCGAACCAGTCTCGCAAACCGCAGGCGCAGGCGACGTAGTAGACTTAGGCGTTGTTGGGCCCGGACAAAAACTCGAGGTTGCAGCGACTCGCGCGAGCGGCGAGAAAGCGAAAAACATCGCTTTCGAGAAGGAAGCTGGTTGGGACAGGCTTTTCGTGATTCCGAGCGAACTCCCGCCAGGCTGGAGTTTCGAGGACAGCAAGTGGTACGAAGAACGAATGCACGTTTTCGTGACTGTCTCGCGCGACGCTGAAGACGGAATTTATTTCTTTAAAACGCGGGCTTTCGACGAATACGAAGGCGTTCCAGCGCTTGAAACCACTTTCAAAGTCACGGTGTCCCGCGACTTGCTTGAAGCAGGGTTGCTCGAAAAAACAATTTCAGTTGGCGTCGAACAGCCGGCTTTGTTTTACTTGCGCTTGAAAAACAAAAGCAGCGCGAGCGACGTTTTCGAAATCAAAGTTAGCGGGCCTCCTTCCACCGGCGTTGGAGTCACGCGAAAAGCGTACTTGCGTCACAACAGCGAAGACTTTATTCCAATCGAGTTGTTTGAAGGCGAGCGAGGCGAGTACGCGGTGCGTTTCGACGTCAAGTCGCTTTCGAGCGACGCGATTAACGCGCGCGAGTCTGCAACGCTACTCGTGTTCACTTCGCTACTGCACGACATGCAAGCGGTTTCGCATGGAGTGCTCTTGTTTCCGACTGCTGAACAACCAGTTTACGCGCTCTTGGGCTTGATTGCGGAAATCTTTTCTTGACTCAACAAGACTTTTTTTCTTTTTAAATTCTTTATTTCTAAATTCTTTACTAGCAAAAAAATTTTTTACTAGCCAAAAAAGTTATTCGGCGGATTTGGTTCATGCGCAAAAAATTTACTAAAACCGAACTAGAAAAATTAAAGCGCGTTTTCGCGGGCGAACGCGGGTTGAAGAAAGTTCCGCGTAACTCTGATTTCTTGAGAGTAGTCAGCGTAACTCCCCGCGAACGCAAGGAACTGCGCACGCGGCCAGTGCGTTCGCTGAGCGGGGTCAGCGTGATTGCAATCATGACGAAGCCAATGCCGTGCCCGGGCGCTTGCGTTTACTGCGTGGACAGCCCGCTCGCGCCCAAGAGTTACACTGGCTTTGAACCAGCTGCGCTGCGCGCGCGCCAAAACAATTTCGACGCGTTTCAACAAGTCGAATCGCGCTTGCGGCAATTGCGGGAAATCGGGCACGAGCCAAGCAAGTGCGAACTCGTCGTAATGGGCGGGACTTTCAACTCGCTGCCGCTCGCTTACCAAAAGAGTTTCTTGAAGAAGGCGTTCGACGCTTTCAACGAGGTTGAAAGCCCTTCGCTCGAGCAAGCGCTTAAGGAAAACGAGCGGGCGCGATACCGCGTTGTCGGCGTGACTTTCGAAACGCGGCCAGACTGGTGTTCAAGAGAGCACGTCAAGCAAATGCTTTCTTACGGCGCTACGCGCATCGAACTAGGCGTGCAGTGTCTCGACGACTCTGTTTACGAAAAAATGCTACGCGGCCACAGCGTAGAGGACGTCGCCAATGCGACGCGCGAGTGCAAAAACGCTTTCCTTAAAGTAGGTTTTCATTGCATGCCAGGTTTGGTTGAAAGCGAAGCGCGGGACGAACGCATTTTCGCGAAAATCTTCAGCGACGAACGCTTTCGGCCAGATATGCTTAAACTTTATCCAGTCCTAGTAATGCCTGGAACAGAATTGTACGAGCAGTGGCAACGAGGCGAATTCAAGCCGTACGACGAAAAGCAAGCGGCACGCGTTATAGCACGCATGAAACGCTTGGTGCCGCGTTACTGTAGGATAATGAGGGTTGAGCGCGACATCCCCACTAACTTGATTGCTGCAGGAGTCAAGAAAAGCAACCTCAGAGAACTCGCAAACGCGGAAATGCGTGAACGCGGTTGGAAGTGTTCTTGCATTAGATGCCGCGAGGTTGGCTTAAAACAATTGAAAGAAGGAATCAAAATCGATTTCAGCAAGCTCGAACTCAACAGCTTAAATTATCAAGCGAGCGGTGGGACTGAAGTGTTCCTCAGTTTTGACGACGCGGAGACGGACGCGTTGGCCGCATTCCTGCGTCTTCGCGTTAACGCTGACGGAGTTGTTGGAGTGCGAGAACTACGCGTGTTCGGCGAGCAAGTCGCAGTCGGCGAAGAGCCGAAAGCAAACAGCATGGCAGTGCAACACAAGAGCTTGGGCCGCAAGCTGCTTTCACGAGCAGAGGAAATCGCGAAAAACGAGTTCGACGCGCGAAAACTCTTTGTTTTAAGCGGCGTTGGAGCAAAACATTACTACAGGAAGCTCGGCTACCGCGACGACGGTTTCTACGTCTCCAAAAAACTGTGAAACCTGTTGACGCATTAAAACCCATTAAAAAACACAACGAAAAACACAGCACAAAACACGACGCAAAAACGACGAAAAACACAACACAAAACACGACACAAAAACACTTTAAAAAAACAATACGAAAAACACAACACAAAACACGACGCAAAACACGACGCAAAAAAGAGTGAAAAAGAATAAAAAATATTAGAGTAAATATTAGAGTGGAAAAAAAGTTATGACGTACTCGAAGAAAACGCGCGAGTTGCTTGAAGAAAAAAACATTGTCGAAGGAGAACGGCTGCGCGTCGTAAAAGGAAGAAACGTTTTCGAAGGCGTTCTGTTACCGCATCCTGAAGCTAGTGATGCGAGTCCGGACGCGCTTATAATCAAGTTGGATTCCGGGTACAACGCGGGAATAAAACTCGAGGCCGGGGTTACAGTCGAAAAGCTCGCCTCAAGAAAACTCGCTGCCCCAGCAAAAGAAAAACCAGTAGTTGTTTCAACTGCGGAAAAACCGCGAAACGCGCGGCTGCCCAGCGTTTCACTAATTACAACTGGCGGGACTGTTTCGAGCAAAGTTGATTACGAGACAGGCGGCGTGAGCATGCTCATGACGCCTGAAGAGATTCTTGCGAACGTTCCGGAACTCGCACAAGTGGCGAACGTAACGCGCGTCCACTCGCCGTTCCGCATAATGAGTGAGGACGCGACGCACAAGGAATGGCAAAAGATTGTTGTTCTCGCAGCAAAAGAAGTCAATTCAAGCGACTCGCAAGGCGTAGTAATCATGCATGGCACTGACACTCTTCACTACACGAGCGCTGCTTTGTCTTTCATGCTCCGCGATTTAAGCAAGCCTGTCGCGCTCGTCGGCGCGCAGCGTTCACCGGACAGAGGAAGCTTCGATGGCGCGATGAACCTCGCTTGCGCTGCCATCTACGCTGCTTCGCAGATTGCTGAAGTCGCAGTTGTTATGCACGAAAGCGAGAGCGACGATTACTGTGCAGCAATTCCTGGCACGAAAGCGCGAAAAATGCATTCTTCGCGTAGGGATGCTTTCAAGGCGATTAACGCCGAGCCGCTCGCGCGCATTTCGCCTGATGGCGTGCTTTACGAATTAACTAGAGACTACAGGAAACGCGGTGAAGGAAAAACGGTTGCGGAAACTGGTTTCGAACCTAGAGTCGCCATCGTCAAGAGTTTCCCGAGTTCGACTCCGGAAATCATTGATTTTTACGTCAGCAAGAAATTCAAGGGACTGGTGGTTGAAGGGACTGGATTAGGCCACGTTCCCACCAGCACGCTTGACGAGAAAGACAGTTGGCTGCCAGCAATCAAACGCGCTATCGACGAAGGCGTCATTATTGCTATGACCACGCAATGCATTTACGGGCGCGTGCACCCGCTGGTTTACGCAAACGCGCGTTTGCTTCAAGAAGCAGGCGTCGTTTACTGCAGCGACATGACGAGCGAAACTACTTTCGTGAAACTCGGTTGGCTGCTAGCAAAATTCAAGAAAACAGAGGAAGTAAAAAAAGAGTTGTTGAAGAACTACGCGCGTGAGATAAGCGAAAGAATAACTTGAAGCGAATTCTAGCTTCAAACTAATTTCAACAAACTAGTTTTAATTCAACAAACTAGTTTTAAACTAATTTAATCAACCTTTAAACTAATTTAATCAACCGCGTTCTCCCGCGGTCGCCCTTGCTGCTGTCTTTCTCTTCAGTAACAACTAACCGCTTTAACTCCAAGAGTTTCAAGCACTCGCGGAGAGTCCGTTCGCTCGCAACCCCTTCAAGCAACGAGTACAACTCGCCGCTCTCCAACGGCTTTCCAGCCTCGCGCAACACGCTTAATACGCTTTCCTCTAAACGCGTCAAGCCCACCAACCGCTTTTCTTTCGACGCATTCAACACTTCCTGCTCGAGAACAGCTTTCCTCGCGTCTGCAAGCTCAACGACGCACGCGCCCCGCTGTTCAGCATTGCGGCCAGCGTCGTAAAGCGCTTGCAACGCTACTCTCGCGTCCCCGCCTGCCTTCGCGCCGCACGCTGCACATAAAGCAAGCGCTTCCTTAGACAAAGCGTTTTCGAAAAACGCGGTTGCAGCGCGTTCTAGTAGAATTTGTTTGAGTTGAAGAGGTGAGTACTGCTTGAACTCGAGCGTCGCCGGTTGAAGCGAGCTTCTCGCGCGCGCGTCGAGTTTTGAAAGCAATTGCGCGTCGTTTGAAACCAGTATTTGCGTGAAGCTCGCGCCTGAAAGTTCTTTCGCGCGAGCTAAGTCGTACAACACGCGGTCGTTTCCAACGTGCAGCAAGCGGTCGACCTCATCTAGAACCACGACAGCGTTTCTCCTTGAAATCCGTACAGCTGCAGTAAAACGCTCGAACACTTCGTCTGCAGCTAGCCCGCGGCGCGGAAGCGGTTCTTCAGCAAGAAAAGCGAGTTGCGAGAAAACCGCGTGGCGGGTCGAATGCTGCCAACAGTTAACGTAGAAACACCACGCTTTGTCGCTGTAGTCACTTAAATCGCGTAGCGCGCGGCGAGTGCTCGCAGTTTTTCCGCTTCCGGGCGGTCCAAACACGAAGAGGTTGCGTCCTTTCGCGCCAACGCTTTCAGTAATCGGGCGCAGCGCGAGCGCGATTTGAGTTAACTCGTTTTCGCGGCCTGGAAGCGTTTCAGGAATAAATTCGGGTTTGAGTGCGTCCTCGTTCGCGAAAACGCCTACGCGTTTTTCAGGCAGCGTAGAAAAAACGTTTGGCGTGACGTTCGACATGAAAATAGTTTAAAGTATTAAGAATTAAAATAAATTGCTTGAAGGTTAAGGTTAAAGGTTGAAACCCAAAAAATATTTTTAATTATTTATAAATTATTTAAATAACTTATGCTTAAAGGCGCTGGATTCCGGCATGTTGCCGGGCTTGGCGGCTGGCGCCGCCATCAGCGCGCGTAACGCGCGCGAAACGCTGCACCTACAAAAAACCGGCAAACAAGTAAAGCGAAACAATTTGATTCATCCGTAGTTGCGTTGCCTGAACTCGCGGAATTCTCAACCAAACACGTTAAAATTATTTAAGTTTACTTTCTTGTTCTGGCCGCGCGTACTCTTCCTCGAAAACCACTTTCTTTAACTCTGGCACGAACTCTAAAGCGAACGCGATTGCGCGAAGCTTGCGCGCGACGAAATCAGCGTTTTTCACTGTTTTCGCATCCACGGTCACGCGCGCCACTCCCTCCTTGAAAGAAACATTTTCAGCCTTCACGCCGAACGCGCCGAGCGCGTCTTCAAACAACGCTGCGAGCTTCTCTTCCGGCTTCTTGAATACTTCCATTACAGTGAAATCGTAATGCAAGTCTATTCCCGCGAGCTCGTGGTTGAAGTCAACGCGCACGCGACCGCCGCTAACGCTTTGAACGCGCGCCAGCACGCCGTCGATGTCGAGCGTCATTCCAGCAACCGGAGTCACTCCCTGTTCTATAAACTTTTGCAACGGAATCAAACGCACGAGATTAGGATTACGTTCGCCGAACCCTGCATCGCGCGGCACGTCCACGCTCTTCCTCACGCCTTTTTCCGCGCCCACCACCGCAGCGTCGAGTCCCTTCACTAACTGGTTTTTGCCTGCGACTACGAGAACTGGTTTGCCGCCGCGAGTAGAGTCGAATTCTCTTCCATCACTCGTCTTTCCAGAGTAATCGAGTTTTACGAAGTCTCCCGTGTTTACTATTGTTGGTGTTGTTGAAGCGATTTTCATCACCTTTTTCACGCGCTTGAGTTTAAAGAATTTGAAGCGTTTGCAGAAGCGTTTTGCGTCGAATTCGCGGTAATCACTTCCATAGCAGGTTGCGTTACTGTGGGCGGCGAGGGAGTCGGAAAGTATACTTGTTCCACGCGGAGTTCTGAAACTTCTTGCAGCTTGTCGCCCAAGAAAACCATTTTGCCAACCAATAACAACTTCAGCGTTTCATTAACTTGCGCGCTCGCGTCAATCGCGCCATTCAAGCCGCGTGAAAAAACGCTTGCTTCCACGTTCTTCGACGCGCCGAGCGAAGTCGAGCTCTTGAAGCTTAAAGTCTTGTCAGTCAAGCGAAGGGTTGCGCTGCGTAGAACGCGGTAGTCGCTGCATTTCGGCGCGAGTTCCTCGTTCAACCTCGTTATCGCCGAATCAGCTTGCGACTCGTTGAAAGCCAACAATGTAATCAAATCTGAAAGTTGTTTCGAATCAGTTATTCCAGGTATTTTGGAGTAGAAATCTTGCGGCAGCGGGACCGACGCGTTACAGTAAGCAAGACCTTGGTTCGAGAAAGAAACTACTACGCCGTTCGCAATCGCGCTGCCTTCAAACAGTTCAGCTTGCGGTGTTGGCGAAACGCTTGCTTGCTGGGAAACAAACATTAAGGGCCAAAAGAATTCAATAACGAAAAACACTATCAATGCGATGGTGCCCCAGTAAACCAAGTTTTTGTTTAAAGCCATTTTTTCTTCACACTAACTTTTTCTTCACACTAACTCAATCCAACTTTTCTTCACACTAACACGGCAGACATGACTCAGCGCATAACTCAGTGCAACTCTTGTTTTACTTGTTTTAGTAACTCTTGTTTTACTTAACTTGGTCTTGACTCGTTTCGCTTGACTTGGTTTTATTAACCCTCGATTTTATTGGTTTAAGAGAGAGTCGAACGCTCCTGCCTCGAGTTCCTTCAACGCTTGTTTCGCTGGCTTGCCTTCAACTTGCGCGCCCATGCTAACGCAAGTTCCGAGAACCTCTTTCACCGCTTTCTTGAGGTTCCGCGCGAGGAATGCGTCACCCTTCATTCTCGCGATTTTAACGCATTGTTGCATCGAGAGGCTTCCGATAGGTTTTTTACCCTTCACTCCAGGCTCTTCTTTTACTGGAGCTGTTAATCCGAGTTCTTTTTTTATGAGCGCGCTTACTGGCGGCGTGCCTACTTCAATTTCGAAACTCTTTTTTTCTCTGTCAACGATTACTTTCACTGGAACCTGTATTCCTGTAAACTCTTTAGTTTTTTCATTGATTTCCGCGATTACTTGCCCAACGTTCACGCCAGTCGGCCCCAAGCCCGGCCCCAGCGGCGAGCCCGCAGTCGCTTTTCCGCCTTCAACGAGCGCTTGAATAATCGTTTTAACCAATTTTTCACCTCGAAAAACCCTGAAGAGTGTTTTGGGTGCGAAAGACAGCGGACAGCAATCGCTTACTGCGGCAAGACTTTAATAGTACTGAGTTTTATGGTTACAGGAATAGGCACCGCGACTTCAACGAGTTCAACTGTAACGTCTTCCTTTTCCTTGTTGATGCGCACCACCTTCGCTTTTTCGCCTTTGAAAGGACCGCTTGTAATCTCAATCAAGTCTCCTTTATTTAGTTGGAGTTCCTGCGGCTTGCTTTCAAGCAGTTCCTTGATTTCGCTCGGCGCGATCGCGTGCGGGAGAATGCCCTTGACGTGCGGAACGCTGGTGACTAGCTTCTTGGCTTCCGCCTCGTTCGGCGATTCGACGATGAGATAGCCTTTCAGGCGCGGCGAGACGATGAGCGCGTTTACCGGCGAGTGCGACTTGCGCACTTTTTCCTGCAGCAAGTCTGCAACCATTCCTTCTTGCCCTGCGGTGACTCTGTAGGCGAACAACATTTTCTGAAATCAACCTCGCGAAAAACGGTGTCAACGGTTTAACGGTTTTTGATGAGGAAAGCAATCATCGAGATTATGAAGCCGACGATTCCGATTACAGCCATTCCGATTGCAGTGGTTAAAGCCATTTGCTTGTATTCGGGCCTCCGCGGCTTGTGCGTGATTGCAATCACGCGAAGGCTCTGCTCGTAGAACGAGCGCAGCCCGCTTTCGACGTTCTGAAAAAACGAGTTGAAATTCATTTTTCCGCTTGAAACCCCGCTTCATCTCACTCGATGAATTCACTCGATGAATTCGATATTCAATTCTTCAGCAGCGGCTTGTTCTCCGGCTGGGCGTTCCTTCAATCCCGAAAGTACTGCGAGAACGCGCACCGCATGGTTTTCAAGCTCGTCGTCAATAGCCGCCCCCCAAATCACGTGCGAGTCTTTCGAAATCTTCGAGCTTATCGCTTGCACCGCAGCTTCAGCCTCGCCGAGAGTCATGTCGCTGCCGCCAGTAATGTTTATTAACGCCTTTCCCGCTTGCTTCAAGTCCAAGTCAAGCAACGGCGACGCTAACGCTTTCTCAGCCGCTTGAACAACGCGGTTGCGTTGGTCCGCGCTTCCCACTTCACCCAACCCGATCATCGCGCTCCCGCTTTTTTCAAGAATCGTGCGCACGTCCGCGAAGTCGAGGTTTACGAGTCCAGGCTTGGTGATGAGTTCAGTAATGCCTTTCACCGCGTTCGTCAACACGCTGTCAGACACTTTAAACGCAGCATTAAGCGGCAAGTCTGAAACAAACAACAAGAGCTTGTCGTTTGGAATCGCGATTGTAGTGTCGGCCTCTTTCTTGAGTTTCTCGAGTCCTTCAAGCGCGTTACGCATTCTCTTCGTGCCTTCTGAAGTGAACGGCAGGGTAACCACGCCGATTACGAGCGCGCCTGCTTCTTTCGCGACGCGCGCGATTACGTGCGCGCTGCCGGTGCCTGTCCCGCCCCCCATTCCACACGTTACGAAAACCAAGTCCTTGCCTTGAAGCAAGTCGCGAATCTCTTGCTCTGCCTCGAGTGCAGCAGCCTCGCCGACTTCAGGATTGCTTCCGGCCCCAAGCCCGCGGGTTTTCTTCTTGCCGAGCAGCAGGCGCTTGTCCGCACTCGTGTTAAGCAAGTGTTGAGCGTCAGTGTTCATGGCGTAAAGCTTTGCGCCAGCGATGCCGACTTCAGTCATTCGGTTTATCGTGTTGCTTCCGCTTCCGCCAGTGCCGACTACAACGACTTTCGGCACGCTTTGCTTCAAGAACTCGAGCAGTTCCTCGTCCTCCTTACTCGCAGGCTTTCCGCCTTCAATTATTGCCGAGTGCTTGTTTTGAAACATGTTGCCGGAGTCTTCCATTCGAATACGCACCTTCTTTTTTTGGTTTCTTCCCGCTCAAGAGTAAGGGATTTAATACCAAACGCTATTTTATTGAATGAAGGTAGTTAAAAACCCTTGCGTTGCCAGAACGCGTTTCAAAGGCGAATCAAAAATGCTGCACGAAGTGAAAAAAGTTTTCGAAAACATTCGCTCTCTCAAGATTCAGGGCGCTGAAAACGTGGCGAGCGCAAGCGTGGACGCGCTTGCGGCAAGCGCTGCAGCCTCGAAAGCGCGCGACAAGAAGACGTTCGTGAAAGAAGTGCGGCAAACTATTTCCTTCCTGAAAAGCGCGCGGCCAACCGAGCCAGCGTTACGCAACGCCCTGCGTTTCGTGTTGCTGCAAGTACTGAAAAGCGAAGCGCGAGACGTTGGCGAGCTCAAGTTGTTAGTGCAGCAGGAAGCACGCGATTACCACAAGCGCTCGCTCGAAACCAAACTCAAGATTGCCGAGTACGGCGCGCGCTTGATTCCAAAAAACGCGAACGTCTTGATTCACTGTCATTCTTCTACTGTAATGCGCGTTTTAAAGAAAGCGTTCGACGACCACAAGAACCCGACAGTCTACTGCCTCGAAAGCCGCCCGCTTTACCAAGGACGGGAGAGCGCTGCCGAGTTGAGCGCTTACGGCTTGAATACTGTACTCGCAGTCGACAACGCGAACTCCTGGATCCTCCGCTCCATGCGCGACACTGACTTGGTGCTTGTTGGCGCTGACGCTATTACCAGTGAAGGCGACTTAATCAACAAAATCGGCACCGCGCCACTAGCGATTGCTGCTAGAGAACACGACAAGAAGCTTTACGCGTGCAGTGGAACGCACAAGTTCGACCCCCTCACGTTGTGGGGCGAAGGAGAAAAAATCGAGGAACGTGCTGCAAAAGAAGTTTTAAGCAACACTGAAGCAAGAAAGTGGAAGATAAACAGACGCAAACTCAAAATCATTAATCCCGCGTTCGACTTGGTTGAAGCAAAGTACGTTACAGCGTTCGTCACAGAACTCGGCGTCATTCCACCACAGAGTTTTCTTTCCGTCGTGTGGAAGGAATTCGAACTCGACAAGAAAGGCACGTATTGAATCGCATTGAAATCGCATCAAATTACACTAAACACGAATTGCTTGAAAAAATTAGTAAAAGAAAGAAAACAACGAGAGTCAGAAAACCTGCAGAAAAATGAGAGAAAAGCGAGAACCTGTGAAAAAAGGCGAACAAAAACAAAAGCCGAACAAAAACATTTGTTTAACGGGTTTAATCACTCCATTTCTTGTCCGGGTGTTTTTTCTTAAGCGACTCTAACAGTGTTTTCAAGTTTTTTTTAGGCATGCGTTGACAAACGTGAATAAAGCCAGCATAGTCTCCGAACTCCTCGCTCGACAGAAGCTCGTATTTTCCCGCTTTCTTTGATTTAACGTATTTCTGTAGGCTCCAATCGTTCGGCAGCAACTTTCCGACATGCAGTCCAATAACAGAACGAGATTCATCTTCGTTGACTTTAATCACGTAGTTCTTGCCATCATGCCGCAGAATCTCGTAAAACCCCATAAAAACCAATCCTCCAGCATTCAACCACTCAAAAAATGATTATTTTTTACGCCCATTAAATAACTTACGCTTAAAGGCGGAAATTCCGGCACGCTGCCAGGCTTGGCGGCTGGCGCCGCCATCAGCGCGCGTAACGCGCGCGAAACGCTGCACCTACAAAAAACCGGCAAACAAGTAAAGCGAAACAATTTGATTCATCCGTAGTTTATGCGTTGCCTGAACTCGCGAATTTCTCAGCCAAACACGTTAAAATAGTTAAAATAAATTATTTCACAATTATTTCACGAGAAAACCAAGCTCGCGAAGGCGAGCAACCCCAAGCCAAGCGCATATAGAGAGTAATTCCGCACGCGTTTGAAGACCCGCGCGTCCTTCCCTAAAATCATTATTTTAGTAACCACCAACCAAAAAACGTCCGCCAGAATAACGAGAACGACGTAAGGAATGAAGAAAACCACTAACAATGGCAGGAAACTCACCGCAACCGCAAAGTAAATCAACGTGCTCGCGAGAATTACAGTCTTACGCCTTCCTAAAAGCATGGGGAGCGTCAGCATTCCAGCCTTGCGGTCGCCCTTCACGTCCCGCAACGTTATCAATAATTCGCGTCCCAAGCCTGAAGCGAAAGCCATCAACGCGAACGCGAGCACGAAAAAATTCAAGTTAGAGAGCGAGTCTACAAGCGCAGCGTTGCCGTAAACGAATGCGATGCTCATGCTGCTTGCAATGAATGCGTTGCCTAAGAGCGGAATGCGTTTGAGGTGCGAGTCGTAGAAAATCGAGAGTACTGCGAATGCGAGACCGATTGCAAACGCAGTGTTGTTTACGAGAGTCAAGCTAGCCAAGCCAAGAACGTAGAAAAACATTGCAGAATAAAGCGCGTGCACGCGCTTTATTTTTCCGGAAACCAGTGGGCGGTCGAAACGCTTGTTGGCCTTATCGCTTTGAAAACCAAGGTAATCGTTAAGCGCAAAAGACGCGAGTACTATGAAGAAAGGCGCGATTGCTGGAATCAAGAATGCAGGCATAAAGCTTTTTGCAGCTATCGCTTCAGCCATTACGACCGCAAAAGCTGTTAAAAAAGCGTGTTCGGCGCGAGTCAAACGCCACCAGTTTTTCAAAACGCTCACAAAAACCATGCTCGCAAGTTTTCTCACAAGTTTTTCCCGTAAACAAGTATCGTCTTGTCCCACAATCTCTTGTTGAAAACGCCTTCTTCGACGAATCCCTCGCGTTCGTAAAGCCTTCTCGCACGCGAGTTGTCCTCGCTGACCAAGAGCGTGACTCGCTTTAACCCTTTTTCTTTCACGCGCGCTATAGCGCGATGCAGCAAACGCGTTCCAATTCCTTTGCCTCGAAACTCTTCGAGAACCGCTAGCCCGAGAATGCGGGGCGAGTTGTTGCTAAAGTCTACGTCAACGAAGCCAATAGTGTGGCCGTCTAAAAGAGCGACGTAGTACTCGATGTTCTTGTTTTTAAAGCGTTCGAGGACGGAATTCATGTTGAACTTCAAGTAAGGGAAAAACTTGCGCGTCAACACCGTGATCGAATACGCGTGCTTCAAGCTCGGGCGCGTGATGATTACTTCCTCCAAAATGTTTTGCTCCAAAACAAACCGACCCCACACAATTTATTATAATCCGCTGTTATAAAAATTACTTGCAAACAGCCCCGTCGTATAGTGGTCAAACAGCTTTCCAGCAAAAAAAAGAGAAAGCTGGACTTCGTATGCGGGCCTCTGGAGCCTGAGACGGCGGTTCGAATCCGCCCGGGGCTACTCTCTTTTAAAAAAAACGCTTGCGTAACAATTCTCAGGTGCGGCGCAATGGGCGTTATCCACGTCAAGAAAAAGAGTTTCCGCTTAAACAAGTACTGGGTTTTGCTTGTAATCGTAGTCATAGTGCAGGCAATCGCGGTAACAGACTTCGTACTACTCGAAAAAAGACCGTTTCCAGACGCTTTGTTTGAAAGCATGTGCACCGCGTTGTACGTCGACTGCGCGAGCGGCGCGCTGGTCACGAAAGTAGTGCACGTGTTGCTCGGGTTGACGACGATGGCCGTGCTTGCCGTAGTGATTACTGAAGGAGTTGATTACTTGATTAAAAACACTTTAGAGGGGAGGGGAATGAAAAAACAAATCAATGCGATGCGCAACCACATCATCGTATGCGGTTACGGAGAACTAGGCAAGACAGTTTGTCAGACTCTCGCCAACGAAAAAGAAGACTTCGTCGTTATAGACATTGACGCGAAGACAGCAAAAAAAGTTGCTGACGCTGGCTTTCCAGTAGTTGAAGGCGACGCTTTGGAAGCAAAAACGCTTCAGAAAGCCGGAATCGCGCGCGCCAGGCGCGTTGTAAGCGCCTTGAACTCTGATTCCTCCAACGTCTTCCTCACGCTCACTGTGAAAGAATTAAACCCGAGGGCAGCAGTCGCAACTCGCGCTTACAGCGAGGACGCCGTTGGCAAGCTCCACCGCGCAGGCGCCGACGTGATAGTAATGCCAGAGATAATCGGCGGTTTAGAGCTCGCGAAAGAAATACTGGATTTAGAGGACAGCTACGCAAGCAAACTCGTTTCAAGCAAAAAGAAATAACAGAAAGCCCATTGCAAGCGCGAAAATCAGTATCTCCAAAACAAGGCTTTTCAACGCCGGGTCTGACTCCTCGCTCACAAAAAAAGCACCTTCTTCAAGCTGCCTTGCTTTCGGCTTCCTTTTTCTTTTCAAGACGTTGTTTCGTGAGCTTCAAGGCGAAAAACCTTTCGCTTTCCATGCGGTTCAAGTGGTCGCTTATTTCCTTGATTGCGTCCCGCAATTCCGGTTGGACGTTGAACTCTAACGCGTTCACGCGCCTGTTCGTCTTCTCGATTTCCTTCAACAACCTCTTGAGCGCGCTTTCAGTTTCAGCTAGCTTCACCGCCAAGTTAAGCGAGGTTTCAAACGCTTCAACGCACTCGTCAAACTTCGCGCTTCCATCCCGCACGTCGTAACCCCTATCGAGAAGAGAGCGTGAAACTAGAGTGCTGCGAATAGTTGGAATACGCACTCCCATGACGTTCTTCACGCTTACCTCTATTCCAGGCGCTTCTCGAGAGTAAAGCGAAGCTGTTTCTAGAAAAAGCTTGCCGTGAAAAGCTGTTGCAAGCGCGAGGGCTTTAAAAGAGTGCGCGACTTGCGCGTCCAACTGCGAACGCAAGTCTTTCGCTTGCTTTACTACTGCAAAGAATTCTAGAATTAAAGCGTCGCGTTTTTTCTTGAGGATTTCGTAGCCTTTTTCTGCGAGCTGCAGCTTTTGCTTTGTGTCCAAAAGCTCCATTCTCGTCGGCTTGAGTCCTTCCTTCAACGTTGTTCAACCCTCTATTGTTTCCTGTACTTGCGCCCGTATTTTTCCAAGTGTTCAGGCTTCACGCGCTTCAACTCGCTCTCCGGAATAGATGCAAGCAACTCCCAACCGAGTTCGAGACTCTCTTCAACATCGCGGTTTTCGTATTTTCCTTGACTCACGTACCGTTGTTCAAACGCGTTTGCGAATGCGAGAAACTTTTTATCCCGCTCGCTCAACGCTTCTTCGCCGACGACTGCAACCAAGTTACGCAAGTCGCGTCCTTCCGCGTAACAAGCGTACAACTGTGACGAAACCCCGGAGTGGTCTTCACGCGTGTGCTGCGGGCCGATTCCCAGCTGCATTAAACGCGATAGTGACGGCAGCACGTCAATGCAGGGATAAATGTTTTTTCTGTTCAAATCACGGCTCAACACTATTTGGCCTTCAGTAATATAGCCAGTCAAGTCTGGAATGGGGTGAGTGATGTCCTCTTCAGGCATCGTCAAAATAGGCAGTTGCGTGATGCTTCCTTTTTTGCCTTTAATCACGCCCGCGCGTTCATAAATGCTAGCCAAGTCCGTATACAAATAGCCGGGGTAACCGCGGCGGCCCGGCACTTCCTGCCTTGCGGCGGCAATTTCGCGCAACGCGTCCGCGTAGTTCGTCATGTCGGTCAAGATGACGAGAACTTGCATGTCCCGCTCGAAAGCCAAGTATTCGGCAGTCGTCAACGCCAAGCGGGGCGTGATCAAGCGTTCGACGCTCGGGTCGTTCGCGAGATTCAAGAACAGCACGCTGCGTTCGAGAGCGCCTGTTTTTTCGAAGTCACGCATGAAGAAACTCGCTTCAGCGTAAGTAATGCCCATCGCAGCGAATACGACGACAAAATCCGTCTTTTCACCCTTAATCGTCGCTTGCCTGGCGATCTGCACTGCAATGTCGTTGTGCGGCAAGCCTGCAGTCGAAAAGATTGGTAGCTTCTGCCCGCGAACTAGCGTGTTCATGACGTCTAACGTGGACAAGCCAGTTTGAATAAAATCATGCGGCTCAGCGCGTGCGCTGGGATTGATTGCAACCCCGTTGACGTCCAGCTTTTCCTTTGAAATAATGGGCGGACCGCCGTCCACCGGCTCGCCGCTTCCATCGAAAACGCGTCCAAGCATCTCGTCACTTACCGGAATTCTCAGGGTTTCTTTCTGGAAGCGCACGCGAGTGAGTTTCGTGTCCAAGCCAGTGGTTTCTCCGAACACTTGCACTGCAGCCAAACCGCGCGAGGATTCGAGCACTTGACCGCGTTTCTTCTCGCCGTTCGGAAGAATGATTTCCACGGTTTCATTGTAAGCGGCGTCTTCAACGCCTTCAACGAAGACTATTGGACCGAAAATTTGTTTAACGCTCTGAAATTCCTTAATCACGTGAAACCACCTTTTTGTTTAAGCATGTTTTTTTGTTTCAAGAGTGTTTAGCCGATAGTGAAGAGTCGATTGACTTCATCAAGTCGCTTACTTTCTTTTCGAATCCTTCGTCGCGAGTGCGCTTCAACTGCGCGATTTCCTGCCGTTCCTTGATTCCCAAAATCTTTTCGAAAGGTATTTCCATCGCCAACGCCGCAACCGCCTTTTCGTAGTAATGCATGATTACCTTCAACAGCCAGTATTGTTTCTGCGGCGGCGAGTAAGCGTCGATTTCCTCGAAAGAGTGTTGCTGCAGGAAGTCTTCACGAATCATCTTCGTCGCTTCAAGAACAAGCCTCTCGCGTTCCGGCAGCGCGTCCGGACCGACGAGCTGCACTATAGCCTGCAATTCAGCTTCTTTTTGCAGCAACTCCATTGCTTTCGCGCGCAGAGGCATGAAGTCGGGCGCCACGTGCTTCGCGTAGTAATCCGAGAGTTCGTCGAGGTAAAGCGAGTACGACTTCAACCAATTGATTGCGGGATAGTGCCGGCGTCTTGCGAGGCTGGAATCAAGCGCCCAGAAGGCTTTCGTGATGCGAAGAGTTCCTTGTGAGACGGGTTCGCTGATGTCGCCGCCAGGCGGAGAAACAGCGCCGATTATCGAAACGCTTCCCACTCGCGCTGGAGAACCGAGGCAGTCGACGCGTCCGCTGCGTTCGTAGAACTCGGCGAGCTTACGCGACAAGTAAGCTGGGTAGCCTTCTTCTCCAGGCATTTCTTCCATGCGCCCGCTGATTTCACGCATTGCTTCTGCCCAGCGCGAAGTCGAGTCGGCCATGAGCGCGACGTCGAAACCCATGTCGCGATAATACTCGGCAATCGTAACGCCGGTGTAAATGCTTGCTTCGCGAGCTGCGACAGGCATGTTAGACGTGTTCGCTATGAGCACAGTTCGGTTCATCAACGGTTTTTTGGTTTTCGGGTCTAAGAGTTCGGGAAATTGAGTCAACACTTCAGTCATTTCATTCCCGCGTTCGCCGCAGCCGATGTAAACAATTATGTCCGCATCCGCGTACTTCGCCAAATCCTGCTGCGTCACGGTTTTTCCAGTTCCGAAGCCGCCTGGAATTGCTGCAGTTCCTCCTTTCGCGATTGGAAAAAACGTGTCGAGAATTCTTTTTCCGGAAACCAGTGGGACTTCGAAACGCTTTTTTTCTTTGTATGGCCGCGAGACGCGGACAGGCCATTTTTGCATTAAGGAAATTTTCTTGCCGCCGACTTTCGCTATCTCCTCTTCGACCGTGAAGGAACCTTCGCTTATGCTTTCGAGAGTTCCTTCAATTTTGGGCGGGACGAGAATCCTATGCTCCAAGTCGCCTTCCTTGACTGTTCCTAGAACGTCGCCTGGCGAGAGTTTAGCACCTTTCTTTGCAGTCGGCTTGAAAGCCCATTTTTTCTTTCTGTCGAGCGATGGGACGTAGACTCCTCGGGTGATGAAGTCGCCAGTGTCTTTACGAATCGCTTCGAGCGGGCGCTGGATTCCGTCGAAGACAGTAGTCAACAACCCAGGCCCTAGTTCGACTTGCAAGGGCGCGCCTGTCGCTTCAATGGGGTCGCCGGGTTTCAAACCGCTCGTGTCTTCGTAAACTTGAATGCTGGCTTCGTCGCCGTGCAAAGCAATGATTTCGCCCAAAAGCTTTTCCTTCCCGACTTTTACGACTTCATTGATAGTAGTTCCCTTCATTCCTTTTCCTACGATGAGCGGTCCAGAGATTCTAGCTAATTCACCCATTCTAAAACAACCTCCTTTTTCAAAAAATTATTTTGCTGTCAAGTCAACTCCAATGGCTTTCTTTATCATCAAAGCAAGCGGATTAACTCCAGTCGGCCTTACAGTCTTTCCCGGAATCGTCAGCACCACGGGTTTGGCGAGCGTTTCAATCGCCTTCAGCGTTTTTTGTGAAAACAACTTTTGCGTGTCTTCAGACAAGATAATCAAACCCACTTTCTCGTCCGCAGTCAATTCGAGAAATTTTTCGTCTGCATTCTGAGCGTTCGCTACAACCGCGCGTCGGACGCCTGCTAGTTTGAAGCCGACGACAGTCTCTTCATCCCCCAAAACAGCGATTTCTTCCATAACTCATCACAAGTTTACCGCGAATACAGCGTCCTTCAACTCGTCTTTGACGCCGAAGTTGGTGGCGTAAACGATTTTCTGGATGTTGCTCAACTCGATTAACTTGAGGTAGTAATAACCGAGGACCGCTCCGAAGCTCAAGACGCTCAAGCGGAAGTCACGCAAAGCGTTTTCCACGAACTTTCTTTCGAGAGCGACTTCAACGCGCGCGATTGACTCGCGCTCGTTCGCCGGAATGGTGACGTGAAACTCTTTCTCGGCGATTGAAACGCCGTCGGAATAGCTTTTGCTGGCGAGCACGTGGCGCACCTTGCGCGACAAGGGCTGCGTCAAGCGGGGGGTTATTTCCTTCTCGCTTAAACCGGTCTTCTTCAAACGTAGAGAAAGCACCGCGTTGGTGTAATCGAGTCGGTCTTGCAATAGTTTTTTGACTAGAGCGTCTTTTTCGGCTTGCAGGGTTTTCGTCAAGAAAGCAGAGTAGTAATCGTTTAAAGCGCCTGCGAGGATGCGGAAGTCTTTCGTCTTTTCGAACTGCTTTACCAGCGATTCTGGAAAGACCGAGCCGTACTCGCTCTTCCGCAGCGCGGCAAGCGCTTCAGTGTAATCGTGTGCTTTAAGCATTTTTTCTATCAGCGGGGCGTTTTGTTCGCTTGCGTTCACCAAATCGCCTTTCACAACCTCCAAACCAAGGACTTTCTTGGCGATTATGGTCTTCAAATCGCGGATTTCGAGTTCCATCGACAGGATTCTGAATTTCTCGCGCGCTTTCTTCGGCAGGAAGAAATAAATTTTCTTGAGTGTTGCAGACAAGTTTTCTTGAAGCGCTCGCGAAACGAGTTCGGTTCCAGAATACTCTGAAGACAACTTCACCAAGAACGGCTTGTAAACCGCGTCTTCTTCCAGGAGTTCCACTACTTCGTTTACGGAACCGACTTCAAGCATTTCCTTGACTACGGTTTCCTTCAACAAACGCGATTTCATTGCTTTGACGCGCGCGTTGACGTACGAGTAACTCAAGTCCATAAACTTCACTTACGCTTCTTTTTCTTCGGCTTTACAGCCTTCGCCTTTGCAGCCTGCTTCGGGCGCGGTTTGGGTTCAAGCGCTTTGGGTTTTGCTTTCCTCGCAAAGAATTGTTCGAAAGCCATTTGCTTCAATTCATTCGCGTGTTCTTCGAGTAAAGCCTCAAAAGAATTGTCTACGCGGAGCCTTCCGTCACGCGAAGTGACCACAACGCCTCCAATCACGTCAAGCGTTGGGTTGACGTTCCCGTATTTTTTCGCAAGCGCGGCGTCGCGTTTGTTTACGTGAAACACGCAGTTTTCGCCTGCAACGCGTTTGCCTTCTTCAACGAGTTGGTCGAAGATTTTCGGGTACTCGCGCGTTTGCGTGAGTTTTTCAAGCTCGCGTTTGACTTCCTTGAGCGCTTCGTCTAGAACCGCGTTTCTGGCGTCCGCAATGATTTTTTTTGCTGTCAAGCGCGCTGCGTAAACGCCGACTTCCTTCTGCGCGACTTCAGCCTTCGTCTTTTCAGCTTCCTTCGCGAGGAGTGCTTTCGCTTGCTCCCGCGCTTCGCCGAGGATTTTTTCGGCTTCGGCTTGCGCTTCGCGCAGCAGTCTAGCGGCTTCGCTTGAAGCTTGCTTGCTTATTTCCTGACGTAATTCATTCAAACCCATGGTTTTTCACTTAGGGGGCTTTCACAAGTAAAGCCCTTTTTTTCGCTAACCGTCTTCAACGGTTTTTTATTTTATTGACGAAATGATTAGGTAAGCGACAACGAAGCCCAGGATGACCATGGTTTCGGGAAGCGCTAGGAAAAGCAAGACTTTGCCTTCCGCCCCCTCTTTCTCGGCCATCAAGCCCATTCCAGCCGAACCAATGGCGCTTTGCACCCAAGCGGTTCCAAGCGCGCCCAGCCCGACTGCAAGAGCCGCGCCCACGCCAACCAATCCACTTCCAAAGTCAACCAATTTTTCAACACCTCTCTCTTGTTTTAACTTAAATGTTTTTCTCCCGCAAGGGAAGAAACGGAATGCCTCCGCCGTGATAAAACTTGCTGAAAAACTCCACGTAATGCAAACGAAGCGACTGAATCGACGCTTCGAAAATCCCTAACAACAGTGCAGTGAAGTGCCCGAAAACAAACAACAAGCCGAACAACGTGAAGGAAACAATCGTGACAGGGTTTGATAACGACACCGTCAACGGCAGTTGATTGATTATCAAAGCAAGAATAACGCCTGAAACGCCGAGAGCCATAATCCTTAGATACGAGAAAAGATTGCTGAACAGCGTGAAGACTTCAAAGAAAGCCATTGCGCCTTCGCAAACCATTATTCCCACTAACGCGATTACCGTAAGCGGAAGGGAAACGCTTGGCGTGAGAATCGCAGCCATGGGTTTGAACAACTCGAAAAACGCGATGTTCGCTGAAGCGGTGAAGAAGGAGAGGATGCTGAATTCGAGCAAAAGCCAAAAGGCTTTCGCAGCCGCGTGCTTCCAGTGCCTCGCGCGCGCGTTCTCAAAAACACCGATTGCAAAGCCAGCTGCCAAGTGAATAAAGCCGACGAGAACAGTCAACGCAATCAAGAACTGTAAGCCTTGTTCTTCAACGCGGTGAATCAACGGATGCAGTTCGTACCCGAGAATGTTCTCGAAGCCGAAGAACTCGCCGTAAATAAAGCCGAAGAAAATCGTGAACAACGCAGAGAACATCATGATGCCGCTCGCATTGCGGAAAAATCCTTTCGAAAACTTCGAGCGAATCACGAGCGCGAGGGCAAGCGCGGCCAAGCCGTAGCCGACGTCGCCTAAAATCATGCCGAAAAACAACGGGAAAGTCAAGGAAATCAAGAGCGTGGGGTCGACGTCATGCACGCCCGG
Source organism: Microcaldota archaeon (assembly GCA_037444485.1). Classification (GTDB taxonomy): domain Archaea; phylum Micrarchaeota; class Micrarchaeia; order Norongarragalinales; family Norongarragalinaceae; genus JBBIMI01. Next base: position 65,037 of record JBBIMI010000003.1, read on the forward strand.
CAGCGAGAAGAACTTCACAAAAAACTCGAAGGGCTTGAAAGTCTTGGGATTCTTCAAAAGCACGGGACTCGGCTCGTGCTCGCCGAGTTTCACGTCTTCCAACACAAAGCGTTTACCCAAGGTTTTCTCTAGGGAAGCGCGGAGTTTTTCGCGCAAAGGCGTTGGAATCCAGCCTTCAAGCATTAACGTCCGCTCGCTCTCTCCAAAACGAGCAGGCAAACTCGCCTCCTCCGCTTTTAATTCAAGCGCTTCGCGTAGCGAAACGATTTTGGTGAAAAAGAGCTTCTTGAACGCGTTCAACTCGCGCAACACTAACGCGCGTTGCTCCGCGTTTTCAGCGAGTTCTCCCTCGATTTTCGCGATCTCGTCTCTGAAAAACTCGCTTTCAACAACCGGAATCGCGAGTTCGTTAGCAACGAACGGCGTTGCGGCGGTCCGCATTCGCTCTGCAAAACGCTCCGGAAAAGCCACTAACGCGTACTTCCTCCCCTTTTCGGAACAGTAAACTGGCTCCGAGAATTCCTTCCGCAAGGCTTTCTCGAACGCTTCCTTCAAAACCTTGGGTTTAAGCTCGAAGAAAGCGAAGCGAACGCGCGAATCACGCGACGCGTTGTAAATCAAGCTTGTCTTGACGTTAAGGTTTTTGAATGGCAGCAGTTCGACTCGTTTTTGCGATAGCGTGAAAGCGCGTTCTTTCAACGCGTTCAACTGCTTCTCTAACTCCTTGAATTTCGCGAGCGGCAAGCGCCGGTATTCTTCTAAGAGTTCGCCGAGAGTCATGCTTCCAGCGAGTTTAGGGAAAGCCACGAATTCCTGTACCGCTTTCCCTCTATTCTCGATTGCTTTCTTTTCTTTTTTTTCTTTGAAAGCAGGCAGGGTTTCCAAAAACTTTTCTATTGGCCGGAGTTCGATTAAAGCGTTAGAGATTTCCGAAAACTCGGAGAGCGGCTTGCCGCTCTGCGGAAAAAGCTTTTGTTCGCGCACTTCGATAGCGCCGAAGTCGTATAAAGCCCGCACTACCGCCGGCGAGTCGTTTTTCGCGCATAAAACGCGCACCTTTCTCATGCTCTCTAAAGACATTATCGATTACCCGTGTTTTTCGAACAAAACGTGGACAAACTTTTTCGCGAACGACTTGACGTCACACTCCGCGCTCTCGCGCTTGGCTTCAGCGCGCGCAGCTGCGATTATTTTTTCTTTCTCCGCGTCAACCCTGCGGCTTGCTGCTTCAACAGCTTTTTCCCTTTCTTTCTCAGCTTGCTCGCGCGCTTTCTCAAGAATTTCTTGCGCTTGAACCCGCGCTCTAGCAACTATTGCAGCAGCTTCTTCACGCGCTTTCTCTAGAACGTCTCTCGCTTTTTTTTCTTCACTAACGACTACAGAAACAGCTTCACTAAACGCTTTTTCCTCTCCAACCATTACGAAAAACCTCCAGCAAACCCAAAACTAGACGATACGACTCGAACAAAACAAACAGACGAAACAAAACAAATAGAACAAACAGACGAAACAAAACAAACAGGCGAGTATGAAAGCCGGAAGAAAGCCCGAGAGGGCTCGTAGTCTGCCTCGAACGCTAAGCCAAACATGTGGAAAACCAAGCCCGACAACGGCGCAAAGACGAAAAAAACAGCGCCGCAGAAAACAGAATTTGAAGGAAGCCTTGAAAAGAAGCTTTTCCTTCAATAGTATTGGAACGCAAAAGATTTAAAGCATACGGTTATAACGCGCATTACCACCAAAAAAATGAATTTATAGGTAGTGCGACATGAAAAAGAAAATTAAGTTGGGCGAGCAAGCAGAGTTTGACGCTGGCGATGTGCGCATTACGGTGCGCGCACCAAAAGCTTTTTATAGCAGT
>JBBIMI010000004.1:0-46850 GCA_037444485.1 Microcaldota archaeon
GCACATTCACGAACGTGAAGGCGAACGGCAAGCGTTGACGACGAAAGTAGTCAAGCTCGCGCCCCTCGAACACGGCAAAGCAGTCGCGCTAGAACTCGAAACGCTGGCGGCGAGATTCCTGCAAGCCTAGAAAATTAGTTATCTAGTATTACGTTCGATGTAGTTTGCTATTTTAATGAGCCCCCCGCTAACTCATCCTAATAACCTGACAATCTATAAAAAGTTCGCCATCTTTACGCGCGCACTTAACAACTCGGTCAACATTATCGCTGCATATAAATATAATTTTGTCGCTAAGGATTTTATGACACTTTGTCAGGTAAATACGGGAATCGGGGTAGTGCTTACAAATTAATAATTGGTTATCTATAAAAACACAGCGATTCAAAGTTGCAGTAGTTTGAGGCGCAGATTTAATCGTTGTTTCTTCTAACTTTTGCGCTTGCGTGCTAGCGCTAGAAGTTGCAGTAGTTTGAGACGCAGATTTAATTATTGTTTCTTCTAACTTTTGCGCTTGCGTGCTAGCGCTAGAAATTTGGGTAGAAATACTTTCAAGAGGCTGCGTAGTAAACTGTTGGTTGAAGAATTGAGGATAAAAACACTTGTTTAGTTTGTTGCCATTCATCGACTGGCATTCTATTATTTCATTACTGTTACACTGGAATATAGCAGGACTTCCAATTTGATTACAATCATAAAATTTTGTTTGATCGCAAGAAATAGTTTTGTCCGAGAGTATACAGTCGGGTAATATAGTCTCCACTGCTCCGGCGTATGTAGGTGTGTTATCGCCTCCACCAGCGCCAGGCGTCTGTTCTGTCTTCTTTTCCTCGCCGCACCCATCTACGCCTTTCCTGCAGCAAACGTAATCGCTTTTCTGCGCGTTCCAGTTGCAGCGGTTGTAAGTGTTGGCGCCTGAAATGTCGCACATTGTCGGCAAGAACGATTTTTGGTTGTAGTAATCTCTTATCAGCACGCAAGACGTTGCTCTAGAAAGAAAGTTCCTGGGTCGCACTGCGACTGCGTGCCACCGAGGTAGTAGGAAAGACAGCCGGTCACGCCTTCCAGCGAGCCAGGAATTCCTTTCGAGCTTTGCTGCCTTCCAAACCAAACTAGCGTGCCTTCCAAGTTTTTCGTCTTCCAACCGTCCGCGCTCTTGTCTATCAAGTCCCGCGAGTCGAAAGTTGGGTGGAAAGACTTTACGAACACCGCGTCACCCTCCGGAAGCTCAGGCATCTTAACCTGTTCCGACAGTTCCTGAGAATTGCTTTGTGTGCCGCTTTCGGTTTGCGTTTTGATTTGCGAGCTCCACGCTTGCTTCTTGAAGGGAACGTTAATCCACAATTTCAGTGGAACCACGAAAGTCGGCTTGTAGTAAGTGCCGCGTTGCGTGTACAACGCGCCGGTAACGCGGTTTTGCAGCCACGGCCAAAAAGTTCCAGGCGGCAATCCTTGACCTAACGCGAAGTTGATTAACTGCGAATTGCAGGCAGTGTAAGTGAAAGCGTCTCCGAACGCTTCAGCGAATCCCCGCGAGCGAACGTCTCCGTACAACGGGTCGTAACCAGAATACAATCCAGGGTTAGTCAACCTCTGCGTGCAAGCGTTCCGCAAGTCAGTCAACGGGTCTGTCCCGAAAATCTTGCATAACGGGTAAATCGCGAGTTGAGCCATGAAGTCGGCTTTAGCCAAGTCGAAAGCTTGGTTGAACGCGTTAAGCGTTCCGTCAATCACGTTTCCATCGTAAACTGTTTCCAACTGGCTTGCCAACGCAACGAAAATTTTGTTTACGTCTTGTTGCACATTGTCCAAAGACATTTTAACGTCGCTCGCGGAACAACAAACGTCGCCACTACACTTGAGCGGCTCGTAATTTTGAATCAAATCTTTTAAAGTCACGCTCTCCAGCTGCATGCCAGATTCTTTAACTTCAACTTTGATTTTTATGGAGTCTGGGTCTTTGTTGAAACGCGTTATCATGAAACCATTGCTTTTCACAACGCCTTCATTGCTCCCCTCCATCATCGAGTCTGACGGGGTTAAAACCACGTTTTTGCCTGCTTGAATGTTGTTCGCAAAAATAGCGTTGTAGTAAAGCTCGCTTCCGTCATTATTGTATTCCGTGAATGGAGTGAATAAGAAAGCGTACCTGCCAATCAAGTCAGCGCTCTCGCCTGCGTACGGTTCGATAATCAAGTTTACAGTTACGCAGTCTATATTGCGGCCGCCGAACTGTAGGGTTTGACAAACTTTGAAGGACGCAGTGTTCTTTCCCTGCTTTGGCTCGACACTCCAGATTTTTTTGTCAGCATCATACTTGAAAGTAACGCAGTCATGCGTTGGTTTGAATACGAGCATCCAAGTGTTTACGCGCGTAATCGCGCCAACGCCTGGAGTAATCCAATCACCTGAAGCAATGTTTTGAAGAAGCGTGTGCGTCGGGTCAACGTTCTTAAAACCGAAGCACCCGCTGCCACCTATGTTAGACGTGTCCTTAAACAAAGCTTGCACAGTCGTGACTCCACCCAAATCGTTCCAAACACTGAACGCTAAAGCGTTCGTTGGAATGATTGGGTTGATGTAACGCGTGCAAGTTATTTCCTTGTTGCCGTTAAGAGTGCAAGGCAAATTGCCGTTAGAGTCGTACTCGCTGTAAACGAATATTCCTTGCACTGTTGCAGAAATCTTGGTTCCAGCACTCACACCCACTTTCGCAGCCTCGATGGTTGGATTAAGCAAGTAATTACCGTAATACTGGCCCAAACGGTTTGCGAGAATGTCTTTAAAGTTGAAGCGCGGCGTTAGACAGTCTGGAGGCACCTTGTATTTCACGCACTTGTCGAAAGCGCGTTGACGGAATTGGTTGAAAGTACCGCCGTAAGGATAACCGTACTCTGGGTAAGGATTAGTGTAGCCTGGAGGAACGTAGTAAACCCAGTTGTTTAAACCACCGTAAGGCACTCCAGGCAAGCCAGGCAATTGACTCAAGTAATTCGGCATGCAAGTCTTGTTCTGCAACAACAACAAGCACTGCGCTTCATCGCAAGCCCCGCAATTCTCTGGCCCGCAGCCAGGCGTTGGGGAAGGCGAAGGCGACGGTTTAGCAACGCATTCCTTGAAAACTGAAGCGTTGCCGGGAATCGTCACGTAACGCGGTTCACAGTACTGCGACAACGCGAGGCATTCTTGCTCGTTGCAAGCAGGACAATTCGCTGAATTGCACGCGCTTGGAGTAACGTTTGCTGTTGGAGTTGGGCTCGGCTCTAACGCTTTACAGTTTACGTTAATCCAAGCAGTCTGCGAATCAGCTGCGCCGCTGGACTCGAGCACAGAGTTGAACGTCAAGTAACAAACGCCGTTCCGCAAAGGCGTGAGAACGAGTTGCGTTGCCTTGCCTTTCTTTACAGTGAAACCAGTTTGCGTCACTCCACCGCCGGAGACAGTAACGCACGGGCTGCCGCTGAAACTCATCGTCACCGGCACGTCGACGTTCAAGCGAGTTGAAACGTCTACGCGTTGGTCGTCGCACGACAACTGCAGCGCGCTCACGTCTGGATTGAATTCCAGGAAATCGCGCGCGCTTACAACCACTCTCGCGCTTGCTTTCTTGAAGCCTGTTCGTTCAGCAACAGCATCGATTACGCCAATAGAGCCAGGCTGCAAGTCTTTGAAAACGTAGACGCCGTCCTCGCCGTTGCCCGTAGTGCCGTCGCCTTGAATGTCGTAAACGCCGTTCGGCGAGCCATCGAACGGAAAACCTTCAACTTCTTTTAACGAGACGCGCGCGTCAGTAACAGGAGCTCCATTGTCTTTCCTTGTAACGAAAACTTTAAGCGTGTTGCGTTCATTAGAGTAAATAGTGGCAGGCTGCGTTACTACAGTAAGCGCTCCAGTGCCTTGAATTATTATGAAGCGTTCCGCGCTTACTAGCTCGCCGCTTTCGCCACCGAACTCGAACTTGAGTGCAGCGTACTGTGAAGGCAGGTTCGCGAGTGCAGTAATGCTGCCGCTCACGCTGTTTTCAGCGTCTAACGCGACTTGCGTGTTGATTTCAGTGCCTCCGCGCGCGTCGCCGCTCGCGCCGCCGAAAACGTATTTTCCTAACGCGACTGCCGAGTCTACAGAAACCTTAATGTAGGGCGCGGTGACTGCGTCGAACGCGCGAGCATTAACGTTTATCGCGAATCCGTTGCCGAGGTTTACAGTCAAACCGTTGCCTACAGTCTGGTTGCCTGCAACGAACGTAATCGTCAAGCAAGCTGATTCGCTGCAAGTCGATTGGCCTGCGTTTATCGAATACTCTTTCTCGTAACTGTCAGCGTAACACTCGTCCTTGTTTGGAGTGCGTTGACTGTAATTCAATTCAGCGTCGACAGGCTTACGCACCCACGCGCCGTTCGCGTTCGAGTAAGCGCGGTAAAAGAATTTTATGGTGCTTCCAGACTCTGCAGTCGGGCGGACGAATGCTTTCGCGGCAATCGTGTGAACACCGAATTCTGTTCCAGGAAAAGCGTAGTCAACCCACTTTGTTTCAGTGTCTTGATTCGCTTCATCGCTCGCGCAATCAGGTCCCGGAGAATAAGTTTGCCCGAAGCGTATTCCCGCATTCGCTGGCTTTTCAAAGAACGAGAAGAAAGCAGGGTCTTCTGCAACGCTTTGCGATTCGCCTACGCGTTGGAAAACGCCGTTCTCGTTAACTCCGCTCGGGAAATTCACTGTAAACAATGTTTTGTAATGCCTTCCGCGGTCAAGTGAAGTCAAGTTGCCGGAAGCGTTTACTTGGTCGACTGTTGAAGGCGTCAAGCGGTAGTCGAGAACGCGCAGTTCGCTCGACAACTCTGTTGGAAGCATCAACACGTCTTTCTGCACTATGGAATCCGGCAGGAGCGTAATTAATTCGCTCGTCGTCTGCACGTAGCCGGTCGCTTCCGCTTTAATGATAAATCGCTTGTTTGCCTTGGCGATGAAATCGCAAGTTGGAGTGTTTGCGTTAGTGCAAGAAGCGAGAGGGGTTGAAGGCGAGCTCTCGAGAAAAGCGGTTACAGTCGCGACTATCGAAGAATTTGTGGTAACGTCAATCGGCTTTACGCGCAAAATAGCGACCGGAGGCTCCAAGCGGATTGGAATAGTCAGCGTTTCCTGAATCGTCGGCGTGAAAGCGTCGCTCACGCCCTTCAGCGTTCCGCGCACTGCGTAGAAACGCAGTTGGGTTTCAAGCGGCAGTCCAGAAAAAAGCGTTGAACCGTCTGCGCCCGTGTCCTGCGGAGGTATTCCAGTATAAAAACCGTCGCTGTAATAAGCTTGAACGCTAGCGAACTCGACTGGTTTCCCGTCGTCGTCTGAAACAATTGCCTTCGCTTCACCTGAATTGCCTGGAACAAGAGCGGCTAAAGTGATTGTCTTAAAATCTCCTGGCGCGAGGTCTCGCTCGATTGCAGGCAGGAAATCGGTTTTGTAAACAGTCGCGTAAACGCTTGCGTCGTTAGCAACTTGAAAACTCGTTTCGCCGGACGCGTTAGTGGTTTGGGAAAGCAAAACGCGCCGCGGGTTGCTTGAAAGCAAGAGCGTTACTGTCGCGCCTTCCACTACAGCGTTCTTCTCGTCAACAACCTTGACTTTAATTAACGACGTTGTTTCAGTCACGTCACTCTGTTTTTCTAGAGTCACGCGGAATTCGATCGTTCCTTCCGCGACTGCTTGAACGTCGTTCACCGCACCGCCATTATACGAAGCAAAGTGTTGCGAATCTTCGGGTTCTACTAGAACGTACACTTGAGTTCCGACTACTGCAACATCTTGAAAAAACGCTGGACTTGATTCAGTCGAGTGCCCCGCAGCGATTTCATTCACTGAATTAGCGTCGTAAACCGTGACTTTCGCCGGAACCCAGTTTCCGTCAGCGTCTTTCACGTAAACAACTATGCTGCCTTTTTTTTCTTGCGTTCCTCCATCCTCGGGAGGAACCTCGCTTTCTGGAGTCAATTTGATAATGCACTCGGGTTGCGACGCAAAGCAAGTCTGCGTTTTCGCGGTGAAGCCTTCGCGCGAGACTTTAACGCGGAAAATGTCTTCCTCGCTCGCAAAACTCAACTCTACAATCCCGTCAGCGTTAGTAGTCGCTTGCTGCACCACGCCGGACGCTGGGTCGAGATAACTCAACACCGCGTCGCCAAGCGCGTTACCATCAGGGTTCGTGACGAGCACGCGCAGCTTCCGCGCTTCTGGTGTTGGCGTGAGTTCCGCGCTAAACGCCGCAGTGCTCGTAGACTCTATTTGCTTGAGAAACACTTCATACCCAGCTTGTTCGATTCGCAGCATCGCGCGCTTGCCTGCAGGAATGCCTTTAAATTCAGCCAAGCCGTTCTCGTCAGTCTTCGCGAAAAACGGTTGGTCGACTCCCTCGACTAACAGTCGAACGCGCACGTCAGGCAGTGGAACGCCTTCACTTGACACGCTCACGCGCACCGACACCGCCTGCGGTCCTAAAGAAAGCGAAGAAACCAGGAAAAACACTCCAGCGAGAATAAATGCTGTCAACAAAACAAAAACCGGGAAAGAAGGAACTCCGCGCGACTCGATTGGATTCACGAAAAACTCGTAAACCTTGAAGCCTTTCGCTTCAAACCAATCCATTAAATTATAATACTTTTCTTCGAGCGACGCGTAAATCCCCATGAACAAAAAATATGTGTGACAAGTATTTAAAATGCTTGTTTTTTGTAAACGCTTTCAAGCGCTTTACACCACCAACAACTCTCCCAAAAACGCTTTAAAATTTGAGACCACTAACAACTCTCCCAAAAAAAACGCTTTACAAACGCTTTACTTTTACTTTAACTTTACTTTTAAATTACACCACAAACAATTCCCACAACAACAATTACACCACAAACAATTCCCACAACAACAACAATTCCCCAAAAAAAACCGCTTTAAAAAAAACGCCTTTAAAACAAAGTAAAAAAGAAAGAAAAAAATAGTGGAAGCGAGCGGATGCACGCGAATTCCAGTAAATCAAAAGCTTTTTAAATAGTCATGACGTTGTCATGATTGTTTCGCGACGTTGTCGCGTTAACGTCACGCTACAGTCGCGCCATAGTCGCGCCATATTAGTCGCGTTTGATTAGTTGCGTTTGACTGCGTTCGTAGCGCTTGACTGCGCGTTGAAGGCGCGTTGATGCAGCCAGACCGCGTGGCCGCGTTGCGCGCGTCGTCGCTGTGTTGCCGTCGCAGTCCAGGTGTCGCGGCGCTGGCTCGTGGTTTTTGAAGGGGGTTAAAGCAGTTGGGTGAAAAAAATTTCGTTGCGCGTCCACCGGAGTCAAATAAAAGCGAGTCCGAATTTGCTGGCATAGCTAGAGAGCTCGCGTCAAGCGAGTTCGCGAGCGTCGCAATGGACTTCAAAAAGCTTTCAGAGAGAATTCGCGATCCAATAGTCGTTGGAGCACTATTGTGGAGGTTGAGTGAAGAAAAAGCTTCAAGCAACCTGATGCTTAAAGAAATCAGGGAAAAACTCGAAAAGCTGGACGAGCTTGAAGCCAGACTAAAGCGCGTTGAACAAACGCTTCAGGCGGCAAACGCGCACGCGAATCCGCAGCGCGAAAGCGCGGAGGAAGTGTTGTTGCCTGAAGTTGACGAGCAAATAATGTCGTTAGTGAAAACACAGAAACGCGTTACAGCAAGCGACGTGCAGAAAAAACTCGATTACAAGGGAACGAACGCGGCCTCCGCGAGGTTGAACAACTTGTTCAAACAAGGACTATTGGACAAGAAGCAAGTAGGCAGGAAAGTGTTTTTTGTAATAAAGTGAGATTTTGTAATATAGAGATTTTGTAATATAAGTTGGGTGAATGGAAGACAAGAAAAAAAATTGCGCTTGAATTCGAGTGCCTGAATGAATGTCTTTCATGACGCGAGGGGCGCTTGATTCAACACACCTTCACAAAACCCTTGGGCCGGGAGTGCTTTTAAACCCCCACCGAAGCAACCCGGTCCAACCTTATTCTACATTATTCTACGCTTTGACATTATTCTACGCTTTGCGGCATCCACGCTTTACGGCAAGCGAGCCTTCAGCCCGCCTGCATCAAAAAACAAAGAAAAAAAATAAAAGAAAAAAAAAGAGGAAAGAGAGAAAAAGGAAAAAGTGTTTAATCTTTCTTTTTCTTTCCGCGCACGAGCAAGTATGCTGACAACGCGAGCAGAATCAAGAGTAATGCGATTCCGCCCCACAATCCGTAGTCAAAACCACTTGCTGTAACCAAGCCTGTTCCAGCGCTTAAGGTAGGCGTCGGACTAGCTGTGATGGTGCCAGCAATCGTTGGAGCGACAGTCGGACTAGCTGTGATGGTGCCAGCAATCGTTGGAGCGACAGTCGGACTCGGACTCGCTCCACCAGTCGGACTAACAGTCGGTGTCGTTGTTACAGTAAGCGTTGGAGTCGGGAGAGTTTCACCCCCGCCACCGCCGCCAGTCGTTCCACCGCCGATGGTTGTAAACGCGTAGTCAGCTGATTGCGCGCAGTTGCATTGCGCGTCGCAAGCATTAATTCGGTAGTGGTATTGCGTGCCTGAACTCAAGCCAGTCAACAAGACAGAGTGGCTGGTTGCGAAAGCCGCGTTAGTGAAAACGCTTCCGTAACTCGCGCTCGTCCCGTAATCGATTGACTCGTTAGTCGACTCGTCAGTGTTCCAACCAAGCAGTACAGTGTTTTGCGTGACGTCAATCACGTGCACGTTCGAAATAATTGGAGGCGAGAGGTCGAGCGTTAACGTCATTGCTTGGCTTGCAGTCAATTGTGTTGTTGCACTCGCTTGAGCGCAGCCGTTCGTGACGCGCACGGTGTAAGGAGTGTTATTAGTAGAATTCGTTACAGTGTTATTGAACCCGGCTTCGTAATACTCTTGAAGCGTTTGGCGTGGAATGTTGCCGCTCGCGTCAGTCGCGCCTGAAAACACTGTGTTGCCGAAAGCGTCAGTAATCGTGACTTGCGCAGCGTTCACCGCGGACCCGTTCAAGTCTTGCACGTGAACGTCGAGGTACCAACTTACGGTAACGTTGCTTTCATTCAACGACATGAATTCGTTAGTCACACGATTTACTGGAGTGTTAATAAAGTAAATCGAGGAACTTCCGCCTGAAGACAAGTCTGGAGTTCCAGGCGTGGAAATAATTGTATTGTCAATAAAACGGTTTTCTTGCCCGCCCGACACGCGAGTAACCCCGTCAAACCACGATTGGTCGTAAATGAAGTTCACGATGTTCGCGTTCTTTGCGTAGAGAATGTAGCCGCCAGCCAACGCGTTGTTGCCAATCGTGTTGCCAGTAAACGTGTTGCGTTCAACCACGCAGTTTCCGTGCGTTGCAACAGGACACTGGTGCATTCCCAGAATTATTCCAGCGTACTTGCTGCCAGTAATAGAATTATTGTTTACAACGTTGTCGTCGTTGTCTTGCGAGAACAAGATTCCATGCATGTTGCTGTCTGAAATCTGGTTGCCTGTAATCGTGGTGAAGTAAGCCCGCGTGAGCGTCAAGCCTGCTCTTGCAACGTTCTCGTGTATTGCCGACGCGTTTCTAATAACGTTATTCGATACAGTGCCGTAACCGCCACTAAACCAAACGCCGCTGCCTGCAGGGTTTTCAATAGTGTTAGCGTCAATCATCGAGTAATTACCGTAGAAAGTCTCGATTCCAGTTCCCTTTACGTCGTTAATCGTGTTCCCGCGAATCACGTTGTTGTTTTGGCTGATGCCGCCGCACGATGAAGCAGACGAATTCCAAACATTATAGTGGTGAGTGTTCGGAAAAGCGATGCCTTTCTCTGTGCCGGTAACAACGTTGTTCAACGCTTGCGTGTTGCTGGTGCAAACCATTTGAATGCCGCAAGCGTACTCGCAACCAATGTCAAAGTAATCACACCAAAACTGGTTGTCAGCACACGTTTGCGAGTGGTTACTCCAAACTTTATTGTTTTCGATTACGGCGTCATTCGAATTCTGGACGTAAATCTCGGCGCTGTGATTAACTGGCGTCGAGCCATTGAAACCGTTTTCGTAAACAGTGTTGCCGCGCACGATGTTGCCTGTAGAGTAAGAATCGGCCGGCCTCCACTCCCTGCATTGAAGCGGGTAACCCGGCCAGTTATACCACCAAGAACAGTTTATCTCGCTTCCAGCAACGCGGATACCGAATTTAAGGTTTCCAGTAACAGTGTTGTACTCAATCAACGTAGAATTAGAGTTGAATGATTCTATTCCACTACAAAAATGCGCGTCTACAGTGTTTCCTGAAACTTGCGAGTTAAGCGAGTCTTTCACTAGAATTCCATGCGAGTCAGACTGCGTGAAATTACAAGCTACCGGGTTAACGTCTGACAGATGCGTCAAAAGTTTGTTGACTTTAATAACAACGTTGTTTGCTCCATCAGAAATAATGCCGTTCCTAAAGTTGACGATAGTACAATTTTGCACTAACGCGTTATCGCCGTTAGAAGTAATCAACACTGCGGTAGCGTCACTCGACAAGCCAGGTCCATCAATATTGTAACTCCCGCACTCTAGAGTCACGTTAGAAGCGTTGATAGTCAAACAAACGCCTGCGCCCGCGCTTATGCTAGCGTTCAACTCGTAAACGTCAGAAACATTAAGCGTTTGACAAGAGTCAATGTAAGTCAACGCGGAAGCGAATCCCGCGAAAACCGCGAGCGCGAAAGCAAGAGCGAAAACTAGCGCAAACGCGTTTAAACCAAACGCGTTTAAACCCCTGCGCAGGAAACCAGTGCGTGAAAAACCCGTGCCCAAAAAACCAGTACACAGAAAACCAGTGCGTAAATCCACAGAATTCATTCCACCTAACCCCCACCCGACGAAGATTCTTGATTTTACTTTGTTTCAGTGGTTATTTTTTGAAGAAAACGGTTTAAAAGGGTTTCTATAACGCAGAAGGCATTTTAAAACCTTACGAAAACATCGACCCCTACGCTCGAACATTAACCCCTACGCTCGAGCGGCAGTCGTTCACGCGCTTGCCGCGCTCGCGAGAATTTCTTGCAGCGTGAATCCGACGTACAAGTAAATCATTACTGCAGCAATAAAAACGCCGACTGCGGTGCAAAACAACATTAAAAGTATTTTCGGCGTTTTCTCGTATTTCTCTGAAAGCCAGTCGTAGAAGAAACTCAACACGAAAACCAAGGGAAAAATAATTATCGCTGTTGCGAGCGAGATGAGAGCCAAGAGCGGCAAGTCTTTAAGGAATGAAACAACGTCTAAAACCATGCACGTTAATACGAAAAACACGTTTTTTAAGCACACGTTTTTTAAGCAAGCGTTTCCTTGAAAACAATCATGACGGTCACCGAATTCACGATTTCGGAAGCGCTGGCTGCCGTGGCGTATTACGCTTTTATCTTCGCAGGCAGCATTACTATGGGTTACTTGTTCCTGCGCTTGACGCATCCTGAAGTTCGCACGCTGCCGAAAAAACAAAAAACGCGTAACGCTTTTCTGGCAGGCGCTGGCTTTCTAGCTTTAACAATCGCGGTCGACGCGGTCATGAACGGTTTCGAGAACGTCGCGCGCGTCAACAGCTTCACGCCGCTGATCGCGAGCCTCCTCGCCGGATTCACGTTCGTGTTATTCAACCTCGCAACCAACCTCAAAACGAGGCCGCTCGTCGTCGGAGTACGGATTCCAAAAAACCGCGAGCGCGTTGCGCGCGGGCTTGCTTACGTTGAAGAAGTAATAGTTAAACCCGTGAGTGCACCGCCTTTAGTGGCTAGAGAGTTAATCGAAAAAGTCGAAAAAGAAAAGCCGGCTGCAGGACCAATGAAGACAGAAAAAACAGAGAAAAGCGTTCACGAAAAACTCGAAGAACTAAAACGCGCTGGAGTGATTCGCGTTGAAAAGCCGGCAGTCGAAAAGCCGGCGCTAGAAAAACCAGTAATCGAAAAACCACCAGTAATCGAAAAACTAGGAGAGGAAAAACCATTACTTGCACCTGCAACTCTCGCACCCGCAACTCAGGCACCAACAAAGCCAACAGCTGCGCCGACAACCACGCTCCAAGTAAAAAAACCCGGGTTTTTCGCTCGCTTGTTCGGCGGCAAACCGAAAACGAAACCCAAAACGCTTGCAACAACACCGCCCGCAACACCCGCAAAAAAAGAAGAAACCGAAATAGAAGTCATCATTAAAGAACTAGGCTTAGTTCAAGAAAAGCCTGCAGTGGCACGCGCTGCACGCGCTGCGACTACTGCGCCGGCTGCGGCTGCCGCAAAACAAACCGCGCCGCCAAGCGGCGAGAGGCACAGGCTTTACTTGCACGCGAAGGAAGCTGCTGAAAAACAAAAAACAGGAGGAGTTTCCGATCAAAAAGAACGCGAGGAAGTAAGCGCGTTCGTTAAAGACGTTTACGCGCAGTTGAAGGCAGAACAAAAACCTGAAGGACTACGCGAAAAAGTCGGCGTGCGCCAACCAAAGAAGGAATTAAGGGAACGCGCACGCGAAGCGCGGGAAGCCAAGGCAGCTGAAGAAAAACCATTGTCTTTAGCCGACTTACTCGGAACAGAAAAGCCGACTGAAGCGCCGACTCCAGCGGGTGCGGGAGCGCCTGCAAGCGGATTGTTTGCGGAACTAGAAGCGCTTGCTGGCGGGAAAAAGGAAGAAAAGAAAGAAGAAGCTAAAGCCGGAAAAAAAGATAAAGAAACCGAATTAGTGTTCGTGAAAATGCAGGCGCCCGGCGTTGGTTGTCCCACATGCCATACGAAGAACACTAAAATCATTTTCTGTCCTTACTGTGGAACCGGCTTGTGCGCCAACTGCGCGACTTCAATCAAAACAACTCCTGAAGCGTTTATCTACACGTGCCCCAAATGCGGCGAAGAAATCACGGTAAAGCGAAAGGCAGTCGCTGCAGCAACCGCGTTCAGACTCGGTTGAAACAACCCTCTTTAAAAAAAAATTTAAACGAATACGGATTTAAACGAATATGAATAGAATCAGCGCGAGTAGTATTATGAATAACACTGCCGCGATTACTGTACTGAAGTAAGCGAGCACTGCTAGCAAGAGTGGAAGCAAGAGGAAAACCCATTCAGGAGTGTTAAAGTAAAGCGCGAGTTTTGGAACAGCTAAAAGCCCGTATAAAGAGCCTAGAAAAAACAACACCATCAACAACGCGACGAACCTGCGCAGCGTCGTAGTCAAACCCTTCCACAATCCATGCAGAAAGTCTTCAAACCAACCCAACAACAATCAACTCCACAACAATCAACCACACGATAATCAACCACATGGCAAACAACCACACAAACAAAACAACAAACCTGCGCCAACAACAAACAAAACAACAATCAACCACACAAACCCAACACAATCAACTTTGATTTAAAAAAGCAGAATGAATTCAACCATTATTTTTATTTAATATTTAATAAAATGAATATTAACTTAATCAAAATAAATTCAATAAAATCGATTTAATCAAAATCGATTAAAAGCCAAGATTTAACCAAGATTTAATTAAACCAGCGGATTAAAAATACTTTCTCCTTAAAAAACAAAAGCGAAAAAGAAGGTTAAAGAAAAAAAATGCCTGAAATACGCGACGTTGTCGACGTTGTAATAATAGGCGCTGGCGCTGCTGGCTTAAGCGCCGCCATTTACGCGACGCGCAAGAAACTCTCGACGCTAATAGTTTCGCTTGACGTCGGCGGGCAAACTAACCTCACTAACAGAATAGAAAACTATCCAGGCGTGCTGCCGCAGCCAGGACACGAACTAATGAAAACCATGCTCGCGCAAGCTGAAGGTTTTGGCGCCGAGCTGGTTCAAGGAAAAGCTGTCCGCATTCAAGAGAAAACCAGTGACGTTAATGGCAAGAAAACGTTTGCCGTCACGTTGGCGGATGGGAGAGAAATCAATTGTCGCGCGGTGATAATCGCTTCAGGTAAAGTGCCGCGAACGCTCGGCGTGCCCGGCGAAGAAAATTTTTTCGGGAAAGGCATTTCCACTTGCGTCACTTGCGACGCGCCGTTGTTCGCGAAGAAAACCGTTGCTGTTGTGGGCGGCGGAAACAGCGCTTTCGAAGGCGTTCTGGAACTCGCGAAAATCGGTGCTGCTAAAATCTATTTGATTGTGCGCGAGAACAAGTTTGTCGCCGACGAACTCACGGTCGAGAAAGTCAAGACGCTTGCTAACCAAAAACCAGGTTTGATTGAAATACTCGTTGAAACCGTTGTTAAGGAATTTAAGGGAAGCAAGTTCCTCGAAAAAATCGTTGTTGAAAACACTGCGAACAAGCAAACGCGAGAGATTCCATTAAACGGTGTTTTTCTTGAAATAGGTTACGTCGTCGACTCCAGCTTGTTTAAAAACTTCGTGAAAACAAACGAAAAAAACGAAGTGGTGGTCGACGAACGCTGCCGCACGAGCCGCGAAGGCGTTTTCGCTGCCGGCGACGTGACTACGATTCCCTTCAAGCAAACGATTACTTCTGCAGGCGAAGGCGTGAAAGCAGCGCTGCAGTGCCACAGGTGGCTTTCAGGAATCAAGGGCGAAGGCGCTGCAATAGAGTGGTAACGCGCTTTCACTCGCTTTCTTTCATTCACTCACTTTCATCGTTTCTTTTCCATCCTTTCATTCACTCGCTTTCTTCGTTCACTCGCTTTTTTCCGGTAACGCGCGCCAGCGCTTGCTCGAAACTCTTTTCCACTCCCAAGCGCTTGAAGAAAGACAAAATGTTGAAAACGTCTCTTTCAAGAAACTCTCGCGCGTGCGGGTGCTTGACGCTCACGCCCTGCGCCCAGTCAAACAAGAACGGCTTGCCCTCGTGCATTATTATGTTGAAGGAACTCAAATCCGCGTGCACTACGCCGGCTTCGTAAGCCTTCTTCACGTCGCCTAAAATCTCGTCCAACAACTCTTCCGGGTTTTCGACGACAACGTCTTCAAGCAACGCGCTCGACACGCCGCCAACGCCAAGAAAACGCATTACTACAACGTTTTCCTTGCACGCGATTGGTTCAGGCACGCGCACGCCGGCGTCGAACGCTGCACGCAAGTTCGCGAATTCTTTTTTTGCCCACAAGTGCACGAAAGCGCGTATTCCCCGCTTGGCTTCATCGAGCTTGAACCGCGGGTCGCCCTCGACGTACTTCACGCTGTGCTTGAACGCTGAAGTCTCGTACTTGAATATCTTCACGGCCAAATGCCCGCCGCCGCGCGTAGTCGCGCGGAAGACGACTGCCTCTTTACCGCTCGCAATCGGGTAATCCAGGCTTTTAAAGACGCCTGCGTTGATGAAGTTTACGAGCACCGCAATCGTGCGGTCGTCGAAAACCTTGTGCGCGATTTTCGACACTTCCCTTAACGGCTTTTTTTCGCGCGGAGGCCGCTTGCGTTTCCACAACTTCATTGACACGCTAGAACACCTTTTTCTTGAAAAACTTTAAAGAGTTTGCGGGCGATGCAAACAATAAATTGCGGCAGTAAACAAAACAGTAAACACAAAATATAAAACAATAAAAACAATAAATAAACCAGTGCAAAACAATAAAGTAAACACAAAATAGATGCTATAAAACAATAAATATATAAAACAATAAAAACAATAAATAAACCAGTGCAAAACAATAAATAAAACGGCGTTTAAGTTTTAATTAAGCTTGGTTAAACCCTTAAACTCGCGCGAGTTGCGAGTTTCTTGAACTCTAACGCGTTTTCGTAACAGTAAACGTTGTTGAAGAAAACCCACGCGCCAACGCATTTTTTCTTTAAACCAACGATTTTCTTCCTCAAATTCAACAACTCTTTAATCGAAAAACGGTAGTTGTACACCGAAGTTTTTCCGAAGCCGTGCACGCGAAAATAAGCTGTCTTGCTTTCACCGAAGTACTGCGGTTCATTGCGGAACGGGTCCACGCAATTAATTAAATCGAATTCCTCGCACTTTTTTTTGATTAAGTCAGGAGTTTTCCACCATTCGCCACGCGGCTCCCACGCCAACGCGACGCCCGCGTCTTCACGGTCGCGCGCAGTTTTCTTGAAGAAGCCACGCATGCGCGCAATGTTCTCGCTGGACGGCTTGAAGCCAGCCGGCGATTGAAGCAAGAGCACGGGCGATTCAAGCGCGTTGCAAACGCCGAGCATTCGGCGAAACACCCAAACGCTGCGCTCGCCGAACGCTTGCGGCGCGTGCGTCACGAGTTGCGAACACTTGACGGTGAAAACGAATTCAGGATTCACTGCGCGGGCTTCCTCCAACCATTTCGCTGCAGTGGTTTTCTTCGGAATCTTGTAGAAACTAGAATTCACTTCAACGCAGTCGAACTTGCGCGCGTAAGCCGCGAGCACGCTTGAAAACTTTTTCTTCCACGCTCCACCAAAGTAGTCGACTGGCTGAAAGTAATTCCAACCACAGTTACCCACACGCACGAACAACGCAATCCCCCCGCCTTTAGAGAAAAAGGAATTCTTTCTTAAAAACCCCGTCGAATTTGAATTACGCACTTCACTAGACTTCACTGGCAGGCAGGTCAACGCAAGTTTTTAAGCCACCGTCAAGCGAATTCTATTCATGCAAAAAATGCGGAAAACCGGAGTCGCGAACCTGCCGCTGCATTCCGGCAGCTGTCCGCCTTGGCTTTTTCCGCGGATGAAAGCGCTTGGCGCCGAAATCACGCAAGCGATTGTTTTCGAGCACGGCGAACGCGAGTTCCTGCGCAGGATTTCGAATCCGTTCTTCTTCCAATCGCTCGGCTGCCTGCTCGCATTCGACTGGCACTCAAGCGGCTTGACTACAACCGTGTGCGGCGCGCTGAAAGAAGGACTGCGCGAAAGCGATTCCAGCGTGCGCGTGCTCGGCGGAAAAGGCAAAACATCGCGCAAGACACCCACTGAAATCGAGGAACTCGGCGAACGCTTTCCTTTTTCAACAAAAAAAATTTTGGAGTTAAAGAAAGCAAGCAGGTTGAGCGCGAAGGTAGACAACGCGGCGGTGCAAGACGGCTACCAATTATACCACCACTCGTTTTTCGTTTCGGAAAAAGGCGATTGGGCTGTAGTACAACAAGGAATGAATGTTGAAACGCGTTACGCGCGGCGCTACCACTGGCTCGGCGAAAGCATCGCGAGCCGCATCGCGAGCTTTACGAACGAACCGCATTCAGCGGTGTGCAGCGACGAACGCGGAAGCGCGGTGCTGAACATGGTCGCGCGGGAGAGCGAGCAAGCGCGGCGCGCGAGCGTCGACCTCGCTAAGGAAAAAAACTTCGCGCGGCGCTTCGCGGCGCAGAAAACGCTTTACGATTACGAATTCGGCGAGCTGCGCATGGGCGTGAGGCACTCGATTGACTTGAAGGACTACCGCGGGCTTGAAAACGCCTACGAGTTCCAGCCCCGCAACTACGAAGAACTACTTCTCGTCAAGGGAATGGGACCAAAGACGATTCGAGCCCTCGCGCTCGTGAGCGAACTAATTTACGGAGCGAAGCTGAGCTGGCGTGACCCCGCACGGTACGCATTCGCCCACGGCGGCAAGGACGGTTATCCCTTTTTCACAGAACGCAAGTTGATGGCCGAGTCGACGAGAATTCTCGAGAATGCAGTCGAACAAGCGAGAATCGGGCGAGGCGAAAAGCTTGCCGCAATTCGGCGGTTGAAGGAATTCCTTGCTTGACGCCAACGGAAAGAATATATATGAGTTATGAAGTATTACTTATGCAGTATGAGGTGATTGGGTTGGGTTTGATTAGGACGACTATAACGCTTGACGAAGCTATCGCGGCAAAAGTCAAGCAATTGTTTGAAGGAAACCTTTCTAAAGGAGTAAACGCGTTGTTGTTCGAACACTTGTTTAAAGAAAAGAAGAAAAGCGCGTTCGGCATCCTTGAGGGAAAGAATTACTTGAAGGATTTAGAGAAACTCGAAAAGGAAGAAAAGTATTGAGGTGAACGGAATTGGAGACGTTCGTCGTCGACTCTCACGCGTGGATGTCTTACTTTCACAAAAACCTTTCCTTAAAAGCGTTCATCGAAGAAAACAATTTGAAAACGCCTTCAATGGCAGTAGCCGAACTAGCGACGGTGCTGCGCAAGCGAAGAGAACCAGAACAAAAAATAAGGGAAATCTTGGAATTCGTGTTTGAACGAAGCACTATCTTAGACCTCGACTATGCGCATGCAGTAAAAGCAGGAGAAATAGTTGTTAAAGAAAAAATGCATTTGAGCGACGCGATAATTTACTCGTACGCATCGAAGGACGAATGCGTGCTTACCGGCGACAAAGATTTCGCAGGCAAGCAGTTCGTGAAGCTCGTGAAGTGACTTCATTTTCTCGCGTGAGTCCAAAAGTAGTTGAACAAGCGCTTGTAGCCTTCCGCAGTCGCCTTGTTTTCCACTACACAGCGACAGGCGGCCGAGCTGTCCAAACGAATAAAACGATTTTATTGCCGAAAATCATTGTGTCAGTCGGACAGAATGCTTCGCTGGGCACGAAGCGCGCGCTGCCCACGTAATCCTCGAGCAGCTTCGGATTTTTTTTTCTTGACGTTTTCGTCGAAAAACCTTATTTTGCGTTCGAGAGCGACGAATGCGCGCATTGCATCGTCGTGGCAGCGTCAAGCTTGCTCGAGGTCGTCACTGCGTTCCGCAGGCACTCGCTTGACAATCAAGTAGTAGGCAGGCAACTCGTTTTTGACTACTTGCTCGAAGCGATACAAACAGCGGAACGACAGAAACACCATTAACGGTTATAAGCTTGAACACAATTAAAATTCTTTGCGTGATTGCGTGAAAGTGATTGAATGAAAGTGATTGCGTGAACTTGTCTGAAGCCTCACAAAAACTCTTGCGCGAGTACATCGGTTTGAAAGCCGGCGAACACGTCGTATTAGTGACGGATGGCAACGCCCCAAATTTGTTTAAAGCACTCCGCGAAAACGCAAAACAATTAGGTGCTGCGGTCAGCGTGTTTGCAGTAAGCCAGAAAAGGCGGGACAGCGAACCAATTCCTCAAGCCCGCTCGTTATTCAACTCGGCTGACGTCATCATCGCACCCACCGCGAAAAGCATTAGTCATTGCCCTGAAACGCGTGTGGCGCGAAAGCATTTCGGCGCGCGAGTCGCTTCAATGCCTGGAATCACTGAAAAACTTTTCTTGAAAGCGCTGGATTGCAACGCTTCGCGTGTTAGGAAAACGTGCGCGAGATTGCTGAAACAATTGAAGCACGCGCGTATAGTGTGCGTGAAAACTGCGAGTGGAACTGATTTGATGATTCGGTTGGGGCGTGAGAAGTTCAAGCCGGACGACGGGGTTTTGACAAAGCGCGGACGGTTGTCAAACATTCCGTTTGGTGAAGTCGGCGCCGCTCCAATCGAAAGCGCAGACGGCATCCTTGCAGTCGATTGTTGGAAGAAAACCATAAAACCTTCAGACAAGGCGGTATTGCAAATAAAAAACGGCAGAATAACTGGGTGGAGTGCGGCTGCAACGCCTCTCGTAAGACACTTGAAAAAAGCTGGCGAAAACGCGACGCGCGTCGTGGAATTTAGTTTTGGAACCAACACGTTCTTCAAAAAACCGGTTGGACTCACTTTATGTGATGAAAAGATTGCTGGCACCGCGCACCTTGCGTTCGGTGGGTGGGGAAATGCGCGGAAAGCACGCGTTCACGAAGACGTGATTCTACTAGCGCCTAAAGCGTGGATTATGGAAAACGAGAGACTCACACCAATCAAACTAAAAAAAACACAATCAAACTAAAAAAAACTAAAACACGTCTTTTAAACTGAAATACTAAATACTGGAATACGTGTTTTAAGCGCGTTTCAAAACCAGCGCAGGCTTTTTGTTTTCTTCAAGCGCGTGGAACGCGAAAACGTTTTCGTTGGCGACAAAGTGCTTGTACAAAAGCGGTGAGACGAGCGCGGCGAGCGTGACGCTGCCAAGCAAGTGCGTGAGCGTGAACGGGATTTGTCCGACTACCGTCTGCGCGAGCGTTTGATGAAATTCGAGGCCGAAGAAAAACGCGGTTACAGCATCGTAAAAAAGCGTTCCAAAAACCGCGAAGCCCACGAAGTGCCTGCGACCCACGCGTGAAACGCGTTGCAGGTAAACAGCAGCAAGCCAACCCACCACGCCGTAAGTCACCGCAGTATAAATCGTCCACAACCCGAGCTTGCCTGAAATTAAGTCGATTGCCGCCAGCGTGGCGAAAGCGAAGAGAAAGCCTGCGGTTTTGCCGAAGCGTTTAGCGAAAGGCATTGTAGTCGCGAGAATAGGCTCGAAGTTAGGCGGGTGCGGAATGAAGCGCGCGAGAACAGTAAACGCGATTCCAGTTGCGAACTTCAAGGAATTCTGGAGTTGCTTCAAAGTTCTCTCCACGAGTTGATAAACAATTTAATAAGTTTTAGTAATGATTAGTAATGAAAGCGTTTGCGAATAAAAATGTTTTGCAGAGCATTGCAAAGTGCCGCGTTCATACCAATTTTTTTATACCAATTTTTTAATACTTTTTTATACTATTTTGAAGTTTTTTAATACTTTTTTATACTATTTTGAAGCGCGTAACGTTGGCGTACTGGTTTAGTAACGTTAATGTACTAGTTTAAGGTAAGCTTATTTCAAAACTCTTTTTTTCAAGGAGGCTTTCTTGCAGTGTTTAAGCCCGTTATAGGAGTGAGCAAACTGCGAGAGATAGCACGCAAGCTACGCATTCAAGTCCTAGTTATGACTACTCGCGCTGGTTCTGGTAACCCCGGCGGTTCGCTTAGCAGCGCAGACATAATCACTGCATTATATTTCAATAAGATGAGGCACGACCCTGAAAATCTTGATTGGGAGCAGCGGGACCGTTTCGTTTTAAGTGAGGGCCACAGTTGTCCAATCGTATACGCTGCTCTCGCTGAATGCGGTTATTTTCCTAAAGAAGAGTTGAAAACGCTGCGTAAGCTTGGAAGCATTCTGCAAGGACATCCGGACGCGAAGAAAACTCCTGGAATAGAGTTTTCAACTGGCTCGCTTGGCCAGGGTTTGTCGCACGCGAACGGTATTGCGATGGCACTCCAACACGAGAACGTTAACTCGCGCGTTTACGTTTTGATGGGCGACGGCGAGCTCCAGGAAGGACAAGTTTGGGAAGCATCGTTGCGGAAACGCTTGCTGAACGCGGAATTAGTATTTCCTTTAAGCGCGTAGGAACTATTGGCTTTGGCGAGTCGAGTAATCCAGACGCGTTGCTTAAATCGCGTGGAATGGATGCTGAAAGCATCGCGCGACACGTTGAAAAGTTACTCAAGAAAAATCAAGAATAAGAAAAGAGAAAGCAGGAAAAAAGTAAGACGAGCGAGAGTGGACAAGTGAGAGTAAACAAGTGAGAGTGGGCCTGCGGAGAATCCCGCCGCTTTTCTTTTTTCCAAGGTTTTTTCTTTTCCTAAAAGAAAAAAGCTTTTTTCCAAGAAAGAAAAGCTTTATCGAACTCCGGTTCTCCAGTGTGTGAGACTGGCGTCTTAACCACTCGACTACAGGCCCAGCTTAAACTATTCTAAAGCGCTCTTAAGCGTTGTTAAGCGCTTTAAAGTATTGAGCGAAAACTGGATTAAAAAACGCTGCGCTGAATTCCACTGGATTCAAGATTCCACTCGATTCAAGCGCCGACGGCAGGTTCAGCATTTGACTCGTCTTGCGACTCGTTTTGCTCCTCGTTTTGCTGCGCGCTTTGGGTTTCGGTTTCGCTTTGAAGCGTTTCGTTTTGGGTGGCTTGGCGGGGCGCGTGTTCGCGGAGTCGTTCGTGGTAGCGGGAGTAGCGTTCGCGTTCTTGCGCGCGTTCTCGGTTGCGTTCGAGTTGGCGTTTCTTTTTCTCGTAGACGCGTAAGTGTTTTCCGCAGCCTGGGCAGTAGGCGACTTCGCGTGTTATCACGCGCGTGTAAGGTTGTCCTTCTGCTACGTCTTTGCGTTCTAACGGGTTCGTGAAAACTGGTTTTTCTATGAATACTGCTTTGTCTCTGCGGACCATGCGCCCGCATTTTTCGCAAGTTACTAGGCGTTCTCTGCCTCTGTGCCCCATTGAAACCAACTCTTTTTTGAAGCGTGAATGTTTTTAGCATTGTCGGTGATGAAAAGATTTTTATTTAATTAGCTTGTTGATTGGGATTGTTGTTGATTGGTTGTTGATTGGGATTGTTGAGAATAGTTTTAGTTGGTTGGGGGTTTTAAAATGATTGGTTTGATGACGGGTTTACGGTTTAAAGCGTTTTGCTTCGCGTTGCTGGCGGTGGCCTTACTTGTTTTTTCTTTAAGCGCGTCTGCGCAGGAACCGCAGGCGCAGGGTGGTGGTGTTGACGGTGACGGTGTTGAAGCACAGTTGTTTCAAGCGACTGGCTGCGCGTTGCCTTTACAATGCGTTCCTTTGAACGTGGTTGGCCAGCAGATCAGCTATTGTAAGCGCGTTGATTTATCTTGCGGCGATCCAGCGCTCGCGTGCGTGCAATGCGTTCAAGAATTGAATGTTACGCGCGTTGCGTACTTGCTGAAGCAAGTCGCGAAAGGCAATGCGACCGCGCTTGCAGAATTGCGGGTTTTAATTAATCAAGTCAGGGAAGCGAAAGCAGCCGGCAGGCAAGCGTTCATCGAGAATTTCTTCATTAAAACGAGACTCGCTGCAAGTGCGAACGCGACTGCTTTCGACTCGCTTGGCCGCGCGTTACGCGTCCGACGCGCGGCGCTGTTCTCCCTGCTGCAGGAAAACGGTTTGCAGTTAGTCGAGATTCCAGTCGAATTGCCGAACGGCGCCGTGCTCAAGAGTTTCCGCGATCCTGAAACCGGGGTTTCGCTTGAGAACGGCAAGCTAGTGATTCCAATGCGTGAAGGCAACAACATCGTGGGCGGCATCATCGCGGACGTCGATGCCGGAAAAGCGAACGCAAGCGCGAACGGTAACGTAATCATGCGAATCAAGCAAGCGCGGCTCGCGTTCCGCGAGAAAATGGCTTTGTTTGACGACAAGTTTTTCGCCGCCAGCGTGAACGCGCGGTTGAAGAGAATAACTGAAAACGCGAGTGCCAGCATCGACTTGAAAAAAGTTCTCGGAGAAAAAACGCGCGCCAAGTTTGAAGCGCTCGCAAAACAAAAACGCTTTAGTTTACGCGAGTTAAGCGCAGTCATCGAAATTAAGAAAGCAGGTTTGCGCGACAAAAACGAAATCGATGACGCCGAAATAGTGTTCCGCGTGCCAATGAGTTGGGTTCGCGCGCAGGGGGGCGTAAACAACGTGCGCGTCTTGCGCGAGGCTGACGATGGGAGCGTGGAAGAACTAGAAACAAGACTCATTAAAACAGGCTTGTTCGGAAACGCTGTTTTCAGCGCCGTAAGCCCGAATGGCTTAAGCGTTTTCGCTGTTTATTCAGTGCAATTCCTAAAGCCAGAATCAGGAAGTGTTACTCAAGCCCGGCCTTCAATTGAAGCGAGCGCTAGTCCGCCTGCAGAAGAAAAACGCGTTGTAGCAACGCGGTTTGAAGAAATTTGGTTTATTGCAGTCGTACTCGTAATCGTTGGAATAGCCGCATTTTTTTACTCGAGGAAAAAGAAAACTTGATTACGTGGTTTGATTACGCGCACGGTTTGATTTAATTAATTACACGGTGACGAACGCAAACAGTTGGTATGCGGAGAACACTAGCGCTATGGCCGCGAGCGCCGTGAGGACTCCCTTCCATCCAGAGTTCTTCGAAGCGGTTTCAGCTGCGAAGCCGAACAAAGCGAATTGGTAGTAGGGAATCAAGCTTAACGCGAGCGGCACTGCAGCCGCGTTTCCAAGCACTGATTCAAAGAGAAAAACGATTATAGCCTCGATTGGCAGGAAGAACACTTGCACACTCAAGAACGTGGCGGCAGTCAAAAACGCGGTTGCAGCAAAACCTTGTCTTGAACCTAACGCGCGCGCAACCGCGAACACGATTGCGAGGAGGACTGCGAATACCGCGAGCACGACGAAGTAGTTGTAAACGCTTCCGCCGAGCGTCGCGGCAGCCAAGTCTGTGGGAAAAGCAGCGATTAGCGCGGAAACGAGTAGGACGACGAGCAGGTTTTTCAGCGAAGCGCGTTTTTCAAGCGCGAGAATGCTCTCTTCGTTGAAGAAAACCAGCCCAACGTAGTCAAGCAACTTGTCCAATTTTTTCGACTTTGATTCTTTTTTCTTACCCACGAAAAACACCCGCTCATTACTTGACTTTATACACTTTCAGTACTTGACTTTATACACTTTCACCGGCTTTGCTTTTCCCTTCAACAAAACTTCCTCGACTTCCTTGTGGAATTCAACCTGGTTTTTCACAAGCGAGTAGGTCGCTTCACTAACCACGATTTCTCCTGATTTTGCGACGCCATTCAATCGCGACGCGGTGTTAGGCACGTCGCCGATTACCGTGTAATCGACGAACTGGTGCGACCCGACGTTTCCCACGACAGCTTCTCCTGAATTGATTCCAATACCCACATTTACTTGTTCTTTGCCCTGCCGCACGAGTTCCGCGTTGACTTCAGCGAGCTTTTTCTGGATTTCGATGCTCGCCTTGACGGCGCGCAGCGCGTGGTCGGGCTGCGGAACCGGCGCGTTGAAGAAAGCCATCACCGCGTCTCCAATGTACTTGTCTACAGTCGCGTCGTACTTCAACAAGACGTTCGTCACGACGTCGAAATACTTTTCATTCAACAGCTTGACCAGTTCTTCTGGAGCGACGCGCTCGCTCAAGCTCGTAAAGCCACGGATGTCAGTAAAGAGAACGGTCACCATGTGCTTTTCGCCGCCGAGCTTCACGTCAGGATGCTCCATCAGCTCGTCAATAATGCGTTCCGAAACGTACTTCTGGAAAAAGCTTTTCACCTTCATCTTCTCGGCGCGCTCGCGCCTGCGGCTGGACTCGAGATAGCTGTAAGCGAAAAAGAAAATCAAGGGAATGAACGTGGCGACGAATGAAGTTTGTTCAAAGAAAGACTGCAAACGCGCGCCGTACAACGCGAGCCACTCGCTGCTCGCCACCAGCACGAGCGCGGCTACTAAAATCGGATAGCGGTACTTGCCGGAAGCCCAAAACGCCTTCATGAAGCGGACTATGCCGTAAAGAGAAAATAGAATCACGAACGCGTGAAAGTAAAAAATGAATTCAATCACTTTAACCACTACCGCCACTCATTGTTTCGCGTATTTAATTCGCGTATTTAATTAAATCCTGCGGCTTGAAAACTTTTGAAACCAGTGCTCTTGCTGAAAATTCTTTGATTAGCTCGAAAGAAGCTAATTCCTTGCATTTTGAAAAGGCGTAAGCGACTTTCATCGCTACCGTCTTTTCGACGTAGCCTTCCTTCGCGAATACGTACATCAAATCGCATTCGTCAATCAAGTCGCATTCGTCAATCAAGTCGAAAGTGCGGAACAAAGCTTTTCTCTCGCCTTCAAAAACACGGTCGCCCAAACCTTTCTTTGGAGTCGAAACTTTAACGCCTTCACCAGCTTCAGCAGCGCAGGCTTCGGCTAGTTTTTCTACGTCGTCGAAAAACCTTCTGCTGCCCGCGATGTAAACGCGTTTCAACAAGTTCAGTTCCTTCCGCCATACTTTCTCAAGTGCTTTATTTTCCCCAGCCGCAAGCCACTCAAGGAAAACGCGGTTGCGTTGTTCAAGTCGAACAAGTTGTTTGCGAAAAACGGTCCTAAAAGCCTTTCTCCAGAATTCGCTGACGCGCTACCCACAATCGCATTGAATGCGGGAAACCACACCACGCGCTGCTTGCGCGTTCCAAACTTTTTGCTCGCCTTCATCTCGCCGATTATCCACGCGCGCTGGCTCCACGCGCCAGTCTTTTCGCGGAATCTGATTGCGGGGTGCTGGTGTCCGAAGCACAGCGTGTCTGCAGCCAATACTTCGCTGGACGGCCAAGCGTGACCGTGACACAAACCGATTTTTTTCTTTCCGTCACGCAAAACGATTCCCTGCGGTTGTTCGACTGAAAGCTTCGCAAAGCCGTAAGACTCGAGTTGCGAGTCGTGGTTGCCTTTAATCACGAGAACGCGCGGGCAGTCGAGCGCGTCGAGGAACTCGCCGACCAAACGCTTTTCCCGTTCTTCAAAACCATAAACGTCGTGCTTGAAATCGCCGAGCACTACGACTTCATTCGCGTCGAATTCCGCGAGCAACGCGTTGAGCTTGCGCGCCAAACGCTTGTGCTGCAGTGGAAGCATTATCTTGTTTTCGCGCGCTTCGAACTCGATTCCCAAATGCAGGTCGGAAATCACGATGCGATTGCCTATGACAGCAGCCGGTTCACCGAAAACGAATTTCACGAGTAACAAAAAGAAGCTCCTCAAATAAAAAACAAAATGTTTAATAAGCGCGCTCGCGAAAAACAGTGCGAGGTGTCAACATTCATGGGCGAATTTGAAACAGCTGGGAAAAAAAAGAAAACGAAGTCAAAGCGCGGCTGTTCCTGTTATTGAATTGATTCACGTTCTCGCGTTCGCATGGGCGTCGAACGACGTCAAACAATTAACTTGTTTTCCGTTTCGTTTACCGAGAGGTTTTTATCGTTCAACCAACTAAAACATGAGAAAAAACGTGAGGGAAAACTTGGGAGGAATTCGAAATGAAGATTCTGCAACTTCATTGCGATTACATTCAATTCAAGCCGAAAACCAAGGCGCTGAAAACCGCGCCCGAGCTCACTGAAGAAGAAAAGAAAGGCTTCAGGCTTGAAAACGTGGTGGTGCTCTTCACTTCATTTGAAGCTAGCGACGACGCGAGCGTGCTCGAGGAAGCAAAGCGGCAAGTAGAGAAAGACTACAAGGACGTGAAAGCCGAAAACATTTTAGTTTACCCGTACGCGCACTTGAGCGCAGACCTCGCTCCGCCGCAAAAAGCAGTCGAACTCTTGAATGCGTTCCTCCACAAAGTTCGAGAAATAAACCCGAACGCGAAGAAAGCGCCGTTCGGCTACTACAAGGAATTCGAGTTAAAATGCAAGGGCCACCCGCTCGCTGAATTAAGCAAAACCATTAACGCGGCGAAAATCGAGCGCGAGGCTGACGCGCTCGGCGCGAAGGAAGTCGTGGTCGAAGCAGCAGTCAAACAAAAGCCAGCTGTTGAAACAGCGTTAAGCGAATCACTCAAGAAAGAAGCAGTCATGAAAAGCAGGTTTTACATTCTCTCGCTGGACGGCGAACTCACAGACGCGGACAACTTCGACTACAAGAATCACGAGTTGCTCAAGAAATTCGCTGATTACGAAATTCGTAAAGTCCGCGTTTACGCGCAAGAACCGCCACACATTAAACTCATGAAAGAACACAAGATTGCTGGTTACGAGCCAGCGAGCGACGCAGGCAACTTCCGCTGGCTGCCGAAAGGCAGGTTAATGAAAAAACTCTTGGAACGCTACATAAGCGAAACATGCATTGATTACGGCGCTACTGAAGTTGAAACCCCACTCATGTACGACTACGAACACCCCGCGCTCAAAAAATATCTTAACCGTTTTCCAGCAAGACAATACGTCGTCAAAAGCGACGAGAAAGAATACTTTCTCCGCTTTGCAGCGTGCTTCGGTCAATTCCTCATCGCACACGATTCGACGATTTCCTACAAAAACCTTCCACTCAAAATATACGAGTTGACGCGTTACTCGTTCAGACGCGAGCAAAGCGGCGAACTCGCCGGCTTAAAACGCGTCCGCGCGCTGACGATGCCGGACATGCACACTATTTGCGTTGACTTGAAGCAAGCGCGCGAAGAATTCGAACGCCAGTTTAACTTGTGCTACGATTGGCTAAGCGATTTCAACATTCCGTTCGAAGCAGGCTTTCGAATTCAAACCGATTTTTACAACGAAAACAAAGACTGGTACTCGCACTTGATAAAGAAATTCGGCAAGCCCGTGCTGGTAGAAATGTTTGACGAACGCTACGCTTACTTCATCACGAAATTCGAGTTCAACTTCGTTGACAACCTCGACAAGGCAAGCGCGTTAAGCACAGTACAAATCGACGTGGAAAACGCGGAAACTTACGACCTCGCTTTTACAGACGAGAAGGGCGCGCGCAAGCGCCCGCCGATTCTGCACGCGAGCATAAGCGGCAGCCTCGAACGCGTGATTTACGCGATTCTCGAAAACGAAGCGAGAAAAATCAAGGAAGGTAAAACACCTGAATTTCCCTTATGGCTCTCACCAACTCAAGTACGCCTAGTGCCAGTAAGCGACAAGCAAAACGCTTACTGCGAGAAACTCCTTGCAGAATTCGAAAAACGCAGCGTGCGCGTGGATTTCGACGACCGCAATGAAACCCTGCAAAGCAAAATACGCGACGCGGAACGCGAGTGGATTCCATTCATTGCAGTAGTAGGCGAAAAGGAAGAGAAAAACAGCGTGCTTTCAGTGCGCGTGCGTTCAAAAGGAACACGAGAAACAATCGAACCCAGCAAGCTTGCTGACGCGGTTGAAAAACAAACTGCTGGAAAACCATTCGAAAAACTACCCTTGTCAAACCACTTAAGCAAGAGACCAGCATTCTAAAATTCTAAAACATGAAACTCTAAAAACAGTTCCACCTATTCAACACCAACTTACTCGAGTTATTAATTATTCGAATCATTAAACAGTTTATACCGCAGTTTATTAATTTGTTTACCGCAGTTTATTAATTTGTTCGACGACTAACAAAATTGTTGGCGCGCTAAAACAAGGGCACGCGCCCGGGCCTGTAGCTCAGCCTGGATAGAGCGGCAAGCTTTTCTTTCTTGGAAAAAAGCTTTTTTCTTTTGGGAAAAGAAAAAACCTTGAAAAAAAGAAAACATTGAAAAAAACATTGAAAGAAAGAAACAAAAAAAATTGAAGAGAAAGAAGGGCACGCAAGCCTTCTAAGCTGACGGTCGAGGGTTCGAATCCCTTCAGGCCCGCTTCACAAAGGCGGTTTCGATGACTGAAAACGAAAAACGCGGAAAAAAGTTGAAAGTCGGTTTTTTCTCGCTCACTTGCGATGAAGGCTGCATGATTGAAGTCCTAGAAATAATGAACAAAAAGTTTTTCGAGTGGAAAAACTTGCTTGAATTCAAACACTTCCGCCTCCTGCAAACGAAAAACATTGTTGAAGACATTGACGTCGCCTTCGTGGAAGGCGCGATTGCGACTTTCGAGGAAGAGAAAACAGTCAAGGAAATCCGCGCGAATTCAAAACGCGTCGTAGCGCTAGGCAGTTGCGCCATAAACGGCTCGCCCTCCAACCACAGAAATTTTTTCGACGCGAAAACTATTGCGGAAATAAAACCTATTCTAGAAAAATTCGGGCACCGCGAGAAAATCGTTCCACTTAACGAATTGATTAAAGTAGACGCTGAAGTGCCAGGCTGCCCGATTGCCGACGAAGAATTTATCAAAATCTTGAAAAACTACTTGAAAGAATTCGGAGTATGCTGAATCGAGTACACCAATAGAGTATGCTGAAGAGGGTTCACCGAAAATGCATGAAACCAACTTCGACATTGAAATAAGCAATTTGAGCAAAATCGAAGGACGCGCGAACCTGGAAGTCAAAGTGCGCGACAACGTGGTGGAAGACGTAAAGCTGAAAATCAGCGAAAACAAGCGCTTCTACACGCGCGCGGTAGTCGGCAAGCCTGCATTGAGCGTTCCCAGCGTGGTCGCCCGCATTTGCGGCACTTGCAGCATCGCCCACTTGACCGCGTGCATCAAGGCAGTTGAAGACGCTTTCACAATCACGCCAAGCGAACAAACCATCGCGCTCCGCAAGCTTGCTTTGGACGGTTTGATGATTCGAGACCACGCGATGCACTTGTACTTGTTCAGCTTGCCCGACATTTTCGGGAAAGACTCAGTGCTCGAGTTCGAGGGACCGCTCGAAAAGTGGGTGCGGCAGGCGTTCAAAGTAAAAAGCGCCGGCAACGCGTTGTGCACGACCATCGCCGGCAAGGCCGTGCACCCGCCTTACGAAGTCGTCGGCAGCTTCTCGAGAATCCCGGACGCTGAGAGCGTAAAGAAAACAATCGCTGAATTAAAAGAATGCAGGAGCGATGTGCTAGAGTTGATTCAAGCTTTTCACGCGTCAGACTATTCCTTCGCTAAGAAAACATTCTTCGTCTCGCTCGTAAACAACGACTTCAACTTTCTCGACGGCGAGTTGGAAAGCACTAGCGGAATATGCATTCCCAAAAACGCTTTTTTCAAGTACTTTAAGAGAATCGTGATTCCCTATTCGCAAGCAACCGGATTCACGTTCGAAGGCCAAGGCTACAGAGTTGGTGCCTTGTCGCGCTTGAACTTAAACAAGAAAAGCCTGCATAAGAACACGCGTAAAGACGCGGCCAAGTTCCTCAAAAACTTTCCTTCGTACAACATTTTCGACAACAACCTCGCACAAGCAATCGAAATGCTGCACTGCATCGACTCCAGCGTCGAAAAACTCGAGTCGCTCGACTTCAAGGAAGAACCGCGCGCCGAAGCCCGCCCGAAGAAAGGAACCGGCATCGGCGTAATCGAAGCGCCGCGAGGCACGCTTTACTACGCGCTTTCCACCACGCAAGACGGCAAAATCGCCGAGGCGGATTTGGTGATTCCCACTCAACAAAACCAAGTTAATATGGAGAAGGACATTGCCGAGCTCGTGAACGCGCTTTTGAAGAAAAAGGCTGACAGGCACCAGATTCAAATAGAAATCGAGCACTTGATTCGCGCTTACGACCCGTGCATGAGTTGCGCCTCGCATTTCCTCAAAATAAAGTGGCTTTGAAGGTGGAAAGAAATATCGGGTGCAATAAGAAAATTAGGGCGTTCTAAAGAAGTTTACGGCGGGCTAGCAAAAGTTTTTCCAGAGCTTACCGAATTGCGCAAAAGAGAAGTTGCTGAGATTAGAAAATTTCTTGAAAACGAGCACGTTGTTTTAGACGTTGGCTGCGGTTGGGGCAGAAAATAAAGAATTAGCGCCATTTTGCAAAAAAGTTGTCGGAATAGATTTCGATGCAAAAGAAATAGAAGATGCGGAACAACGCCTTAAAGGCGTTCCGAATGTAGAATTATTCGCGAAAAACGCGGAAAAACTCGTTTTCCCGATGAAACCTTTGACGTTATAATCTCTACTTGGAACACTTTCGGGAATTTCGGAAAGAATAAAGAAATTGTTTTAAAGGAAATGAAGCGATTGATTAAAAAAAGAGGAAGGATTTTGCTTAGCGTATACTCGAAGGGCAGCGAACGACAAAGGCGGCCCCGCGGACATTAAGGCAAATCATCAAAAAATTGTTTTAAACAATGCCTTTAACTCGCGGAATGTTTTTTCTTCGCCAGCGTTTTTCGGAACGCAGAAAATCACTACCGAATCCACTAGTCCGGCTTTTTTCAAGAGCTTGAGGTAGTGGGCCAAGCCGAAGTCGTGCAACGAAAAAAGCTTTCTAGCCTCCAGCCCTTCGACCGACTTCGCGACTACCGTTTTTTTGATTCCATCGGCAGAGTCCAGAATAAGCAGGTTTCTGCCTTCCTTCTCTAAGTCTTCAACAGAATCTATTTCCTTAAACTCGATTTCCGGAAACTCTGCACGCAAGCGCGGCAGCAACCGCAACGGCAGCGAGTCGAAACTAAGGAGCGGATTGCCGAAAACCAGCATTTTCCGTTTGGTTTTTTTCATTAGAACCACGCGAGGTTTATGTTTATTAAACAACTTCAATTAAAACAAATATCATGAAGCTTGAAAACAAGGGTGTTCTGTTCGCCCTTCTCACGGCGGTAGTGAGCGGAGTCAGCATTTTCGCCAACAGCTTTGCGGTGAAAGGCATCGACGCGTTCGTTTTGACTACTTTCAGAAATCTTTCCGTCTCTTTTCTTCTCGTCGGGCTGATTGTGTTGCTGAAAGAGTGGAAGAGCGTAAAAGCGCTTTCGAGAAAAGATTGGGTGAAGCTCGCCGCGCTCGGACTCGTGGGCGGCAGCGTTCCGTTTCTCTTGTTTTTCTACGCGTTGACGCAGACCAGCGCGGTGAACGCGGGCTTCATTCACAAGACGATGTTCGTCTGGACTACGCTGCTTGCAGTTGTTTTTCTCAAGGAAAAACCCGGAAAAACATTCCTCGCAGCTGCAGGACTCTTGCTGGCGGGAAACCTATTACTTTCCCTAAATATTTCGAGCTTTACAACCGCGGACTTAATCGTTTTCGCGGCGGTATTGTTATGGAGCGTAGAAAACGTTTTCGCGAAAAGCATTTTGAACACGAGCGAGTTGAACGGACGAATTGTGGCATTCGGCAGAATGTTTTTCGGCGCGCTTTTCATGCTCGCTTTTCTCGCGGCTACGGGCGGCTTGGCGAAAGCCGCGGGTCTTTCGCTTCCGCAAGCCGGCTGGATTTTGTTGACGATGCCGTTGTTGTTCGGCTACGTCACATTTTGGTACTCTGGCCTCAAGACTATCGACGTTTCGCGCGCTACTGCGATTCTCATGCTCGGCCAGCCAATCACCGTGCTGCTTTCCGCAGCGGTTTTAGGGAGGATTTCGCTGGTTGAAATTGCCGCAAGCGCTTTAATCACGCTGGGCGTGATTCTCGCTGTCGAAAAGGCGTTATTCCAACAACTCTTGAAAGCAAGAGGCGCTTCACTTGCCGAAAAACGCTAGAAGTAGGCTTGCGAGCGAATTCGAGGCGTTAACCTTCGCCTGCAAGTACTCATTCATTACTAACAAGCTCGGCTACTGCGGACTGCCTGATTCTCACGAAAAATTCCGCGAGTTGGTCGAAGAAAAGAAAACGCGCGAAATCGCGGAAGTCAAAAAGCGACTTGAAAGCTTCTACGGCCTTTACGCCTACCTCAAACTCATCGCCCGCTGCAACCACCTCAAACCATTCGACTACAAAGTCATCGAAGCATACTGGCTTGGAAACGAGCTGCTGCGAAAAGTCCCGCGGAAAGAAATCGCGAAAATGATTTTGCGCGACTTGAGCGCACCTGGCTTGCTGCCGCGCGCTAGGGCAAAGCTCGCAGCATCACGAATTCCGGAAAACTCCGTTCCACACCACTCGTTCCACGGGCTTTACGTCAAGTTCGTCACAAAAAAACTCAAGCCGACTCTTGAAAACACGGACTCCTGCCTAGTAAAATGGGGTAGGGTGACACGCGTCCGCGGCGCGCGCGTTGAAGTAGACGGCGTCAAGCTCGCTAAAAACGCGCGCGGGCTTTTTTACTTGAAGCGCGCAAAGCTAACGCTTTCGAAAGGCATTGGATTCAACGCTGGGAAAAGCGATTTGGTTTCAATCCACTGGAACACCGCAATAGAGCGTTTAAGCAAAAGGCAAGCGCGAAACCTCGAGCATTACACGCTCGAAAACATTAAGGCAGTAAACAAGGCCCGAAAAAACTGAAAAAAGCTTGAAAAGCGCGGCTCAAAAAAAAACGAGAAAACAAGCTTTTTTAAACGCTTTCTGACTATATTTATTCTGACTATATTTTATTTAGTTAGACAAAATTAGTCAAGAAAAAAGGTTGAAAAATAAATATAGCGGTAGCAGTCACAGTAAACCTATTGTTGCTAGCAGGCGTCTTGCCAATTTGCGCTCTGCGCGCTGCAGACGGCGCTGGCCTAGTTCGGCTTTCAGTGAAATGATGAAGGTAGAAAAAAACATTGCGTTTGCTTTTCTCTTCGCGGCTATAGTCTCCAGCATTTTCCTTGCAGGGTTAGTTAACGCCGCGGATACTTTAGCTATAGCAGCTTACCGTTCGAACACTGGTGCCTGCGCTGTAAACCTTTTAAACTGCCCCAAAATCAGGCTGTGGAATTCTTCAACTCAAGCTTGGGGTGCTGAACAAGAACTGGCAACTGCAGGCTCGCCGATTCGTGAAGCACTCATCAAAGCTTCTCCTGTTTCCAAGAAAATGATTCTAGTCACGCTTAGCGACGACGGTTATCTGGACGCTTATGCATGCAATTCATCTTGTTGGAATCCCGCATCCTGGACTGTTACAAACAACATTGGCAGAACTTGGACTACTGCTCCAGCAACCCACTTCAGAGGCTTCAACTTTGCGTTCGAAAGCGCGACCGGGGATGCGGTCTTGGTTTACGCTGACAAGAGTTCGAACGCGTCGCGCGACTTGGCTTACAAAATACTTCCAGCGAACGCGACGGACTTCTCCGGCATTCAAGAACAATACATTGACGACGCCGGCCATGCGACTAACGTCGACTACACTTGGATTTCGATGGCTGGCAATCCAAAGCCGACAAGCGAAGAGTTGATTCTCGCCGGTTTCGACGGCAACAACACCGACATTAACGCGTGGGTTTGGAATGGAACCGCGTGGACGAATCAAACCCAAGTTTCCGGAACCGCAACCGCCACCAACGGCTACGAAGCTCTGGGCGTAATTTACTCTTCAGACGGCAGCAATGGAACCGCGCTCGGCGGAGACGGAACTTCGGGTAATGTTAACACTAAGTTTTGGAATGGTTCCAGTTGGTCTACAACCATCACTTTCGACATTGACCCAAGCAATAATGATGCTTACTGGTTGACCGTAAAAGCAGACCCGCTCTCTGACGACTTGCAAGTTGTTATTGTAGACAGCGGCTCAGACCTGCATACTGCTTATTGGAGTGGAACTACTTGGAGCGTTACTTCAGACCTCGACACTAGCGTAGACATTAAAACGGCGCGACCAGCCGACTTTGCCTGGAATCCAGTGCCTCCAAGCGGAGGTCAAATCGTTTGGGACACGGATGCTACTGGAACAACTTTGAGTAACCGGAGTTGCACACCGCAATGTACTTCCGCAACTACAACTGTTTCCGGGAGTTACGCTGGAAGGGGCAGGTGGATAACCAGTTACACTGTCCCCGGCGACTCGACGGACGTCCGCATACTGTCATTGCGCTTAAATAGCAACTTTGACATAGGTTCATTCAACTGGACCGGCTTAAATCACTATAACTACGGCGACTCGGCACTAACGGCGGACACCACTGTATCAACTTACGAAAGCTATTCTCTAGCGTTCGAGACACCTACAAGGCCTTACGAAGTAACCATACTTACGCCAACTAACGACACTTGGACAACACAACGCTACTTGAACATCACCGGAATCTGCAAGTCTTTGAGTACTCCATTAATTAATGCAACCCTCAACTACAACACATTCACAGTTGGTAACACAACCATAAGCAACGCAACGCCCTTCTACTTCAATGTTTCAACAGCAAGCGACGGTTATTACTACTACAACATCACGTGCTACTCGACGAACTCGCTGTCGAACACGAGCGAAACCAGGCTCTTGACTGTGGACGCGACGCAGCCGTCTTACGGACCAGATTACGACAGCGCAGGCGGCGTTACGTACGAGGGAACGATCGTCAACATTTACGTATACTGGACTGACGCGGGAAGCGGTTTGGACACCGCAGTATTCAGGAGCAATCAAACTGGCGTGTGGACGAATGTCAGCGCTTGCGTTTTCGCAGGCGCGGCAAGCGGTTGGTGTAACACTACTATCAACACTGTTGGAAGCGTTGGGCAAACCATTTGCTGGAACCAGTACGCGAACGATACTCTCGCTAGTTTGAACGCTTCGATGCCTGAAAACACGCATTGTTTTTACGTGACTGCAAACAAACCACCGCAAATCGCGTTAAACCAGCCAGCGAATGACACGCAGTACAATGATACTGTAAATGGAACTATAAATGGAGACTTTAACTTTACTGCAACAGACGACCAGAATACCACGTTCTCTTGCTCTATTTTCTTGAATTCAGTGTTAAACCAAACGAACAGCTCTACGCTTAACAACACGCTAACCGATTTTTTGATAAACGGAATTATTGCCGGAAACCACACTTGGTTCATCAATTGTTCCGACGGGCAGTTGACTAATGTTTCTGAAACCAGAAGCTTCAGCGTGGCTGGAGTAGCGCCCACGCCTTCACCAACCCCAAGCGGCGGGGGCGGCGGGCCTCAGTGCACCGACAACTCGCAGTGTCCCAGCGGGCAGTACTGCAATGGCGGCGTTTGC
The DNA here is from genome assembly GCA_037444485.1 of Microcaldota archaeon. Lineage (GTDB taxonomy): Archaea > Micrarchaeota > Micrarchaeia > Norongarragalinales > Norongarragalinaceae > JBBIMI01. Next base: position 36,041 of record JBBIMI010000004.1, read on the forward strand.
GTCGCTTGCTCTTGCAGTTTCGACGGCGTTTGCCACGTTTGTTGTACGATAATCGGGCAAAGCGATCCGGACTGCCAAGCGCCAACGCCCAATCCAACAATCTTTCCAACCCTAATGTCGACGCTTAGTCCAAGTTCAACTGCAAACACGAGTGTAACGCCTACAATCACGCTCTTCCCAACGCCTTTCGTCACGCCGTCAATAAAACAAACGCTCGCACCCACGCCTACGCCGAAAGTGAAGTTGAAGGACGTGGAGGACTTGTTGGACAAGGTTTCAAGTCTATTTAGTGAAGCGCAAAGCCTTGGGTTGAATACCGATGCGGAGAGGAGTGCTTACGACAGGGCGAGGCAGCAGTTGGCTGCAGGCAATTTTGATTCAGCGTGGGATTACGGTGTTGCAGCTAGAGATTCGCTAGATCAACGCATAGCGCGGGCTAAGACAGTTACCCTCGTTCGCAACACATCACTCGCAATCGTGATCATTCTTTTGCTTTTGTCCCTGTTTTTTGCGTGGAAACGGCGGCGGGAGTTTGCTTGGCACCACAAGCTCGAAAAAAAAATGTTAGGTCGCTGATTGACGAAAAAAGGCTTGAAAAAAAAGTTTTTAATAATCCTTTCATTTGAAAATAACTAGTTGTTTTCTTCCACCAGGAGTCGAACGATTTTAACGAGAATATTAACGACAATATTCCACCATTCGACATGCGAGTTTGATTGAAATGATTGAAATTCGTTTTCACGGACGCGCAGGACAAGGAATCGTTACTGCAGCTGACTTAGTCGCTGTAGCAGCGGGATTCGAAAACAAGTACTCGCAAGCATTCCCGTTTTTCGGAAGCGAAAAACGCGGGCCGCCAGTCACGAGTTACTGCCGCGTTTCCGCAAAACCAATCACTATTCACGAGCAAGTGCGACAGCCGCACGTCGTCGTAGTCGCGGACGCGACTGTCATCGGCGCTGTCGACGTCGCCGCGGGACTGCGCGAAAACGGTTTGATTCTAGTCAACGCGCACGACGAGACGCGCTTGCCAGAATTGCGTGTGCCAGCTGGCGCGAAAATCATGACTATCGACGGAAACGAAATCGCGTTGAAGCACTTTAAAAAACTCGTTACGAACACTGTAATGCTCGGCGCGCTCGCCAAGGCAACTGACGTTGTTGGACTGGAAGCAATAAAGAAAGCACTCGAAGAACGATTTCCGCAGAAGACTGCGGAAGAAAACATTTCAGTAGTGCAAGAATGCTTTGATTTGTTTGAAGGAGAAAAAATTTTTTTCGCGAAAGAATTGTGAGTTGAAAAAAAAGTGAAGGTTCCGTACAGCAAGCCGGGCACAACAACTAGCGTGAAGACAGGCGAGTGGAAGGCGTTCAAACCAGTCGTGGACGAAAAGAAATGCATCAAGTGCGGGATTTGCCAAAACTTTTGTCCGGAAGGAATAATGGGTGTTCCCGGCGAAATTCCCGACATTGATTACGACTACTGTAAAGGCTGCTCGCTGTGCGCGAACGAGTGCCCAGTAAAATGCATTAAAATGATTCAAGAAGAAAAGATTTAAGAAAAGATTTAAGGTTCTCCAAACAATGGTTTTGAAAACAATGGAAGGCGCTTACGCGGTTGCCGACGTCGTCGCAGCGTGCGACATCGACGTCGCGGCGTGCTACCCAATAACTCCAAGCACGCACGTTGCAGAACGCCTCGCAAAGCATTACGCGGACGGAGCACTAAAAAACTATCTCGCAGTCGAGTCGGAACACTCAGCAATGTCCGCGCTCGTGGGTGCGAGCGCGGCAGGCGGACGCGCGTTCACCGCGACCAGCGCGCAGGGACTCTTCCTGATGCATGAAGCGTTGTTTGCAGCCAGCGGAATGCGTTTACCCATCGTAATGCTGGTAGCAAACCGCGCTGTGAGCGCGCCCCTCAACATTTGGAATGACGAGCAAGACTCTGTTTCAGAACGCGATTCAGGGTGGATTCAATTCTATTGCGAAAGCAATCAAGAAGCAGTAGACTCGATTCCAGTAGCATTCAAGATTGCTGAACAAACCTTGATTCCAGTAATGGTTTGCGTTGACGGCCACTATCTCACGCACGCGGTCGAACAACTAGAGATTCCGGACGCAGCGCTAATCAAGAAATTTCTTCCAGCATTCAAGCCTAAAGTCAAGCTCGACCCCGAAAACCCTGTTTCGCTTGGAGTTTACGCTCCCCCGCAATACTATCAAGATTTCCGCGAAGACCTCGACGCTGACTTGCAGAACGCAAAAAAAACCATTATCGAAACGCATGCAGAGTACGCGAAGCTCACCGGCAGGAATTACGGTAACGGCTTGATTGACGCGCTGCAAGTGGAAGACGCAGAACGCGTTGTAGTCGGGTTAGGTAGCGCAACGGGAAACGCGAAAGCCTCCGCGCTAGAACTCCGCGCAGCTGGCGAGAAGGTGGGCGTGCTGCGCTTGCGCGCACTGCGGCCTTTTCCCCGCGAGGAATTGTCGCGTTCGCTCGCTGGAAAAAAAATTGCTGTTGTCGAACGCGACTTTAGTCCCGGCGGCGTGCCACCGGTTTACGCGGAAGTTTGCGAAGCGCTTGCTGGCACGAACGCAGTTGTTTCAAGTTTTCACGGCGCGCTCGGCGGACGCGAAGTTAATAGAATGTTGTTTAAAGAAATTTTCGGAAAACTCGAGGACGGAAAGCCCGTCAACGAGTGGATTAAAGGCGTTTACTGAAGTTAAAGCATTAAATTAAAAAACGAAGTTAAAAGTGGGTTACGATGACTAAAACGACTGAAACGCACTTGTTCGCGCCAGGCCACTTTGGTTGCCCCGGTTGCGGGCCGAGCACTACCATGATTCAAGTGGCGGACGCGCTCGGCAAAGACGCGATAGTCGTCAACGCGACCGGATGCATGGAAATCACGAGCTCGCAGTACCCGACGAGTGCTTGGCGCTTGCCTTACATCCACGTTCTCTTCGAAAACACTGCTGCAGTCGCGAGCGGAATCGCCGCCGCGCTGCGCGCGCGCGGCAACGAGCACACGCGCGTTGTAGTCATCGCTGGCGACGGCGCGACTTACGACATTGGCTTCGGCGCGTTGAGCGGAATGCTTGAACGCGGAGACGACGTCCTATACGTTTGTTATAACAACGAGACTTACGCGAACACTGGAGTGCAAAAGAGTGGCGCGACTCCGTTCGGCGCTGCGACTACGACTACTCCGGCAGGCAGCAAACTGCACGGCAAGACTACTGACAGAAAGCCGTTGTTTGAAATAGTTGCTGCGCACGAGCCTGCTTACGCGGCGACTGCAAGCATCGCATTCATCGCCGACTTGAAGATGAAGCTCAAAAAAGCGATTCAGTTGCGCGGGCCGCGGTTTATTGACGTGAATGCGCCTTGCGCGTTGGGTGCGGGTTTTGACGGCGGGCTCACCGCTCAAGTCGCGCGGCTAGCAGTCCAAACGCGCATGTGGCCGCTTCTAGAGTACGAGAAAAACGTAATGAAACTCAACTTCAACCCGACCCCGCCCAAGCCAGTGGAAGAGTATTTAAAGCTGCAAAAGCGTTTCAAGCACTTGACTCCTGAAGACGTCAAAGAAGTGCAAAAGCGCGTGGACGCTTATTGGGAGCGATTAATAACTCGCGTACAAAAATAAAGAAGCGACGAAAAGCATGAAATCATAAAACAAGAAAAAAACGAAAACAAAACAAAAAAAAACAAAACAAAAAAAACAAAATCATTAAAACGTGAAAATGCGGGTTTAACGCTTGTTTTAAGTTTGAGAGGTGTTAAAAACATTGGTGGTGAAAATACAGCACGACAGGCCGAACTGCATTGGATGCGCTGCTTGCACTGCAGTAGCGCCAGAGTTCTGGAGCATGAACGAAGACGGAAAAAGCGATTTGAAGGGCGCAAAGCCGAGCGCGAGCGCAAGTGGTTGGACTGAACTCGAAATCGAAGAAAAAGATTTCGAGTTGAACAAAAGCGCTGCTGAAGCATGCCCGGTAAACGTTATTCACATCCTCAAAAACGGCGACAAAATAATTTAGTTTACTCAACGCCTTTTATTTTTTCTTCTTTTTTTCTTTGCCTTTTATTTTTCTTCTTTTTTTCTTAAAGTCCTAGCAGCGTCCAAGCCAGCGTAAGCACGCTGCCTGCGCCGAGCGCGACTCCAGACATTTTACCCATTGACGCGCTTAATGGAGTGCGCGCTTCAGAAATGCCGCGCGCGCGAAGCCAAGACGCGACTGCACCTTCCCACAATCCGCCGAAGCCGTCAGACAAAGCGTTGCCGGCCGCGCTGCCGAAAACAGCGCCGACAACGCCGGCAAGTGAAGCGCCTGCGAAAGCGAAAACGCCGAGAATCCCTCCGTCGACAATGCCGTAAATGACGTCGGCGCCGATTGACTTGAGCGAACGCCCCACGAGCTTTACCGGAATCAACGGCAGTAATCCGAAAAGCAAAACCGTTGGACCGACGAGCCGCTTGCTTGAAGCAACAAAGTTGAAGAGCAATACAACTAGAATGAAGAACGCGGCGAACGCTGCAAACGCGTTTCCCAATCCTTCCTTGGACGCGGTAAGCACAAGACCACGAAAAATCGTTAATCCCCAAAAATATTAAAAAAAATATTTAAATGTAGCGCGCCGCAAAGCACGCCAACGCCGCAAAGCACGCCAACGCCGCAAAGCACGCCAACGCCGCAAAGCACGCTTCGCGTTCGCGGCGAAACGCAACGCTTTTTTAACTCGCTACAGTAACTAGATTAACTTAAGTAACGTAACTAAAGCAACTAAAACACGATTACAACCAGATAATGACTAAAAAACAATAAAAAAATGACTAAAAAACAATAAAAAAATAACAAAAAAACAAAAACAAAAAACAATAAAACAAAAAACAATAACTGCGATTGAAGGTTATTAAGGATAAAGCAGGAAAAAATAAAACAGAGTAAAAAAATAAAACAGAGTAAAACAAGAAAGAAAGAATAAAACAAGAAAGAAAGAATAAAACAAATAAGAATAAAACAAGAAAGAAAGAATAAAACAAATAAGAATAAAACAAGAAAAAAGGTTTTTTTAGGAAAATGGCTGTTTTGAAGCGCGTGAAAAGCGGGGTTCCCGGGTTAGATGAGCTCATTGAAGGCGGTTTTCCGGAGTCCAGCAGCATAATGGTTAGTGGAACTGCTGGAACTGGAAAAAGCATCTTGTGCCTCGAGTACTTGTATGCCGGCGCGCGCGAGTTCCGCGAGCCCAGCGTTTACGTTACTCTCGAAGAGGGCCCACACAACTTGTGGTGGAACATGCAGCGCTTCAAGTGGGACTTCATGACTCTCGAAAAACAAGGATTACTGAAGATATACAAGTTTGAACCCACTCCCGAAATGAAGGAAAACGTTGAAGAGCAAGTGACGCGCATCGTCGACAAAGCACGCGAAAACAATGCCAAGCGACTCGTCATCGACTCCATAACAGCATTCTCGTTTTGGATTACTGACGTTGCGAAAATGCGTTACGCGGTCTACCGCTTAATCGATGAACTCCGCAAAATCAATTGCACTACCTTGCTTACAGTTGAAACAGCCGGCGGCAAGAACGATGTTTCGCGTTTCGGAGTCGAGGAATTCCTTGTAGACGGCATCATCCAACTTTTCTTCTTTCCGCCTTACCGCAGTTTGTTCGTCCGCAAAATGCGTGGCACGAACCATGATAAACGCGTCCACCCGCTTGAAATAAGCGATGCTGGCTTGAGCGTGAATTCCCGCGAGGAAGTATTGTGGGAAGCACTAAAAATCTAGGCTTCGCTTCCGCTTTTTCGAAACTATTTTAAACGCCGCCAGACTACTTTTAACTACTTTTAAATCGAAGTAACCACCTTCAAAAAAAATTAGAGAGCGTAACGAGCGTAATCGAGACATGTCCATCGTTGAAAACCAGAATGTAGGCTTCCAGTCACAAACACAGCCGCGAACACAACCACAAACACAACCACAAACTCAAGCAAACGAGAAAATAGATTTGCTTGAGATAGTCGTACAACCCACTTGGCGCGAGTTACTCACGGAACTCGTTGCCAGCGAAAAAATGGATCCTTGGAGCATAGACTTATGCAAAGTCGCGGACGCTTACCTCGCGCGCGTGCGCGCGCTGCAAGCACTCGACCTACGCATTCCCGCAAACGTGATTCTCGCAAGCGCGCTGCTGCTTCGCTTTAAAGCAGAAGCACTCAACTTCGAAGAAGAAGAAACACTCGTGGAAAGCGAGGAAGCGCCAACGCTGATTGAAGAAGAAATTCCGGACCTCGTTTTACGCGCGAACCGCCCGCGCGCGCGCCGCGTCACGCTGCAGGAACTAATGCGCGCTGTCGAAGAAGTGATGCGGCAAGGCAAACGCTTGCTGCCGGCAAGCGGCGTCGCGTTCGAACCAACTGTCCTCGAACTCGAGCTTCCAAAGCAAAGCATGAACGAGCGAATGAAAAGCGTGTTCGAACGCGCGCTTGCACTCAAAGACGAGGAAAACTTGTTGTTGTTCTCGGCGCTCGTAGCTGCAGCGCGCAAAGAACTCAACGGCCACGCTCCACCAGACAACATCATGGTAGCGCACGAACTGCTGCCAGTATTACACTTGATTCAAGAAAAAAAGCTGGCTGCTTGGCAGGACGAGTTTTTCGGCGAAATCTTCCTTAAAATCCTGGACGAAAAAGAAGAGTGGAACGAGAAAAATAAAACTAGACTAAAAGAAAACTAGACTAAAAGAAAAACTGATTGCTGTATTCTCTCCCCGCTTTTCTTTCCATCCCAACTTTTCTCCCTCTTTCCGCTAATACACCAATTTTCACTAATAACTAATACATTTTATTTAATTTTAATAAATTTAATTTTAATAATACATTTTATTTAATAGCCAAGCGAACAGTGTGGCGAAAACGCGTGCGATGAAGGCGAAGAATGCCGCGATGCTCGTTACTAGAATCGCCATGACGAGCGAAAAGTTGTTGTAAAACGCGACGAACCAAGGCATTCTACCCAACAATTCTTTAGTCGAGGACGAGATTAAAGGCGAAAACGATTGCGTTATATTCCCACCAACGCGGCTAACTTGGGTCTGCATTTTCAAGTCTGAAAGCATGGTTGGGATGTCGGTGCCGACGTTAGCGTAAACGTCGTCAATAAGCTTTTGCCGCACGTCCTCTTCAAAAACGCTTCTATTAGAAATCGAGTTCCAACCCGGAATGCCTTTCAAGAGCGCTGCGCGAACCCGTTCTATAGTTATGACTCGCGCTATCTCGTCGCGCGTCACCGCGCTCTTAACTGCTTCTGGCGTGAGCAAGCTCGCGACGTCAAGCGACAGCGTCTGCATTCCGCCGCCGGCGGCGCTTGCGCCTTGCAGCGAAAGCGCTGCTGCTACTCCGCTTTCAATGAATTGGTTCACGTAAGCGTCCTTGTTTGAAGCGATTTTAACAAAAGAAACCGCGAAAGTTAATGCGATGAATAACAGCAACGCGATTTCAAGCGTTGTCCAAATCGACGAAATTTTTTTTCCTGCTTCTGACGAGTAGAATGAAGCGATTAACGCTGCTGCACTAACTGAAAGCGCGAAGACGATGAAGGGCAGCATTAACGCGTTCGGGTAGAACAACGCGATTATTATTGCTGGGATTAAGGTAACTGGTAGGACGAGGCTGGCGAGCAGCCACCCTTGCCCGAAGCCGTAAAAAACCGCAATCGCTAGCGCGAACGCGAAGAGAAGCAGGAAAACAATGAATGAAACGCTCCAAAACTTTTGAATGTTGTACTGCAAGCGGTTGAAGTCAACTAAGTCAGTAGAGTGAAAATTCGCTTTTTCAAACATCACGAGCGAAAAAGCGAAAGTCAAGAGCAAAAGCAAGAGGAAAGGCAGCTTGGCTTGAAAGTCTCTACTCGCGTGCACTGAAATAGAAGGCAGCGTTATAGTAATTTGCTTTCCGACAACGCTGCGCTGCACGGGCGCGGGCGCAGTCGTCGCTTGCGCGTGCACCGGCGGCTTTGCGCGCGAGTGCGTTGCGGCCTCGAGTTTTTCCCTCAAAGACAACTTGATAATCACTCTCCTTCGGCGTTCAGCAGCTTTCAAAACCGCGAGCGCTGTTCGAAGTACACGAAGTACAAGCAATCGCGTAACCAACTATTGAGTAACAACGATTGCGTAACCAATTCATTAATCAAACTCAATAAGCGTTTTAAAAACTTGTGATTACTCGCGATTCGCGATTTACAGGATTCCGACGAATTCCATTCCGGCGAGTTCCCGTGAATTCCCTTGCCCACGAATTCTCTGGATTCCACAAATCCTCCGCACTCCACGAAAATTTTTTCAACCGAGCACTCTCACCGAATCCTTTTCCACGAGCACAGTCACTTCAGCCTGCGACACGAGCGCGTCGAGCGCCGCGTTCACTTCTACGAGAACAGGGTATTCGCGTAACACGTCCTGCCGCAGCAAGTCGTTTAACGCGAGTTCTGCGGACGGCAACGACATCCTCTTTGCTAGCCAACGTTTAGCGAATGGGAGAACGTGAAAATCGTTTAAAGCTATTTCGAGGAGCTTCCTGCTTTGCGGCAGCCGCACGTTCTTCGGATTCGCGACAGAGTAAATCTCGCAAACGCTTCCTTCTTCAACGCGGCCAGCGCCCGTCGTCGCGAAAGGCTCGATTGCAAAGACCTCTCCCTCCTCGAAAACGTGGTTTCCGCGCGGCACGTTCGGAATCTCGATGCCGGCGTGAATAGAAAAAGCTTCAAGCGAGTGCCCGCACAAGTTTTCGATTGGCTTGAAACCGAATTCTTCAATAGTTTTTTGAATTTCAGCTCCAACGTCACGCGAGTTCTTGCCAGCCCGCATGACTGAAATCGCGTTTTCAAGCGCGCGTTCGCTTGCCTCGACGAGCTTCGCGTTCTCGCCGCTTAAGTCTATGGAAATCGCGGAGTCGTTGATGAAGCCGTTCACGTGCACTCCCACGTCAATCTTTACTAGGTCTTTCTCACCGAAAACTTTTTCGTCGCCTGCCTTGGGCGTGTAATGCGCTGCGGCCGCATTCAAAGAAATGTTTATTGGAAACGCGGGTTTCGCTTTCGCAGCGATTATCTCGTTTTCCAGCGCTTCAGCAACGCTTAACAGCGTTACTCCGGGCTTAACGAGGTCTTGCGCTATAGCGCGCACGCTCGCCGCAACGCGCGCTGCCTCCAAATAATTTTTTAACTCGTTAACTTCCCCTTCTTCTCTCGGTTCTTCCTCATTTTCCTTCAATTCTTTTTCGTCTTCCTTCAATTCTTTCCCCTACTCTCCCATTTTTTTCGTGTTTCCTATTTTTTTCTCCGTCCTCCAAGCATTTTCTCTCAATATTTTTTTGTTTAAGCAATTTTTCCGACTCTAAATTATTTACGCACAAAACTTTATTTACACGCAAAACTTAAAACCCTCCCTTTCCTCAAAAAACAAAGAAAAATAATGGAGAAAATAAAGAAAAAATAAGGAAAACAAAAAAAGAAAATAAAGAAAATAAAAGAAAAAAAACAAAAGAAAAAACAAAAGAAAAAAAGAAAAAAATTAAAATAAAAGAAAAAAAACAAAAGAAAAAACAAAAGAAAAAAAGAAAAAAATTTATTCTTCTTGGGATTCTTGTTCTTGAGGCGCTGGATTTCTCGCGCTGCCTTTCTTTTTCTTGTAATAATAGTAACCTCCAGCAATCGCGGCAACTATTATTACAATCAAGCCAGCAAGCTCCCAAGGCACTTGCGCAGCTGTCGGCTCAAGAACGCGGAAAACACACTTCGCGCTTGAACCACCAAGCGAAGAAACAATTGCTTGGTAATTTCCAGGTTTCAGGCCGCTTGCAACGAAAACGTGCGCGCCGTTCGAAACACAGTTGCTTGAATCAGCGAGAGTCAAAACTCGTTTCTCGCCGCCAGGCATAACCACGCTTGCTTGCATGCTTGGGTCGCACGCCGGCGTTCCGTCACGCGTTAAAAACGCGTTAACGCTCGCATTCTCGCCTGCGGGCGCGTTAGCGCACTTGAGTGACAACGCGTATTTAGGCGCAGTAGTCGGAACCGTCGGCGCAGGAGTTTCAGGCCATTCCGGCTGTTCAGGAAATTCTGAAGGTAGTCCTGTTGGACTCGGAGTCACTTGAGTTCCGCCTGGAGTAGTGCAATCAGGGTCTTCCACATTGATTTTCGGTTTAGAACAACACGGGTTGCACAAGTTGTCTTTCTGACAATAGCATAAAGCGCAGTAGCCTTGTCCAGTGCAGAACAATCCAGTCGGACAATCGGAATCCGCGCTGCACTGCACTGCACCGCCGCCGGCACCGCCGCCGGCACCGCCGCCGGGACCGCCGCCGCCAGTTGTTTGAATCGTGAAGCTAACAGTGTTTGAAGCCGCATAGTATTGGGGTGCTTGCGACGCGCTGCAGTTTACTAGAATAGAGTGCATTCCTTCACTCAAGTCAGACAGCGTGTCAGCGTAAGAAACGCCGTTGTTTACTGTTCCAAGCGGGGTCGTCGTGCCATCGAAAGTTTTCGAGCAAGAGTATTGTTGGAAAGAGCCTGTAACGCTGAATTCGAATGGCACCATGCTGGAAGAATAAGTGTTTCCAGCTTGCGGCGAGTAGATTACTGGCGTGTTTACGCCTGGAGTCGGAGTAGGACTCGGAGTTGAAGTAGAACTAGGAGTCGCGCTTGGACTCGGAGTTGAAGTAGAACTAGGAGTCGCGCTTGGACTCGAAGTTGGGGTTGGGCCGCCCAAGTTAACTTTAAAGTATACTGGAGTTGATTCACTG